>JAHCJE010000110.1 GCA_026128865.1 Phycisphaeraceae bacterium | reverse complement strand
CACGTGGACGTTCGGGCGCGGCCAGGAGCACATGTGGTGGAACAACGTGGAGACGAAGCCCTTCGGCGGGTATCCGCGGTTCTGGGACGCGAAACTTCTCGCGCTGCTCGAGAGGGCGAACCCCGGCCGGCAGGTCTGGAACTCGGGATCGGGACGGTCCGCGCAGGCTCCGTTCGGGCGGTTCGACGGCAAGACGATCTTCGAGGCGGCGGCAAACTACGCGGGGCCGGACGGGCCGAAGGCCGCGCTCGGCTATCTGCCGACCGCCGACGAGTGGGCCGCGCCGAACGTCTTCGAAGATCACGCCCGCAGCACGGGCGGCGACCTGCCCGCCGGTGAATGCCTCCCCGAGCACAAGGTCTGGTTCTTTTACCTCGCACGACTGTGCAACCACTGCACCTACCCGGCCTGCCTCGCGGCGTGCCCGCGGCAGGCGGTCTACAAGAGACCCGAGGACGGCGTCGTGCTGATCGACCAGTCGCGGTGCAACGGCTACCAGAAGTGCGTCGAAGCCTGCCCGTACAAAAAGGCCATGTTCCGTTCGACCACGGGCACCAGCGAGAAGTGCGTCGCCTGCTACCCGCGACTGGAGGGCAAGGACCAGCTCATCAGCCCCAACGGTGAGCCGGCCGAGACGCGGTGCATGACCTCCTGCCCGGGCAAGATCAGACTGCAAGGGCTGGTGAATATCGGCGACGACGGCACATGGAAGCACGACCTGTCGAACCCGATCTACTACCTCGTGCGAGAGCGACAGATCGCGCTGCCGCTCTATCCGCAGTTCGGGACCGAGCCGAACGGCTACTACATACCGCCGCGCTGGGTGCCGCGCGGGTATCTGGAGCAGATGTTCGGGCCGGGGGTCCAGCACGCGCTCGATCAATACGCGTGCCCGGACCGCGAACTGCTGGCCGTGCTTCAGCTCTTCCGAACGACGCAGCAGATCATCTCTCGCTTCCAGATCGAGAAGGGGCCGAAGGTCGCGGAGATCCCCGTCACCATGCCCGACGGCTCCACGAAGACCCAGGAGGTCTTCAACGACACCGTGATCGGCTTCAACGACTTCAACGCCGAGATCGTGCGCATCACGATCGAGGAGCCGATCTTTGAACGCCCGAAGCAGCACGCGAACTCCATCTGAACGAGGTCACGATGAATGCAGCGACGATCGCTCCCCCACTCTCAATGGACCCGGCGCTGCTCCACGCTCGCCGCATCGCCGCTGTATCGCTCGCTGACGCATTCAGCGATCCGCCCTGTCTACCGCCCAGCACCGGTACGCTCGCGACCATCACAGCGGCCTGGGAGGCGCTGCGTGCCGAGTTCGCCGGGATAGATGGCATCAACTTGAGTCTGAATGAACGGCCACCCAACGAGACCGATGCGAATGCACTCTCGGCTTGGCTCGCCTTGCCCCGAACCGTACGCTCGGGGGCCTTGCGCAGGGTGCTCGGGCATGTCGTCTCGCGCGATTGTCCGCCATGCGAGACCGAGTACCTCCCGTCGCACGACGCCGCGACGCGCGCCCAGCACATGGCGGACCTCGGCGGGTTCTACCGCGCCTTCGGTGTCTGGCCCGACGGTTCGCAGCCTCGACGCCCCGACCATGTGCAGTTCATTGTGGGCTTCGTCGGCTTGTTGCTGACGAAACTCTGCGACTCCCGGACGAGCGATGCCGAGCATACCGCGAGCGAGCACACCGAAGTGTGCGCCGACGCTCTCCGGAAGTTCCTGAACGATCACGCCGTTTGGTGGTTGCCGACGTTCGCCCGCAGAGCGGAGGAACGCGCCCTGGCCGCAACGCGGCACGCGCACGGCGAAGAAGCCGAAACGCTGGCAGTCCTGGGCCGCGTAGCCGGCTCTCTCAGGCGCTGGACGGCCATCGAACGCTCGGCGACGGGCATCATGCCCTCTCGTCGAATCGTGCAGCCGATGATCGGCGGCGCAGCGTCCGATGAGCCGGACTGCAATGACTGCGGCACTTGCTCAGTGTCGGAAGGCTGAACCGCAAGCCACCCACGAGCAGCGACAATAAGAATGGGCGCGGCTGGATTCGAACCAGCGAAGGCATAAGCCAACAGATTTACAGTCTGTCCCGTTTGACCACTTCGGTACACGCCCTCTGCGCCACTCCGAGGTCCGCACCCCGGCGTGGGAGGTACAAAATAGCGCATTCCGGCTCCTGGGGCAAGGCTGAGCGGCCTGGAGTCACCCGGCGGCTTGCCGGATCGCACACCAGTTGAATCCGCGACACAGGCCCAGACAGCCTCATTGTGCATGGACGCGCGGCGCAGGATGGCCGCCAGTCTCAGCCGGGCGGTGCCCAGCCACGCCTGGGGTATGCTGTGGCCATGTCCGACTCGGGGGAGCGTGAAAAGCCGCGGGAGCCTGCGCGCGTCGATCCGGATGCGTTGACGCGGTCGATTCCGCCGGAGGCGCTGCGGGCCGCGGACGTGGGCGTGCACGAACTCGAGCCGGGCGCGGTCTTCGGACGGTATGTCATCGTCGGCGTGATCGGTCGCGGCGGGATGGGCGTCGTCTATCGCGCCCGCCAGGACCGGCCGCAGCGCGAGGTCGCGCTCAAACTCATCCGGCCCGGCTGGATGTCGGCGTCGC
Organism: Phycisphaeraceae bacterium; assembly: GCA_026128865.1. Classification (GTDB taxonomy): domain Bacteria; phylum Planctomycetota; class Phycisphaerae; order Phycisphaerales; family UBA1924; genus CAADGN01. The sequence goes on along the minus strand of JAHCJE010000110.1, from coordinate 9,352 downwards.
TGCTGCGCCGCTTCGAGTTCGAGGCCGAACTGCTCGGGCGGCTCAAGCACCCCGGCATCGCGCAGGTCTACGAGGCGGGCGTCGATGCCGCCACCGGCACGCCGTACTTCGCCATGGAACTCGTCGAGGGCGTGCCGCTTACCAACTACGCCAACCAGCGCGGCCTGAACCTGCGGCAGCGGCTCGAACTCTTCGCCAAGGTCTGCGACGCCGTGCAGCACGCGCACGCCCGCGGCGTCATCCACCGCGACCTCAAGCCGGGCAACATCCTCGTCGCCGACATGGGCGACCCGCCCGAACCGCAGCCGAAGGTGCTGGACTTCGGCGTGGCGCGGGCGACGGACGCCGACATCGCGGCCACGACCGTCGAGACGGCCATCGGCGCGCTCATCGGCACCGTGCCCTACATGAGCCCCGAGCAGGTCTCCGGCGACCCGGCGGAACTGGACACGCGCAGCGACGTCTATGCACTGGGCGTGGTGCTGTACGAACTGCTCGCGGGCCGCCTGCCCTACGCCCTCGAGCGCAGGATGATCCACGAGGCGGTGCGCGTGATCCGCGAGGACGAGCCGACGCGGCTGAGTTCGATCGACCGCGTCTTCCGCGGCGACGTGGAGACGATCGTCGGCAGGTCGATGGAGAAGGAGAAGGAACGGCGCTACCAGACGGCGGCGGAACTGGGCACGGACATCCGGCGGTACCTGCGCGACGAGCCGATCGCGGCGAGGCCGCCGAGCGCGGCGTACCAGTTGCGCAAGTTCGCGCGGCGCAACAAGGCCCTCGTCGGCGGCGTGTGCGCGACGTTCGTTGTGCTGGTGCTGGGGATCGTCGGCACGAGCACGTTCGCGCTGCGTGCCGAGGCCCGGCGCGTCGAGGCGGTCGATGCCCAGACCCGCGCCGAGCGCGCCGAGGCGGACGCGGAGCAACGGGCGGACGAACTGGAGCAGGTGGCGGCGTTCCAGGAGCGCCAGTTGTCGGAGATCGACGCCGAGTTGATGGGCGTGCGCCTGCGCCGCGACCTGATCGAGCGTCGTCGCGGGGTGCTGGAGTCGCGGCGGCTGGAAGAGACGGAGATTCAGGCCGCCCTGGAGGAGTTCGAGCGCTCGCTGGCCGGGATCAACTTCACGGACGCGTCGCTGACGACGCTGGACGAGAACGTCTTCGAGGGTGCGCTGAAGACGATCGCCGATGGCTTCGAGAACCAGCCGCTGGTGAAGGCGAGGCTGCTGCAGGCGGTGGCGATCACGCTGCGTGAACTCGGCCTGCTCGACCGGGCGACGGCACCGCAGGAAGAGGCTCTCGACATCCGCCGCCGAGTGCTGGGCGATGAGCACCCGGACACGCTCGCTTCGATCAACTACATGGGCATACTGCTCGAGATAGTGGGCCGCAACGAGGAGGCCATACCGTACTTGCGCGAGGCGATGGAGGTTTCCCGGCGCGTCCTCGGCAACGAGCACCCGGACACGCTCGCTTCGATCAGCAACATGGGAGTTCTGCTCGAGAGCGTGGGGCGCTACGAGGAAGCCATGCCGTATGTGCACGAGGCGGTCGAGACTCGGCGCCGTGTCCTCGGCGACGAGCACCAGCACACGCTCGCTTCGATCAACAACATGGGAGTTCTGCTCGAGAGCATGGGGCGCTACGAGGAAGCCATGCAGTACTTGCGCGAGGCGCTAGAGATATCCCGGCGCGTCCTCGGCGATGAGCACCCGGATACGCTCACATCGATCCACAACATGGGCTCGTTGCTCCTGCGTATGGGCAGCTACGAGGAGGCCATGCCGTACTTGCGCGAGGCGCTGGAGATGTCCCGGCGGGTCCTCGGCGATGAGCATCCGAATACGCTTTCTCGTACGAGCAATGTGGGCTTCCTATTCGATCGCATGGGCCGCTCCGAAGAGGCCATGCCGTACTACCGTGAGGCCCTCGCCGGCTTCCGCCACGTCCTGGGTGATGAGCACCCTTACACGCTCACTTTGATTCACAACACGGGCTCCTTGCTCGAGGGCATGGGCCGCTTTGAGGAGGCGATGCCGTACTTGCGCGAGGCGCTGGAGAAATCCCGGCGCGTCCTCGGCGATGATCACCCGGACACGCTCAACTCGATCGGCAAGATGGGCGGATTGTTGCGCGATCTTGGGCGACTCGATGAAGCGGAGTCGCTCGGGGCCGAGGCGGTCGAGACGGCGAAACGCGTCCTGCCTGAGGGCCACTGGTACACTGCGGGGTTCCTCGTCCAGCATGCCCGCACGCTCGCCGCGATGGAGCGCTTCGCCGAGGCCGAGGAACGATACCTCGAAGCCCACTCGATGTTCGAGGCCGCGCTCGGCCCGGAGCACGAACGCACGATCAGCATCATCCGCCGACTCGCCGACCTCTACGACGCCTGGCACGCCGCCGAGCCAGATGCCGGGCACGACGCCAAGGCCGCCGAGTGGCGGTCGCGGCTGGACGAGATCACCGGCGAGGGCGACGATGGGAGTACGGGTGAGGAGCAGGAGAACGGAGGCGAGTAGACATCTGGCGAGGCACCGAGCGGACCTCCGGCCTCTCGCGCGCCTGAGCCTCCCCACCCTCTACAATCCGCCCCATGCCGCCCGAGCCGTACTACATCACGACGCCGATCTACTACGTGAACGACCGCCCGCACATCGGGCACTGCTACACCACGGTCGTGGCGGACGTGGCGGCACGCTTCGCGCGGCTGCTGGGGCGGGACGTCTTCTTTCTGACCGGCACGGACGAGCACGCCGAGAAGGTCGTCACCACCGCCCGCGAGCGCGGCCTGACGCCCCGGCAGTGGTCCGACGCCAACGCCGCGGAGTTCCGCCGGGCCTTCCGCCTCATGGAGGTCGCCGAGAGCGACTTCATGCGCACCAGCGAGGACCGGCACAAGACGCGGGCCTCGGCGTACATCAAGCGCCTGATGGACTCCGGCGACGTCTACCTGGGCGACTACGTCGGCTGGTTCGACGCCTCGCAGGAGGAGTACCTCACCGAGACCGTCGCCAAGGAGCACGGCTTCAACAGCCCGGTCACGGGCAAGCCGCTCGAGAAACGCACGGAGAAGAACTACTTTTTCCGGCTCAGCAAGTACGAGGACCGCCTGCGCGCGCACTTCGATGCGCGCCCGGAGTTCGTGCTGCCCGAGGCGCGTCGCAACGAGGTGCTCGGTCGGTTGCGGCAGGGGCTGAACGACGTGCCGGTGAGCCGGGCGGTGAAGGAGGGCGACGAGGACTGGGGCATCCTGATGCCGGGCGATCCGGGGCACCGGGTGTACGTGTGGATCGAGGCGCTGTGCAACTACCTGACAGCGGTGGACGAGCCGGAGCGGCGGAAGTATTGGCCGGCGACGGTGCACGTGATGGCGAAGGACATCCTGTGGTTCCACGCGGTGATCTGGCCGGCGATGCTGATGGCGCTGGGCGAGCCTCTGCCGCGGACGGTGTACGCGCACGCGTACTTCGTGGCCGAGGGTCGGAAGATGAGCAAGAGCCTCGGCAACTTCATCGAGATCGACCTGCTGGAGGCGTACGGGCGGCGGTACTCGATCGACGCGGTGCGGTGGTACCTGGCGACGCAGGGGCCGCTGGGCGCGACGGACGCCGACTTCGCGCACGCGCGGTTCGTGGAGGTCTACAACGCGGACCTTGCGAACGGGATCGGCAACTGCGCCAGCCGCGTGGGGAACATGATCGAGAAGTATTTCGGCGGGCAAATTCCGGAAGAGGGTGGCTGGGGTGAGATCGCATTCGATCTTGGGTTCCACAGAACCGGCAGCGAGGTCGATAGCGAGGTCGCCGACTGGCTTGAAAACTTTGAGCAGTTCGATCTGTCCTCTGCCCTGGCGTGCGGAACCGCCATCGCAACAAACATCGACTTGTTGATCAACCGAACTCAGCCCTTCAAGATCGCGAAACAAATCGAAAACGATGTAGCGCTCCGAGTTGTTCTCGCACAAATACTCAAGCACTGCGCCGAGGCCATCCGCATCGCCTCGCTCCTCCTCTACCCCGCCATGCCAGCGAAGATGGCCTCGCTCTGGCGCGCGTGGAACTGCTCGCCGCTGAACGACCCCGACGACGCCGACTCCGGCTTCAGGGCGCCGCTCGCTGAACTGGCCGAGTGGGGCGGGACGTGGTCGCTCAAGCCCGGCCAGCGCATCGCTAAGGGCGACCCGCTCTTCATGCGCGCCGACCCGGCCGAGCCTGCGCCGACGGCGTGAGGCCCGGCGGAATGGCCGGCGCCCAGGCACTCCGTCCTGCCGATGCGATCCTGCCGTGTCGCACGGCCGTGAGCGCGCGGCACGGAAGTGCGTCCGGGCCACCCCCGGCGCGCCATCCGGTATGACTCTCGCATGAGGCGTCGCGTCGCGGCCGTGCTCGCTCTCGGCCTCCTCACCACCCTCGCCGTGGCGTGGTCGCTCGCGTGGTGGCCGCAGCCGCACCGGTCGCTCGTCGGGGGCACGTTCCGCGTTCGCTATCCCGACAGCGGCGAGGGCGCTGGGTTCATGGTCGTGAACCGCTACGCGATGCCCGGGCGGGCGCTCTACGAGTCCGCCGTCTGGCCGCACCCCAACCCCTGGCCCGACCTCGAGCACGGCGACCCTGTCCCGGAGCGGTTCGTGTCACTTTGGGCGCGCCCGGCCGTCCTTCCGTGGGGGCGCAGCGTGCCGTGGCCGGGCGTGGACTCGCGCGTCGTGCAGGCCCGCGGCTGGCCGTGGCCGGCGGTGTGGTGCGAGTTCCGCACCGAGCAGTCCGCTACGCCCGAGGGTCGATACGACTGGTACCGCGTCCGCCCCGTCGGCGGCATCGCGCTCACGAGCACGACGTTCCCCGGCGGGCGTGACTGGCCCCACCCCTTCCCCGCCGTGCTCCCCCTGCGGCCCGCCTGGCCCGGGCTGCTCGGCAACTGCGCGCTCTACAGCGCGGCGTGGGCGATGCTCCTTCTCCCCCGGCCGCTCATCCGCTGGAACCGCCGAAGGCGAGGTCGGTGCGAGTGCTGCGGCTACGACCTCCACGGCCTCCCGGACGGCGTGCCGTGCCCGGAGTGCGGGAGTTCCAGCGCTCCTGCCGCTCGACAGCCTCGTTCACCGCGTTGATCCAGCGTATCCGGGTGGGTGCGCTCCGCTGCGTCGCGAGCGACGTCGTGCATGATCGCGCCGTTCATCGCGCGTGAACCCGACCCGATCGCCCCAAGGAAGTCGGGCGGAACGAACGGGGGCGGGCGCGTCCCCTTCGACGGGAAGGCGCCCGCCCCCACGGCGGAGTCGCGGTCGGGCCGTCAGCGGCCGTTGTTGTCGGAGGGCGCGGGCTGGAAGAAGACGCCCCCCCCACCGGCTCCGCGGCTGATGTCGCGTGCGTTGTAGATGTACTGGGCTTCGAGGGCCTTGTCGATGCGGGCCTTGGCGTCGGAGAGGTGGGCGAGGGTGTAGGCGTCGATGTTCGCGCCACCGCCTGCGGTCGCCTTGTCGATGCGCTGCGAGAGCCGACGCAGGGTGAGTGTGGCGAGGTCGGAGATGGGCTTGCCCGCTGCGCCGGAAGTGCCGCCGGGCAGGGCGAGCGAGATGAGGCGTTCGAGGTGCTCGCGCTGGAGGTTGCGCCGCAGGCTGGAGACCATCGGCTGGCGCGGGGTGAAGCGTCGGTCGGGCGTGCCGTTGACCTCGGTCCAGACAGCCTCGGTCACGGTGTCGAGCAGTTCGACGAGTGTGAGGGCGTCCTGATCGGCCGGGATGCGGAACTCGTTATCGAAGACGCGCTGCAGCGTCACCGGGTTCAAGAGCATGGTGAGCGCGGCGGCCTGGATGCCCATGACGCGGTCATGGACGGGCCAGGTCGGGTCTTCGAAGAGAGCCTGCATCCCGCCGTCGTCGAACCACTTGTCGATGGTGAGGTACTGGAGGACTTCCGGCGTGAGTCCGAAGGCTTCGTCACGGAAGGTGTTCTCGACGACGAAGTTGAGCGCCTGCCGCTGGCGCTCGGCGGGGACGACCTCGATCGGGGCGCGGCCGTCGGGGTCGCCCTTCTTGTCGCGGTAGACGAACGCGCCGCCGACCCAGTTGGCCATCATGCTGTTGGAGCGGGTCTGCATGCCGAGCGTGACGAGGTAGCCCTGTCGCGCCTTGGCCCAAGAGTCGCCGTCCTTCACGAAGCGGTCGAGGAGTTTCTGGCGCAGGTGAACGGCGAGTCGCACGCTGCTCTCGGCGTACTCGAGCGGGTCGGAGGACATGTCGTAGCGGCGCGCCTCGGGGTCAGGCCCCCAGGTGTCTTCGTCGGTGGCGTAGCGGTGCTCACGCTTGGCGGACTCCTTGAGCGCTTCTTGCGCCGACTTGTCGTCGAGGGCGTAGCCGTAGCGAATCGCCCACATGTCGTACGGCCCGATGTCGATGACGGCGAAGTCGCCCTGGACGGGTCCGTCGCCCATGTTGATGTTGGCGGGGTTGTAGTCCATGACGGAGACGGACCAGGGCTTCTTGCCCTTGAACTCCTCGCTGTTGATCTCGGCGAGGGTGTAAACGCTGGAGGCGGCGAAGTTGTGGCGCAGACCCAGCGTGTGCCCGACCTCGTGCGCGACGAGTTCGCGGAGCATCGGTCCGACAAACCACTCGGGGACGCCGTCGAGGATGTCGCCGTCGTCCTTCTTCGGACGATCCGGCTTGGGCTTGTCCTCTTCGTTCTTCGGCTCGCCCTCGGGCTGCGGCTCGCCCTCCTGGAGCATCGCCAAGATCTCGGGCGGGATGCCCTGCGGGATGTTGCCATCGGCGAGTTGCTGCTTGAGAACCTCAACAAGCTCCGGTGGGATGTCCCCGCGCCGCGGGCGACGGCCTTCCTGCGCCGGCTCTTCGTCCAGCAGGCCGATCACGTCGAAGAAGACGCGGGCGATGGTGAGGTCCATCGCCTTGCCGTAGGAGGCCATGCACAGGCCGTTGATCTGGCTGACGCGCCCGAGCAGCCCGTCGTATTCGCCCTCGCCGACCAGCCCGCCGGCGCTGGCCAGCGCGGCCGGGTGCCCGCCGTAGGGGAGCACGCCGCGGCGCGAACGCTGGGCGAGGATGTGGTCTCGCTCGGCGGGCGATGACATCCTGATACGAGGATCCCACTCCGGGTTCTGTTCGAGCCACGCCAACGCGTCTGGCGCGAAGCCCTCGAGCGCAAGCTCGGGCAGGGTCTTGTTGTACTGATACCAGAACGCGCGGATCCAGCCGTCGGTGAGCACGACGTCGGCGTCGAGGATCTGGCCGGTCATGGGGTGGACGCGGCTCGGGCCGATGGCGGTAGAGACGTCGTTCGAGAGCCAGCGGAGGAAGTTGTAACGCCGGTCCTCCGGGTCCTTCTCCATGTGCGCGCCGGTGGACTTGTCCTGGTAGTAGACCTCGATCGCGCCGGTGATGCCGACCTGCTCAAAGGCCCGGTTCCACTGGAGCGCGCCCTCGCGCACCCACCGGCGGTAGCGGACAGGAACGGTGTGCTCGACGTAGAAGACGATGGGTTCCTTCGGCGGGCTGAGGCGGAGTTTCGGATCGGCCTTCTCCAGCTTCCAGCGGTTCACGTAGCGGACCCACTTCTCGTCCTCGTCGAACTTGCCGAGGTCGCGGTAACTGGTCGTAAAGAATCCGACGCGATTGTCGGCGACGCGCGGCTTGTACCCCGTGTTCTCGGGGATCAGGCTGATCGAGTAGTGGAACGTCCGGAGGATGCCGCCCTGCACCGGCATCTCGAACGCGATCTCGACGTTCTCCGGGAAGGCCTTGGCCTTGGCGATGGTCGCCAGGCGCGTGTTCGCCCCGCGCGCCTGCCCCGCGAAGAACGTGCTCGCCTGCCCGACGAGCAGATCGTCCATATCGATGACGGGCTGTCCATTGGGGCCGTTGGCAAGGATCGGGATGTCGAGGATCACGCGGTCGGTGAAGATGCGGTTCACCGAGGAGCGCGACTCCTGATCGCCCGTGGAGCGCGTGCCGTAGTTCGGCTCGATCATCGCCAGACGGTTGCCGTAGCGCCGCCAGTAGAAGTAGCGGTCGCCTGCCTGAAGCCCCGCCCAGATGTCGCCGCCGGCGACGGTCATGGCGATGAAGTGGCGCTGGCGGTCAAAGCCGCGAGGCAGTTCGGCGAGCATCTGGCCATCGCGATCGCGCACCCAGAGTCCGTAGAAACTCTCGGAGCCGTCTGCCGTCGAAACGACCTTGCGGTAGCCCTTCGAGACCTCGTCGAATGGGCGCAAGCCGTCGTCGTCCTGATTGCCGCGTGCGCCGCCGCGCGCGCTCATCATGGCCTGGATCGTTGCCATATCCGGGATCTCGGCCGCGTCGGGTTGCGTCGCGGGCGGGTCGTTCGCCGCCTGCGGCCGGTTCGAGTATGCCTGACCCGCGACCGCCGCGAGGACGATCGTGCCCCCGAGGCCCGCGAGCGTCAGCCTGCGGATGATGTGTCGAGACGTCATGAGTGGACTCCTTCGTGCTCGTGTCTGCTCGCGGCCTGGCGTGGAATGGGCCGACTCGGGGTGTTCGCCGCCGCCGGGACGCCTCCCGGCCCCGGCATCAGGGTATCGCGCCCGCCGCCATTCCCCACTACCGAATGGCGACAAGAAGCCAGATCGTCAGGAAGGCGAAGACGCCCGCCGCAAGCTGGAACGCACGGTCGTGCAGCGCCAGCTCTGTCGGGTCGTCGAAATCGCCCCGTTCCAGCAGGACGATACACCGCAACAGGCCGAAGGTTGCCGGAAGCACCGTCAGCCAGAGTAGATTGAACCCCTGCCAGTACAGGGTTTCCTTCGCCTGCACGTACCCCGCGTAACTGAGCAGCGTCGCCACCGCCGTCACGACGACGACCATCCGCAACAGGTCGGAGGTGTACGCCCCCTGCACCGAACGGGCGGCTGCGGCCGCTTCGTCCGAGCCGAGCGAGCGCCGTTCTCCCAACCTTTTCCCGAACGCCAAGAACATGGCGAGGAAGAAGGTGCAGTTCAGGAGCCACGTGCTCGGTTCAACCCCGGCGGCCGCACACCCCCCAAGCACCCGCAGCACAAACCCCAGGCTCAAGCCGATCACGTCTGCGATGATGACGTGCTTCAGCAGCCAGGAATAGGCGGAGACGTTCAGGACATACAACCCGAGTGCCGCCCCAACCCACAGCCTGACCGCCGAAGGGATCGCCAGCAGCAGCAACCCCGCCGCCAAGGCGAGCACGGCGGCGAAGACCCACGCCGAGCCGGGACGGATCACGCCCGATGCGATCGGCCTGCTTCTCTTGCGCGGGTGGGCTCGGTCTGCCTCCGCGTCCATGATGTCGTTGACGACGTAGCACGCGCTCGACGCCAGCGCGAACGCGCCGGCGGCTACGAAGGCCGGGAC
>JAHCJE010000011.1 GCA_026128865.1 Phycisphaeraceae bacterium | reverse complement strand
CCGCCCACGACCACGGCGACCTGGACGCCGCTCCGGGTCGCGTCGGCGACTTCCCGGGCGATGAGTTCCAGTTCGTCGGGGTCGATGCCGAAGCCCCCCGGCTTGCAGAACGCCTCGCCGCTGAGTTTGAGCAGGACGCGACGGGGGCGGGCGGGCGATCCGGGAGCCGCCTGCCTGGCCTGGATCGAGGCGGTGTCGGGCATGGGGGTCGGCTCCGTGGGGGGAAAGGCTCCGGCGGCCGCATTGAACGGCGCGGGGGGGCGGGCGTCAAGCGACGATGGCGATCGAACCCGCGGCCCGAGGCGTGCGAACAGGCTCGCGGCGTGCCCGAAGCCAGCGGCAACGCCTGGCGACAGCGCAGGTAGACTCACACGGAGTGCCGCCGCGTCGCCGATGAGGATGTGTATGAGCCGCAGTGAGAGCCAGCAGGAGGCTGGGCGCGATCCGGCCCCCGGTGGGTTGATGTGGCCGACCGCCCCTCTGGTCGAGACGCCAGAAGTTCCCTTCGAGGTCCGGTTCATCCGCTTCGCCAAGCGGGCTACGGTCGTGGGCGTCGTCGTCTCGCTGCTGGTCCACGTGACGGCGTGGCTCATCGCCATGCACCTGCGGGTCGAGCACGATTCGCGGCACGGCGCGTCGGGTTCGGCGTCCGTCGTCGATTTCGCTGTGATGACCGACGTCGAGTTGGCGCAACTCGCCGACGAGGCCCTTTCGCTCGAATCGCCCGTCGTACCGGAGGTCACACTGCCCGATACAGCGACTGTCGATCTCCTCGACGCTCCGCCGGACATCGACCTCAGCGGCGCGATGCGTGAACTCGCGGAGACCGGAACGCTCACCGGAGCCGGCGACCTCGGGAGCGGCCCCGGTATGGGCGAGGGTGGCGGCGGCGCGGGCGGAGCCGGCTTCTTCGGAGCGGAAGCGACCGGCTCGCGCTTCATCTACATCGTGGACGTCTCGGGGTCGATGAGCTTTGGCGGCAGGATCGAACGCCTGCGGGATGAACTCTCGAAGTCGATCGACGGGCTGTTCGAGAACGCACACTACTCGGTGATCACGTTCTCGACGGGAGCGCAGGCGCTCGGCGGTGAAGTCCGCTGGCTACAGGCGAACGAACGCAACAAGCGGTCCACACGCAGGGACATCATGGGCATCCAGTCCGGCGGCGGCACGAACCCTGCTCCCGGGTTTGACCTTGCGTTCCGACTCCGCCCGAGGGCGGACGCCATCTTCTTCATGACGGACGGCGAGTTTCCCGACCAGGTCGCTGGCGAGATCGAACGCCTGAACGCCGAGCACCGTGTGCCGATCCATTGCATCTGCTTCATGTCCCGCGAGGCGGAAGCGCTCATGCGGCGCATCGCCCGCGAGTCCGGCGGAACGTATACCTTCGTCCCGGGAGGTGGGCCGTGATTCCCGTCGGCGTGATCGCGGCGATCACGGTCGTCGTTTCGACGTGGGCCGACGAGCCTGTTCTGACGCTGCGCGGTCGGGAGATGCCGCCGCCGGGCGCGATCATCGCCGTCTCGTCGGACGGTGTCGCGGTGCGGGACGGCGGCGCCGTGCCGGTCGTCGTGCCATGGGACAAAGTGCTCGTTGTGCGCGGCGAGCACGCCGCGGTCGCCGAGGCGTACATGCCGATGGCGGAGCGGGCGTGGCGGGCCAGGGCACGGCTCGAGCGCGGCGACATCCCTGGGGCGGAACCGCTCTTCGAGGAACTCTTCGAGTCGATGCACGACAACCGGGGTCCGACGGGCGAGCGGATCGCCTTCGGACTGCTGCGTTGCCGGATCGAGCGGAACTCGCAATCGCTGGCGGTCGTCCCCTGGGTTTCGTATCTCCGTGCACGCGAGGGGACCGGTGTATCCGCCGTGCGAGACGACGCGCTCGTCGGCGGTGTGCTGGACGGCGAAACGGGCCTGGTCGCGGACCTGCCGCCGATATGGGTGCCCGGTCCTGCGGTCCGCGTGCTTGCGACGGGCGGCGCGCTGACGGCTCGCGTGCCTTACTCGACACGCGCGGAGGCATATGCCGCGCTCTACCTTCATGCTGCCCGGGCGGCATCGGGGGTCGAGTCTGCTCTGCCCGCAGTCACCTCGCGTGAGCCTGGGGTTGAGTTCGTGGCACGGATTGTTACCGCCACGACGGCGACGGACGGCGCGGCCCGCGACGCCGCACGCTCGGCGCTCGCACCCTCGCTGGACCCCAGCGCTCCGTCGTGGCAGCAGGCGTGGGCGAGGCTCGCCTTGGGCCGCTCGTTGCTGATGGAGTCCGACGACGGGGCACGCCGGCTCGGCGTGGTCGAACTTCTCATAGTTCCCGCGTCGTTCGAGCGTGAACTGCCGTATCTCGCCGGCATAGCCCTTGCCGACGCCGCAGTTGCGCTCGAATCGCTGGGCGACCCGGGCGGTGCGGCGAGGCTCCGTGCTGAACTGCTCACCCGATTCGCGGGCCATCCCGCGTGCGAGTGGGACGCGATCCGGCGCCACGGCGAGGCAACCCGCGACCAGGCCGCTGCCGACTCGCTTCCGCCTTCAACGGAGACCGCAAGACGATGATCCCAACCACGCTCGTGCCCGGTCTGCTCACGCTTGCGCAGGATGCGGCGACCGACAAGTCGCTGATGGACTACATCTCGCAGGGTCGGCAGGTCGGGTTCCTCATCATCGTGCTCTCGTTCGTGGCAGTCGTGCTCATCATCGCGCAGGTCGTCCGCCTGCGGATGAAGCACCTCGCCCCGGCCGTTCACGTCGCGCGCCTGCACGAGATGCTTCGGGCGAACGACACCGAGGGCACGATCGCGTACTGCACGGCGGAGGAAAACGGATCGTTCCTGACCCGCGTCTTCGGGGCAGCGCTGCTCCGGTGCCGCCGCTCGGCGTTCGGGTTCCTCGAACTGCGTTCCGCGCTGGAAGAAGCCGGACAGCAGGAGGTCTCCAAACTCCAGCGTTCGACCGAGTCGATCGGCCTCATCGCGACGGTCGCGCCGATGCTCGGGCTGCTGGGCACCGTGGTCGGCATGGTCGGCGCGTTCGACACCCTGAGCACGAGCGAGGGCGTGGCCAGGCCGGACGAACTCGCGGGCGACATCTCGGTCGCCCTCATTACGACGGTCATGGGACTGATCGTGGCGATCCCGTGCACGGCCGCGTACGCATGGCTGCGTAACAGGATCGACGCGATGGCGCAGGAGATCGGTCGGATCATCGACGACCTGGCGTCGCACCTCGAGAGCACGGGCGCCTCCGCTCCCGGCGGATCGCAGGCCGGCGCCAAGCCCGCGCCGCGGCCTCGCACGGGAGTCGGAACGGCATGAACCTGTCGCCGCGGACAGGCCGGAAGCAGCGAGGTTTCGATCTGACGCCCATGATCGACGTCGTGCTGCAACTCATCATCTTCTTTCTGTTCACGTCACAGTTCTCGCAACTCATCCGTTCGCCCATCGACCTGCCGGAGCAGCCGGGCGAGAAGAGTGCGGCCGCCGGCTCGGGTTTGGTTGTCGTTGACGTTCGGCATGATGGAGCGATCCTGATTGCGAACGAGCCGGTGTCGCTCGACGGCGCGGTCCGCATCGTGCAGGCCGAGATCGCGAAGCGCGGGGGCGACGCCGCGGCGCTCGACCTGCTCATCCGGGCCGACCGAGCGGCCCGTGCCGCGGCAGTGAACGACCTCGTCGATCGGCTTGCGGCGATCGGCGTGCGCCGCTGGCAGGTGGGCACGGCGGACGTGCCGGGGGGCCACCCATGAGGCTCACACGACGGACCGAGCGCGAGGGCGAGGAGATCGGCCGCCTGCCGATGACGACCATGATCGACGTGGTCTTCCTTCTCCTCATCTTCTTCATGGTGACGACGACGTTCACGAAGCGCGAGTCGCAGGTCGGCAGCGCGCTCGCCGCCGAGCGCCGGGGCGGAGCGGCCGCGGACCTCCAGCCCCAGATCGTCCGCGTCGAGATGGCCGGGACGGTCCCGGTCTTCCGCATCGGGCAGCACGTGCTCACCGAGCGAGGCCAACTCGTCGCTGTGCTGCGCGAACTGCCGAAGGACGGGGGCGTGTTCATCCGCGTGTCGGGCGACGTGCCCTGGGACGCCGCTGCCGTCGCGCTCCAGGCGGGCGTCGACGCCGGATTCACGAAACGAACATATGTGCCGGCGAACTGAAGCCATCCTCGTGATCCTGCTGTTGTGTCTCGCGCAACTCGCGGGGGCTGCCGTCGCGCAGACCGAGCCGGCCTCGGAGGACGCCGTCGAGCGGTACCTCGCCGAGCGGGGGCTGACCGATCTCCTCGCGGCGCGCTTGCAACAACGGCTGGACACGACGCTCGGAGAAGAGCGGATCGCCATCGCCGAGCGGCTCGGGTCGCTCTACGTGCGGCTTCTGACCGACGCGGCGACGCCCCAGCAGCGCGAGCGTGCGGAAGCGCTCAGCCGCGAACTGCTCCGCAAGGTGCCGGAATCTGAATCGTTTGAGCTCCGCATCAACCTGGCGAAGGCGTCGTACCTGAAGGGTGAAGAACTGGCGGAACTGCACAGGCTTCGCATCGCCGGGCCAGAAGAACGGAGCGAGGCCGAACGTGTCCTGCGATCGACGCTCCCGATCTTTGAGAGCGTCGGGTCGAACGTGCATCGGCGCGTCGAGTCGCTCGAACGGCGCGAGCAGCGCGGCAGCGACCCCGACCCCCAGTCGGTGAAGGAGCAACTCGCCGACGCACGCCGCCTCCGCTCGCTCGCCATGTACTACACCGGCTGGTCGCGCTACTACCTCGCCCTCGTCAGCGGGGATGTTCGGCTCGCCGAGCAGGCGAAGCGGGACTTCGGCTGGATACTCAACGCCCCCGGCAACCGCGAGCCGACCGTCGAGCGACTGCCCGCGCCGCTCCTGCGGTTCGAGCACGTGGCCCGGGCCGCGATGGGTGTCGCGCTGGCCGCGTCGCTGCGGGGCAATGACGTCGAGGCGGTGCGCTGGCTCGACATGCTGGTCGAGTCGCCGGAGGTGCCGGAGTCCGTGCGCCGCCAGCTCTTCACCCGGCGCATCGCGATCCTGGGCGCGGCCCGGCGCTGGGCGGACCTCGACCTGATGATCTCGCGCGCGCGTCGTGCGGTGGAGGGCAAAGAGGCGCTCCTCGAAACCGCGGATGCGCGGCTGCTGGCCGTGGTGGTGCTCGAAGCGCTCGACGACCCGAAGACGCGCGGTGTCGCCGGGCGAGATCGGCTGCTCGAAACGTTGGCCCAGACCGCACTCGGCGACCTGGTCTCGCGCGGCGAGGTCGGGCACGTGATCGACCTCGTCAGCCGCTACGGCACCGCGCCCATCGGCAACGAGGGCTTCATCGTTCAGTTCGTGCGCGGGCTGCGCGCCTACGAGCGGGCACGCGAGTATCACGCCAGGACAGGCGAGGACGGCGAGGCCCCGACCGCCGACGAGGCCGCGACGAATCGCTATCGGGAGGCGGCCCGCGCACTCCTGCTCGGCGTCGACGCGGAGGACGCGGGGGTGTTCCCGAAGGAGCGTGCCAGGGCCGCGCTGCTGCGAGGGCTGTCGCTCTATTACGCGGGCGAGCCTGAGGCCGCCGCGGACGCCTACGAGATCGCCGCGTCGCTCGCACCGAGCGAGGATGATCGTCAGGAGGCGCTCTGGTACGCGATCGTCGCGCTGGATCGGGCGGTCGAAGGCGGGCGTCTGTCGCTCGTCCCGCGGCGCGATCGCCTGGCGGGCGTGTTCCTCCAATCGTTCCCGAGGACGGAGCGCGCGGCGAGGCTGCTGCTGCGGCGCGTCGAGGGCGGCCTGCTCGACGATGCGGAGGCGATCGAGGTGCTGCTCGCCGTGCCGCGCGAGTCAGCGCTGTACGATGTTGCGCGCAGGCACGCGACGCGGCTGCTCTACACGCAATGCCGGATTGCCCGCCCCGCGGACCGCGGGGCAATGGCAGCCAGGTTCGCGTCCGTCGCGGAAGAGTTGATCGAGCGAGATCGGTGGACGGTGATGAACGGCACGCCGGTCGAGGCTGGAGAGGCGGCCGATTTCGTCGTGCTCCGTGTCCGGCAGATGCTCGATGTGCTGATGTCGGCGACCGCGCCGGACGTTCGCCGCGCCGAGCGTGCGTTGTCGACGTTGGAGGAAGTTCGGGCGTATCTCGGCATGAATCTCGACTCCCTGGAAGAGGAGATCGAATACCGCAAACTTCAGATCGCGCTGGTGCATCGGGACCGCCCGAAGATCGACGCCGCCTCGCGCCGGCTGCAAGAGATCGGTGGCCGGTTCGCCGAGGCCGCCGACCGCCTTGTGTACCGCGTCGCGATCGAGCAGCGGCGTGCAAACCCCGAGGATGTCTATGCGGCCAGGGAGGTCGTGCGCTACGGCTCGCGCATCCTCGCGGGCTTCGAGCCGCTGGAATCGTCCGTGTCCAATCAGCAGGTCTCGTCGCTTGTGGAGGCGATCGCCGACGCCGCCGATGCGCTCTGGCGGCTGGAACGCGACGAGGCCGCCCGGGACGCCGCGCTGCGACTCGACGCGCGGCTCATCGACCTCGGCAAGCACACCGCGCGGTCCCTCCGCCGGTACTCGCGCCTCAGCGAGGAAGCGGGCGATCCCGAGGGCGCCCTCGATGGTTGGCGCACGCTCCTCGCCGGACTGGCTCAGGGCAGCGACGAGTGGTTCGAGGCACGGTACGAGTCGCTCCGTCTGCTCGCGGCCTTGGACGCGCCGCGGGCTCGCATTGTGCTCGACCAGCACAAGACGCTCTTCCCGCAGTTCGGTCCGGAGCCATGGGGCGCGAAACTCCGCGAACTCGACGCCGCGCTGCAGACCATACCCGCGCCCTCGCCCGACGGAGGTGGAACGCCGTGAGCGCGATGTCCCATGCTCCCGGCGTTTCGCTGGTCGCCCGTTTCCTCGGGGAAGACGCGGCCAGGGGGGGGCCGTTCGTACTGCTCGGGCTGCGCCCGGGCATAGCGGACGACGCCGTCGTCATTGCAGCGCTCGAAGGACGGCTTGCCGCCGTCGCCGCCCACCGCCAGAGCGAGACGCCCGAGGCGGACGAGGTGCGGCTCGCGCTCCACGCGGCGGCCGCCCAGTTGCTCGATCCGGCGGTTCGCGTCCACCTTGCCCGGAAGTGGGGGGGAGAGGCCGCTGCACAGCAGGCTGCGCTTGCTTCGCCCTCGTCGGAAGCCGGGCGCGGCGTGCTTCTGGAGCACGACGCGCTGCTCACGCTGGCACGCTACGGCGGCTGGAATCAGCGCTCGTTGCACCGGCTCATGCTTTTGGCGCGTGCGAGGGAGGCGTCGCCGGACGAACTCGTTGGAGCGCTGCGCCGGTTGAGCAGCCGCGGCGTTACGGATGCGCAAAGCGTGCCACGCTCGGCGCCGGTGCGCGTGGCTCGCGGCGAGTTGCGCCCACTTCCGGTGCGGCTCACGGGGCTTCCCACGCCACTTGCCGACCAGCCTCCCCGCCCGGCCGATCCTCGCCCTCCGGAGATGGTCCGCCCGGAGGAGGATGATCCGGCGAAACGGTTGCTCCGTCGCGGGGCGTTCGTGTTCGTCGGCGGCTTTGTTGCGCTCGCGGTGATCGGCTCGATCGCTGCCATCATCGTGACCGCGCCACGAACCCCGGTCGAACCTGCACCAGTCCCCCCCCCCTCAACGCGTGCGGCGGCGGAGCCGACACGGGTCGAGCCGTTCCCGCTCAGGCCAAGCGGCGCGAAGGAGACCGCGCCGCGTGCAACCGTCGCGCCTTCGGCGTCGGAGATGAACGCCGCGCTACGAGGGCTGGATGCCGCGGTCGACGGCCTCGCGCTCGACTCCGGCGAGGCGCTCGCGCTCTTCCGCTCGTCGGTCGAGGAGGTCGCGGCCTACTGGTGCCTGCTGACCCCCGATCGGCAACGCGCCGCGACCAACTCGGTGGTCGAGTTCATGCACAGCGCCTCGGCCGTCCCGCTGATCGCCTCCGCCGC
The DNA here is from genome assembly GCA_026128865.1 of Phycisphaeraceae bacterium. Lineage (GTDB taxonomy): Bacteria > Planctomycetota > Phycisphaerae > Phycisphaerales > UBA1924 > CAADGN01. The sequence goes on along the minus strand of JAHCJE010000011.1, from coordinate 34,590 downwards.
CGCGGAGGTGGTCGCTTCTGGTTCGGTTGCGATGCGAGACGGATCCGCGCCGGCCGCGGAGGGCGTGTGGGCGGCGGTGTGGTCCGTCGGCATGCTGGTGAGATTGAGCGGGGAGAGCGGGCTGTCGGCGGCGGTGTCGCGAGTCATCGAGGATGGGTTCCGCCAATCCATCGGAGGCGCCGCCCCTGCCGGAGCAGGCTCGTTCGAGGCGGGCGCGGTCGCGGCGCTGGGGCTGTTGCCCCGGCGGTTCGTGCTCGGCGAACGGCCGGACCGGGACGCGGAACTGGAGCGATGGAAGCGGTGGGTTCGGGCCGTCGAGGCCGCCGCGCCCGAACAGCCCGCGCGCAGGACGGAGTTGCTGCTCGCCGGGCTGGATGCGCTGGTTCTCGCGGGTCCGGAGCCGGACGGGGACCAGGCCGTCGCGGACGCGATGGTCGAACTGACGCTCGCGCTCACGTGGCGGCGCGGCGATCGCTCTCGCACCTGGCTTGCGCAGGCCTTCGGGAATCCGCGGGTCTCGAACGCCGACCTGCACGTCATCACGACCGCACTTGCGACACGGTCAAACGCCGAGGGCGTAGATCCGCTCATGTCGCTGCCCGCCCGTTCCATCGACGCGCAGCGGCACGACCTGCGGAACAAGTACGAGACGGCGTGGGGCCTGCCGAGCGCGGCCCAGCGCGACGACCTGGCCGATTCGTGGCTCCGGCAACTGCAACGCGTCATGCGTGAGTCGGAGGGCGACCGTGCGCCGATCGAGCACCTCGCCAGCGCCGTGCTCGCGGCCCGCCTGAACGCCGCGGCAGCGCTGCGCTGGTCCGGCGGCCTGGACGCCGCCGCCGTGTTGATCGACAGGCTCGACGCGCCCGTCAAGGACGCGATGGAAGCGGCCCGCGGCAGCGTCGGCGACCAGGCGGTCGTTTCTCCGGGGCGATTCGACGGCGCATGGGCGGTCCGCTACATCTCCGCGCAGCGCGACGCCGACGCCCGAGTCGCGCTCCTCCGAGAACTGGGGGGTGGGTCGCTCCTCGACCCGATCAGCGGCGAAGTGGTGGCGCAGGAGGCCGTGCGTGGTTCGCCCGCACAGGTTCGTCAGGCCGCGCGCGATACATTGCTCGCGCTGCGCATGAACGCCTCGGCCGTCAAGGGGCTGCTCGAGCAGGCGCCGACGATGCCGCGCACGATCCAGAACGCCGAACTCGTGGCGCAGATGACCGGCACGAGCGTGGTTTCCGTCCGCGATCCGGACTGGAAACTCAAGACGCGGCGCGTGCTGGTCGAGCGGCTGATGGAGCTGCTCGCGGCCGAAGGAGAGGTTGGGCGGGTCGATCGTCTTGCCCCGTTGCTCGCCGAAACCTACTCGGGGATGGCCTCCTCCTCGCTCGCGCCAACATCGTCCGACGGCACGCCCGCTTCGGCCGACGAAAGCGCTGCTCGCTTACGCGCGCAGTGGCAGCAACTCGCAGCGGAACTCTCGGCTGGACGCTCGGGCATCGTGCGAGCGGAGGAGATCGAGCGCCGCCGAACGGCGCGACTGGCTGTCGCCGGCGGGCCTGTGCAACGATTCGCCGTCGAGCAACTCACCATCGCCGAACTGCTCTCGGCGGTCATCGCTGTCGAGCGGCCCGAGCGAGCCGCGGAGGCTGCGGGGGTGCTCGGCGAGCTGGCGAACTCGCGTCGGGCGGCCACGCACGTCCTTCACCAGATCGCGGCGACCGAACTCGCGATCGGCCGTCTGTGGGCGATCCGCTTCGGGGAGGAACTGCAGTGAGCACCCTCATCGCAGCAACGATTGCTGTCACGGTCGCCCTGGCGCAGCCCGAGCAGGCCGGACCTCTTGCGACACTGCCGCTCCCGCGGCTCGAGGCGCGTCTCGTCGCGCTGACGCCCTCCGATCCTCGCGGCTATCTGCTGCTCGCGGAAGAAGTCGCCTACGAGGCGGACGGTCCGGGGCAGATAGAACTGGCGCGCACGCTCTACGCCCTCGCTTTCGAGCACGACCGCCGCCGCAACTGGTCGGCCGGAGTCGGCGCGTGTGCGAGCATGGGTTTGGCGGCGATCGCGCGGGTTGATTCCGAGCAGCGGTGGCTCGCGGCGATGGCCAGCCGACTCGACCGCCGCTACGCCGCGCCGGAGTGGATGCGGGGGCGCGACGAGGCGCTGCGGTCTGAGATCGCACTCGCTGCTGCGGAGGCGATGGGCGAAGCACGCGCGGGACAGGGCATTCGTGCGCGGGAACTCTTGCGCAGGCCCGGCGTGCGCGAGGCGCTCGAGCGCTACGGGCGGCTCGTCGGCCTCGGCGGCGCGGGCAGCGTCCTGTGGAACACGGAGCGTTATGCAGCGGCGTGGCCCTGCCCGGAGTGCCGAAACGAGCGGGCCGTCTTCGTGCCCGGAACCGATCCGCCCAGTTACCGCGTCTGCGCCACCTGCCGCGGCGACCCCGGCCCGCAGATGTCCGCGGCCGAACTCATCGACCAGTTGCGCCTCGAGTCCCGCCTGCTCGAGGGCGTGCACCGATCCTGGGCCGCACAACTGGCCGTGGACGGCGGCGCGCCGCTGCGCGACCTCGACCCCGAGACCTTCGCGGCGTCGCTGGGAGTCGATGCCGAGCGCTGCCTGTGGCGCGGCGGGACCTGGGTGAGGCCGGGCGCGGAGTAGCGCTCTCGCCGGGCTACACTCGCTTCCGGCTGGGACGCACGATCCCGACCGCAACGGAGCCTCACGATGTCCGACACGCCCGCGCCTTCCGCCGACTCGACGCAGACCTCGCCGACGAAGCCGACGATCACCTTCGAGGACTTCGCACGTCTTGACCTGCGAGTTGCCCGCGTCATCACGGCCGAGCCGCACCCGAACGCGGATCGACTGCTCAGACTCCAGGTCGATGATGGCACTGGGGCACCACGGCAGATCTGCGCCGGCATCCGGGAGCACTATCGCCCCGAAGACCTCGTCGGCCGCCACGTCGTGATCGTCGCGAACCTCGCGCCCCGCACCATTCGCGGCGAAGAATCTCGCGGCATGCTCCTCGCGGCGAGCGAGCCTGGCGACGGCGATTCGCGCCGTGTCGTGGTGCTGTCGCCATCGGCGGAGGTGGCGCCCGGTTCGGTCGTGTCGTGACGGCGAGGCTCAGCGGCGGCCGCCGCGAGGCTCGTCAGGCCGCGCCGGCATCCTCTTCGCCCGCTCGACAGCCTGCTCGACGGCGCGATCGATGAATGTCTCTCGCTCGGCGTGCTGCCGCGTGAGTTCCGCCCGCAGTTCCTCGATGCGCAGGCTCAGCGAGACGATCTCGTGCTCGCGACGCTTGATGCGGGCGTCGAACTGCGCCTCGAGCGCTCCCCGGAGCGATGCCGACGCGGCCGGCAGTGCGCCCTCGTCGCCACCGCCAAGCACGGCGCGGTGCACCTCCCGCAGCGCATCGGCGACCAGCAGCCCGCTCCGTGTCTCGGCGACCATGAGGTCCGCGAGGGCGGGATCGTGCTCGCGAGCCACGCGGATCTCCGCCACCCGCCCCGCGAGACGGCGAACGGTCCGTTCCACGACCCACGGCTCAGCGTCGCGCACTTCGCGCAGCCGGCGGGCGATCGGCGGCACGGCCGAGTCCAGGAACGCCATCACTTCCTCGTCGGTCGCGGGGGGGGGCAACTCACCGACCGGCGGCGGCTCCTGCTCGAAAGGCCGTCCGCGCTGCCACTCGCCCCGCATCGGCACGCCCGGCTCGGCGATCGGCGGCGGCTCCTCGCCCCGGTCCAGCGCGTCGAGCGCGGCGGTCAGTCGCTGCTCCAACTGCCTGGTCTCTTCCAGGCGACGTTGAAGCCGCTCGCGCATCGACTCGCGATCCGGCTGACGCAGCCCGGGGCGGTCCTCGCGCTGCGGCCGATCCGGCTGCCCGGCCGCGGGGAGCGACACCCCGGCGATCGCGACAAAGAAGAACAGTGCAGCGGCGTCGTATCGCATCACAGCGAGTCCTCCATGTCGTCCCATTCCTCCGCTTCAGGTTGCGAGAGACGGTCGGCGTCCGTTGAAACGACGCCGAGGCGTGTGCCGAAGCCGTCGTCGAAGAGGTCGTCCAGCGCCAGCCAGGTCTCGAATGCCGCGGCCGTCACGTTCGCAGCCGGCGCGGGCTGAGGGCCGGCACGGTTCAGTGTCGAGATCACGCCGATCGTGCCCGCGAGCAGCGCCGCTGCTGCGGCGAGCCGAAGCCCGAGTCCCCACCCGATCCGCGGGCGCGGCGCGCCGTCGGAGCGGAGGGCCGCCCGCGAGGCACGGTACACGTTCGATTCGAGCGACGCGGGCGCGGCTGCGCCATCCGACTCCGCGAGCCGGTCGAGCGCGGCGTTGATCCGGTCAAACTCGTGGTCGTGGTGCGCGTTCATCGCGTCTACTCCTCATCCTCGGCACGTGCAACGTCTTCGATCATCGACCGCAGTTTGCGCAACGCCCGGTGGTGACGGGCCAGCAGCGTGCCCATCGGCTCGCCCAGCAGGTCCGCGATCTGCTTGAAACTCAGCCCGCCGTGATGGCGCAACTCGATCACTTCCCGGTCAGGCTCCGAAAGGCTCGACATCGCCTCTCGCAGCGCGTCCAGCGGGGCTTCGTTGCGGGTCCGCTCACCGTTCTCCGTCGCCCGATCGAGCGCCGCGGCGACTGTCGCCGGGTCGGTCGGCGTCGCCTGGCGAGCCATCCTCCGCATCTCGTCGCGTGCCCGGTTCATGGCCACGCGGAAGAGCCACGACTCGAAGCGGCCCCGCTCCGTGTACCCCCCGCGCGAGAGTTTGCTGGCGACTGTGACGAACACGGACTGCGTGACCTCCTCGGCCAGATCGGGCCGTCGGCACTTGCTGTGGACCAGCGCGAAGACCCGCCTGGCGTACAGGTCCACGATCTCTCGCCAGGCGTCCGCATCGCCGCGCGAAGCCGCGGCCAGAACATCGGCCAGCCGCCCGTCGTCAGGGGCGACGCCCGGCGCCGGGTCGGTTCGCTCCAGGGCGGGTGGCATGCCGTCCGCAGAACGCCTCAGACCAGCCGGGATTGCCCCCTGAACGGCGGCAGGCGGGGTGAAGCGATAGGCTGGGGGGATGTCCGCCATCGTTTACACCGTAACCGCCACACTCCCGGACCGTCCCACCGCGGAACGCTATCTTGAGTGGCTCAAGGACGGCCACGTGGACGCTGTCGTAGCCGCCGGGGCACATAGTGCAATGATCGTGCGGGTTACGGACCCACCCGAGCCGATCCGCGTCGAGACCCGGTACATCTTCCCGACCCGGCGGGCCTTCGAGGAGTATCTCGCAGACCACGCCCCGGCCTTGCGGGCCGACGGAGCCGAGCGGTTCGGCCCGGAAACCGGTGTCAGGTTCACCCGATCCGTCGGCGAAGCGGTGTAGCCGGTACATTCGATCAGGGACCGAACGATCAGGTGTTGTCGCCCCGTCGTAGACTCCCCGGGGTCATCCGAGGCGGCCCGCGGGGTCGTCGGCGGCGGGGCTGGCCGGGCGCGAGTGAGCCACCGGGGAGCGGTGCCGGATTGGAACCAAGGAGCGACGAGCAACTGGTGGAGGCCTACCGCTCGGGCGAGTCGGACGCCTTTCGGACCCTGATCGAACGTCACCACGACGACCTGCTGCGGTTCCTCGTCCGCCTGACCGGCGACCGGGCCGCCGCGGACGACGTCTTCCAGGAGACGTTTCTCCAGATTCACCTCTCCGCGGACTCTTTCGACGTGGAGCGTCGGTTCCGTCCCTGGTTATTCACAATCGCCGCGAACAAGGCCCGTGACTACCTGCGTAGGAAAGGACGCCGGCAGGAAATGGAACTGTCGGCCCCCGTCGGAAGGGCGGGGGGCGGCGACGAGCGCGGGGGGGTTCAGTTCGTCGATCTGATGGAGATCGACGTGCCCGCTCCGGACGCCGCCGCGGACGCGAGCGAACGCGACAGGCTGGTGCAGCGTGCCCTGAACGAACTGCCCCTGCCGCTGCGGGAGATCCTGCTCTTGGCCTATTTCCAGCGGCTCAGTTACGCCCAGATCGCCGAGGACCTGGGCATCCCGCTCGGGACCGTCAAGTCCCGACTGCACGCCGCCGTCGCAGCGTTCGCGCGCAAGTGGAAGGCCTCGCAGAACGGGGACGATCGGTGATGGACACGCGGACCTCATCGGCCACAGGTGAACCGGCACCTGCATTGTGCGCCGCGGATGCGGCCGCCCTCGAATCGCTCGTGGAAGCCCAGTTCAATGTTGCCGCGGTCGCGGAGACGCACCGGGGACGCGCCGAACGGATCGCGTCCCTTCTCGGCCTGCTGAACGATGTCCCGATCGGACGATCGGGGAGGCTGATCGAAGAGACCTTCGGCAAAACGCTCGGCTTGGACCCGCACCTTTGCGCCGACGACGCCGCAGCACTCGACGCCTGGCTGGAAGCCTGCGGCGACGCGGATCGCGTGCCCGATGCCCTGCGCCCGCGGGCCGAACGCCACGGCGCGCTCGCCGCGGCCGTGTGCGAGTGCGACGCAGGCGACCGCGATGGCCTCGTCGATCGCACGCTCGCGCTCGTTCAGGCGACGATCGACCGCAAGTCAGAGAGTCTCGTCTTTGAAAGGGCAGTGGGGCGGCGCATCCGTTTCGCGGATGTTGTCTCTGTCGCCGCCGTGCTGCTCGTCGGCGCCTCGGTCGTCTGGCCCATACTCTCATCCGTCCGCGACCAGGCACGCCGCATCGTCTGCGCCGCCAACCTTCACGGCGCGGCAAACGCCATGAGCGGCTACGCGAGCCTCAACCAGGATGCCCTTCCCATGGTGACGGCTTCCTACGGCGGCGGCACATGGTGGAATGTTGGTAAAGGTCCCGAGCGCTCCAACTCCGCCAACCTCTACACCCTCGCCCGCGAGAAGTACCTCTCCCTCGCCAGCCTTGCCTGCCCCGGCAATCCCAACGCGCCGACGGTGCCGGCCAGCCCCGAAGACCGCGATTGGCGGACGCTCGACGAAGTGTCGTACTCCTACCGCGTCATCTCCGGTCCGCAGACGCCGCGATGGGGCGGTTCGACCCGCGTCCTCGTCATGGCGGATCGCTCCCCGGTCGTGCAACGGGCTGTTCGGGGCGAGCGTGTCAATCCGGTGGCTTCTACTCCGAACCACGGCGGGCGGGGTCAGCACCTGCTGTTCAACGACGGGGCGGCCGAATGGCACGCAAGCCCGGTTCTCCCCAACGGCGACAACATCTGGCTTCCGAGGTCGCTGGAGCGGGTATTGCACCAGATGTCCGGCGGCCGGCTGACAGGCCGGGAACTGCCCGACGGCCCGGACGACGCCTTTGTCGGCCCGTGATCCCCCGGTCCGGATGCCCGCGCCGTCCTCGATACTTGCAGTTCCTGGCCGCTTGGCCTAGTCTTCCCGCCCCCCCGGAAGGCCGGGCGACGCCTGGAGCGCGGTCCCATGCCGAAGAACAAGAGCCACAAAGGCCTGCTGAAGCGGATCAGGATTTCGAAGACGGGCAAGGCCCGCCACCGCTCGGCCTACCACAAGCACCTCTCCTCTGGCAAGAGTGGCAAGCGGCTGCGCCAACTGCGCAAGGACCGCTATATGGCAGGACCCGACGCCAAGCGGCTCGAGAAACTGCTCTTCCGGCGCTTACGCGGGCGCAACCAGCCCCGCAGCGCGATCCGGCGCTCCCCCTCGCCCGAGCAGCGTGCCGCCGCGAAGGCCGAGGCCACAGTCTCGAAGGAGTGATGAAGCGAACCCCGGGGCAATGATCGCCCCGCAGACGATGCCCGCCGGGCCGAAGCCAGCCGCCGTCGGCTGCCCCGTCGGACGCGAAGGAGACGACCCATGCCACGCGCAACCAAGGGCGCAGCCCGCAACCGCGCACGCAAGCGCATCTTCCGCCAGGCGCGGGGGTACTACGGCACACGCAAGAACCACTTTTACCTCGCACGCGATGCTGTCCGGCGTGCTGGCGTGTATGCCTACCGCGATCGGCGCGCCCGCAAGCGCGACCTGCGCTCGCTCTGGATCACGCGCATCACCGCGGCCTGCCGGATGCGCGGCACCCGCTACAGCCGCTTCATGAACGGCCTGCGTCTCGCGGGCATCACGCTCAACCGCAAGATGCTCAGCCAACTCGCTATCGACGAGCCGAAGGCCTTCGACGGCCTCGTCCAGACCGCCGAGAAGGCCACGCGGGCACAGCCGGCCAACGCCTGAACCGAAGATGGCGGCCGGCCCTCGCCCGGGGAGGATGTGGCATGGACGGATGGTGGCTCGCCGATGCCTGGCAGCACAGCCCCGTCTATCTCGTCTCGTGGGTCTTCTGGCTGATCCTCTCGATCACGCTGCACGAACTCGGGCACGGCTGGGCCGCGATCCGCTGCGGCGACCGCACCCCGATCGAACTCGGCCACATGACGTGGAACCCGGCCGTTCACATCGGAACGCCGGGGCTGATCGCGTTCTTCCTGTTCGGGATCGCGTGGGGGGCGATGCCGGTGAACCCGAGCCGCTTCCGCGGGCGGCACGACGACCTGATCGTGTCCGCCGCCGGGCCGGCGATGAACGTGGGCCTCTCGCTGGCCTGCGGCCTGGCGCTCGGGCTGTGGATCGCGCTCGCCGGCGGGTGGGCCAGCGACGCGATTTCCCTCGGCTCGATCACGCTCTACGACAACGTGCAGTCGTTTCTTTCGCTCGGCTGTGCGCTGAACGCCGTGCTGGTCGTCCTGAACCTGCTGCCGATCCCGCCGCTCGACGGCTCGCGCATTCTCGCGAGCGTGTACGCCCCCTACGAGCGGCTGATCTCGCGCGACAACGCGCCCGTCGTCGGCCTGATCCTCTTCGCAATGGTCTTCTTCTACGGCGGGGGCGTGCTCTGGACGATCGGCTGGGGCGTCACGGATTTCCTCAGCGATGGCGTGCTGCGCCTGATCGCACCACGGTACTTCAAGATGAACTGACTGGGGTCGCCTTCGCGTGCGTAGTGCTCCAATCCGGCCAGCTCGACGTCTCAGACGCGATGGTGCCCACTGCCGCGTGGTTCATCCAAGGCTTCGTGCGCAAGGGTGATGCACTCATCGGAGATTGAGGGCACGCAGCCGCGCTTCTGGGCCCGCACGCAGACGTAGTAGCGGTAGCGCTTCGGACCGTCAGTGGCGAAGTGGTGGCTCATCGCGCACCCGCACGCCTTGCACCGCACCAGGCCGCGCAAGAGCGCCCCGTGCTTGTTGCTGTACCCCTTTCCCTCGTGCGTCCGGTTTTCGCGGAGCGTCTGGCCGACGCGGCGGAACGGTCCTTGGTGTGCTCGACGATCTCGGCGCACGCGCCCTCGACCAAGGCGTCCTTGTCCATCAGGTCCTCGACTTCGCTGGCGACGAACTCGCCGGCGCGGACGTGCAGGTCGTCGGTGCTCACCTTCTGGAGCCCGGCCTTGGTCCGCAGCGGCGACAGGAAGCCCTGCACGATCAGTTCGCGCACCCCCACCTCGAAGCAGACGTGGTTGAGGATGTTACCGGGATCGCAGATCGGGCCGGACTTCATCCTGAACGGCGTCGCCGTCAGCCCAATCACCCGCGCCAGCGGGTTCACGACCTTCGCGTCCGCGATGAACTGCCGGTACATCCCTTCGCCGTCGGGCGGGATCAGGTGCCTCCCCGTTCGAAACGGGTTCGAACCATTCTCTCTCGCCCGATGCCACCATTTCGGCCTCGTTTTGCTGTTTAACAGGCTTGGCGCTATCAAAAACGCGGTCGGCGGGTCGTCGGCGTTCGGCGCGGGGCTTGGCCCGCGGCGAATGCCGCCCGCCAACCACCCCGCCCGCGGGGTGCAAATACTCCGTCCGGCGCTCTCAACCCGTTAACCGCTGCCACCGCCAAAACCTGGCCGGTCCCGGTTAACAGGTCGAAAGCGAACGATGGGCGTCCAGAGCCCGCGGGGGCGTCGGACGGCGAGGGGATGTCGGCCCGGGTTCCCATCGACGGGCAGTATACAACCACCCATGCCCGCCAACCCCTTCCTCCGCCTGCTCCGGGTCCTGGCCGGGGCGGGCCGGGACGATCTTCGCCGCCAAGTCCAGTACCTCAAGGCCGAGAACGAGATCCTCCGCGCCAAGATCAAGGGACCGGTGCGGGTGACGGCCAAGGAGCGCTTCCGGCTGGTCCGCCTGGCGCGGCCACTGGGCACGGCGCTGCGGATGGTCGTGTCCATCGCCCAACCGGAGACGGTGATGCGGTGGATACGCGAGGCCGACCGGAAGCGCCCCAAGAAGCGGCCCGGGGTCCGCCGCGCGGGGCGGCCCCGCACCCCGGAGGATGTCCGGCGGGTGGTGCTGCGGATCGCCAGGGAGACGGGCTGGGGGTACACCCGCATCCTCCGCGAACTCAAGAAACTCCACATCAAGGTCTCGCGGAGCACCGTGGTCAACATCCTCCGAGAGGCCGGCCTCCCCACCGCGCCCGAGCGCGGCGAGTGGACGTGGGAGGAGTTCATTGCCTCGCACGCCAAGACGCTGTGGGCGTGCGACTTCGTGCAGCAGCGCGTGCTCACGCTGCGGGGGTTCCGCGACGCGTTCCTGCTGGTGTTCGTGAACGTCGCCACGCGCCGGGCGGTCGCTACTTCAAGCACCGAACACCCCGACGCGGCGTGGGTCGCCGAGCAGGTGGCGCGCTTCAAGGCGGCGTCAGGCACGCGGGGCTCGCGGGGCACGTGGGGGACGGCGTGCCGCGTGCTCACCCGCGACCGCGACCAGAAGTTCGGGAAGGCCTTCGACGGGGCGCTGCGGGCCGAGGGGATCACGCCCGTGCGCCTGCCGCACTGCGCCCCGAACCTCAACGCGCACGTGGAGCGGTTCATCCAGACGCTCCAGAACGAGTGCCTGGACCGGTTCATCGTGGCGGGGACCGGCCACCTCGACCTGCTGATGCGGGAGTTCGTGGCGCACTACAACCGGGAACGCCCACGCTCGTCGATCGGGCACCGGCCGCCGGCGGGGCGTGCACCACCGCCCCCACCTCGACTCACGGGACGGAACGGTCCGATCCGCTGCCGCACGCGCCTCGGAGGGGTACTGCGGCATTACTACCGGCTGGCCGCGTAGAACTCTGATCGCATGACGGTTCATCCGCGCGGCCGCTTCGCGCGCCGATCCTCGAACGAGGCGGCGGTCTTCTCGAAGACCTCTGCCATGTACGCGAGGTCGTCGCCGAACCCGTAGCCGACGTTATGTGCGGCCTCGGCGACGGCGCGCACCCGCGGCAGGAACACGCCCGCCCACTTCTGGCCGATCTTGTCCTGGCAGAGTTTCCCGGTGTCGTATGCGACCGCGCCCATGCTGGAGTACGGCCGCTCCTCGTCCCAGCCAATCTGATTCACGTAACTCGTGCCGACCTCGATGTAGTGGAGGCCAAGGTCGATCGTGCCCCGGATGTCGAACCCGTCGAGCATCTCGGGTGCCGTGGTGACGCGGCGGTACTCCTTGATGAGGCGTCGGCAGAGCGCCAGGTCACAGCCGCCGCGGAGCCGCGGCGCACCGCGCGTGAAGAACTGAGCCGTGATCTTGGCCTTGTACCCGTTGAGAAGTTCGGCCGGCGAATCCTCGTTGCCGATCCAGGCGGCGAGGAACGCGCGGTTCTCGGGGGCGAGTTTGTAGAGGTCGTGCACCAAACCGCGCAGCGACTCGACTTCCATCTCGTCGAGTTCCGAGGCAGTGGTCTTCCAGAGATTCGGCTCGGGCGTTGGTCTGGGCACCGGCGGATCGTATCGAACGTCGCGGGGACGGCTCCGGACGTGCCCCGACAACCGCTACCGCCACGCGCCGGGCGGCGACCATGCCCGCTCGAACGGCTCCCCCGCCGCGATCGCCGCGGCGATGGGCTGAAGGAACTCCGCCACGGCCGTCATGACCTCGGCGAAGTCCTCGGGGCACGTGGTCGGATGCAGCCGTCGTCTGAACGCCCGCCACTGCGCGGCCTTCGTGGGGTTCTCGGCGAACGCGCGCGTGAGCGCCGTCGGCCGCGCGGGGATTACCGTCCCGCGGTGTTCGCACGTGCTTCGGATGGCCTTGGCGAGCACCGCCCCGTCGAACTCCCGATGCCGCGCCAGCCACCAGACGTCGTGGAAGTCCTTCATCCGGCTGTTCGCGTCGCCCCGCTTGAGCATGACCTCGAACTTCTCGGCGATCACGGTCTCAGGCGGGTAGGCCCTGAGCCTCGGCGCAGGCATGTCCAGGAGCACCGGGTAGTCGACCTGCCTGGGCGCCGGCGTCACGGCGTCGCCAAAACCTACGTCGATCTGCATCGTGACGCGGGCGTTGCCGAGCCGCCCGAGGAAGGTGACCCGCACGCCCTCGTACTCCGCATCCTCGACGATCCGCTCGCCCCGGACGCTCGCGGCGTCGAACTCCAGGCCGTCGGCGGCGACGCGCTCGCGGCACACGGATGCGATCGCCGCGGCGACCGCGTCAACATTGCTGGCCATGCGGCCGAGGAGATCGATGTCGCGCGTCGTCCGGTACGCCCCGGGGTCCCACACCCGCAGCAGCAGCGCGCCCTTGAGGACGAACTTCGCCGCGTGATCCGAGCGCGACAGGCGGTACAGGAACCGCTCCATCGCGTAGAACTGCAGCAGGTCGTTGAACGAGCGTCCCTCGGCGCGGGCCAGGTTCATCAGGCGGGCGTGCACCGACGCCGCGATGTTGGTCGGGTTGCCCTTGGTCACAGCGCGGCCTCGATGTACGGCATCATGACGCTCCGCACGCGGTCGACGTCGGCGAAGCGGAGGACTTCGTCGGCGGTGCTGCCGCGCCGGCGCAGGTACGATCGGAGCGCCTCGACCGCGATGTCGATGCCGATCCGGTTGCGGAACTTGAAGCAGTCAACGACCGTCTTGGCGGGGCTGAAGACACGGACAGTGACGCCGTCGATCCTGTGACGCTCGACGCCGGCGGTGAGCGACCTGCCGCCGAAGCGGAAGACCCGGATCGGCGGGTGGTCGATCGCGGGCGTGCGGCTGCCGGGCGCGAGCGCGATGTCGATGTGGTGCGGAATCTGCGTCGTCAGTCCGTGGAACGCCAGCGCGGAGACCAGGCACACGACCGCCCGCGGAACCTGCTGCGCCACCACCACGAGGTCGGGGTGGGAGAGCGGCGGCGCATCGGCGAGCCGGTAGAGGCCGCGGCCGATCGAAACGATGAACCCGGCGTCGCGCATGGCGTACAGCGTGCGCGGGTGGATGCCGGCCCGGATCGCGGCGCTGGCGCGCAGCGTGCCGCCGGCTTTCTCGAAGCGCCGGCGCGCCGTGCGGATGGCCGGGGTCGCGAGGCTCGTGCTGGCGGGGGGTATCGGGCGCATGGATACAACCGTCACTCGTTATCGGTGACTATAGACGGTACTATCCAGTCCGGCTGCAACCAGTCCGACCAATCCGTGCGCTCTCTGTTTTGGAAACCTGTTAACCAGCGGTATCCCCGATCGGAACGGGTTCAAACCGCTGAATCCAGGCCGCCAGCGGGGTTCGGAGGGTGATTCTCTGGTTAACAGCCTCTCGCACAGCGCGAAGGATCGAGTGCCGCCCACGCCACCCGCGGCCGCCCGGTGAACTCGCGATCGGTCGAGGGTCCGGCCGCTGGGTCGCTCAGTACGGCACATGATCGGTATCAACTGCGAGAGAACGACATCGGGGGATGTGGTATACTGCGGCGGTCGCCTTTCGCTCGCGAGAGCGGGGCCGCCGAAGCAAGTCGGGTCGCGGCATGCCGCCGCCCGCGAACATTCAGGAGATTCACATGGCTGGCGCTACAGCGCATCGCCCCGTGCCCGTCGAGTTCTTGGTACACGTTGACGACTTTCGGTCGCACAGAATTCCGGGCCTCTCAAATTCGAAGGTTGGTTCCTGTTTCATCCGCGCGGATGAACTCGTGAAGCACCTGGACCTTGACGAGTGGCTCGCGGTCAATCCTCGCGTGCCAACCCGCAGCGCCAAGGACGTGCTCACTGGGCACGTCGTGCGCGGCATTCAGGACACTCTGCGGGAAGCACCCGCAGACTTCGCTCTGAAGAACCAGGGGCTGTATTTGCTCGTTCAGTCCGTCGGAGAGTACGAGCGGCAGCGCGACGGTGGTCGGCTGCGGTTCACGATGTCGGATCCTCTGGCTCATGGGCTATGCAACGGTGGCCACACCTACGCCGCCGTTCGCGAGTATTCAGAGCGCGCAGAGAACCCACAGACACTTGAGGAAGTTTGGATCCGCCTCCATCTCTTCGAGGGGATCGATCCCGACAAGGTGCCGGCGATGGCGGAAGGGCTCAACCGTAGCCGTCAGGTCGATGATCCGAGTCTGATGAACCTGGAGGGTCAGTTCGAGGCGATTCGGAAGACTCTTCAGGGCAAGCCCGGCCACAAGGAGATCGCCTACAGGCAGGGCGACCCGGGCAACTACTACATCACCGAGATCATCCGGGCGATCATGTTCTTCAACTGCCAGCGCTTCGATAGCCGCAAGCACCCGAGCACGTTGTATCGCCAACAGAAACAGATGCTCGACGCTTTCCGCGATGATGCCGGTCTGCGTCCGTCTCCCATCGCGTTGGTGGTGCCGCACATTCACGAGATCCTCGTGCTCATGGACATGATTGCCCAGGCGACGCCGGCCGCGTGCAAGCGGCTCAAGCCCGCGTTCGAGCTTGGTCGCATGAAGGGCGAGCGGGCGGGCGTCCGAGCGGGCTCTGCCGCGCACAAGGACACGCCGCTGTTCTTCCTGGGAACGAAGATGGACCACAAGATCCACACTGGCTGGTTGCTTGTCATGCTGGCCGCGTTCAGAGCAAACGTTCGATGGGACCTGGCATCAGGCGTGTTCGAGTGGAAGACCCCCCTGGCAGAGTTGCTCCCCAAGGTCGTTGACGGTCTGGTCGCCATCTGCGTTCAGGAGTATCGGGACAACAAGTCCAAGCCCGACGAGATGGCGCGCAACCCAGCCGTGTACGACCGCTGCTACAAGGAACTCGAGCTGGAACTTCTGCGTTCCGGCATCCGCTGACCATCTCCCCCGACGTCGCGGTCGCTCTCGGCGAACGGCCCCGGCGGTTTCGGTTGGAGCCAAGTCCGTTGGCCACCCACGCCGATGTGCGACCAAGTATTGAGGAATGACGATGCCACGGATCTTTGACAATATCGAGTCCCGCCTCGGCGACGGCCTGCGCGATGCACTCGCGAGCGCAGCGCGGGGTGACTTCTGTGTTGGGTACTTCAATCTGCGGGGCTGGCGCCTGCTGGACTCGCCCATCGACCATTGGTCCGGTTCCGATGACAACTGCTGTCGGCTCCTTGTCGGCATGCACCGAACCCCAGAAGAGTCGATTCGCCTCCTGCATTCCGCCACGCCCACGGACGAACTCGTCGATCAGGCGACGGCTCGCACGCTCCACAAGCAAATCGCAGAGGACTTTCGCCGTCAGCTCGCCAGCGGCGTTCCATCCAACGAGGATGAGCTTGGGCTTCGACGGCTTGCGGGGCAGCTTCGCTCGCGCCGCGTTCGGACGAAGCTCTATCTCCGGCACCCGCTTCACGCGAAGCTCTATCTCTGCTTTCGATCTGATCCAACCAGCCCCTCCATCGGATTCCTTGGCTCCAGCAACTTGACCATGCCGGGGCTCCTCAGGCAGGGAGAGTTGAACGTCGACGTTCTGGACCACGATGCGTGCGTCAAGCTTGCGAAGTGGTTTGATGATCGCTGGAACGACCGGTTCTGCATCGACATCAGCACAGAACTGGCCGACATCATCGACCAGAGTTGGGCGGCGGAGAAGCAGCTCTCGCCCTATCTGCTGTATCTCAAGATCGCCTATCACCTCTGCCGTGAGGCACGCGAGGGAGTGGCCCTCTTCGACCTGCCTGCGGCCTTCCGCGGTCTCCTGTTCGAGTACCAGGCGAAGGCTGTCCAGTTGGCGGCCCAGCACCTGAACAGGCGCGGGGGCGTGATCCTCGGTGACGTGGTTGGCCTCGGCAAAACCATGATGGCCTCGGCGCTCGCACGCATGCTGGAGGACGACCTGGGGCTAGAAACGCTTATCTTGTGCCCGCCCAAACTACAGCGCATGTGGAACGATTACCGCCAGCGCTTCGGCCTACGGGCCACGATCGTCCCGATCAGCCAGGTGCAGCAGCAACTCCCGGAGTTGCGCCGCCACAGGCTGGTCATCATCGACGAGAGCCACAACCTGCGGAATCGCCAGGGGAACAGGTACCTCGCCATTCGTGAGTACCTCGCGCAGAACGAGTCCAAGGTCATCCTGCTTTCGGCCACCCCGTACAACAAGTCGTACGGCGACCTCGCGAGTCAACTGCGGTTATTCGTGGAACCCGACCAGCCGTTGCCGTGTCAGCCCGAGAAGTACGTCGAGGAGATTGGCGAGACTGAGTTCATCCGGAGACACCAGTGCCGTCCGAACACCGTTGACGGCTTCGAAAAGAGCACCCATCCAGATGACTGGCGGCAGTTGATGCAGCTGTATCTGGTGCGACGCACCAGAGGATTCATCCGCCAGCACTACGCACAGCGCGACGGCGCGAACGGTCGCGAGTACCTCACGCTGGCCGATGGCACTCGCAACTACTTCCCCGACCGTGTCCCAAAGGTCGTGAAGTTCGAGTGCCGCGAGAACGACCCCACGGACCAGTACGCCACCCTCTATTCGCCAGCAGTGGTCCAGATGTTGAGCACCCTTCACCTGCCGCGCTACGGTCTCAAGAACTATCTTGTTGACCCGATTCCGCAGGGCATCACGGCAGATGAGCAGCGTGCGATCGACGGCCTCTCGCGGGCCGGGCAGCGCATGATGGGATTCTGCCGGGTGGGCCTCTTCAAGCGACTGGAGAGCAGCGGCGGGTCCTTCATCTTGTCGCTGGAACGCCACATCCTCAGGAATGCCCTTGCCCAGCATGCCCTCGACAACGGGTTGCCCCTGCCAATCGGCAAGTCCGATTTTGGGGAGTTTGATCCCTCGCAGACGGACGGAGACGCGGAACCCTCGCTCTTCGAGAGCGAGAACGGTGAGCCCGAAGACCCCGTCGCCGCCGTCGTCGAGCCCCGCCATCCGACGCGTGACTTCATCCGCGCCAAGGCCGCGGAGTTGTATGCCCTCTACCGAGACCGCTACGCGAGCCGGTTCCGCTGGCTCCCCTCGGGTCTGTTCACTAGCGACCTGTCGGAACACCTCCGCCAAGACAGTGACCGCCTCCTGGCGATCTGTGACGAGGTCGGACCTTGGCGTCACGCGGAGGACGCGAAACTCAACGCGCTTACAGCGCTGTTGCAGGCTACGCATGCAGATGAGAAGGTTCTCGTCTTCACCCAGTACGCCGACACAGCGGACTTCCTCGTCCGCGAGCTTCAGCGTCGGGGCGTGAGCAGCGTGGCCGCGGCCACGGGCAACAGTTCCGAGGACCCCACGACTCTGGCCTACCGCTTTAGCCCCAGGAGCAATCTGCGCCGACCTCGACAGGACGGCGACGAGCTTCGCGTGCTCGTTGCAACGGATGTGCTGAGCGAAGGGCAGAATCTCCAAGACGCCCACGTCGTCGTGAACTACGACCTTCCGTGGGCCATCATCCGGCTCATTCAGCGGGCGGGCCGTGTGGATCGCATCGGCCAGCAGTCCCCCACGATCCTCTGCTACAGCTTCATGCCCGCGGAGGGTGTGGACACGATCATCCGTCTCCGGACTCGCATCCGCGCCCGTCTGCGCCAAAACGCGGAGGTTGTGGGAACGGACGAAGCGTTCTTCGAGGACGAGGCCCCGGAGACCGTGATCCGCGACCTCTACAACGAGCGGTCAGGCGTCCTGAACGATGCAGATGGCGGCGAAACGGACCTCGCGTCGTATGCCTACGGCATCTGGAAGGACGCCAAGGAGCGCGACCCGTCGCTTGAGAAGATCGTGCCGGCGCTGCCGGACGTGGTCTACACCGCGAAGGGAGCCCCGGCGGATGCACTGGGGCCGGGGGCAATTGTTTACGTGCGGACGGGCGACGACGTTGACGCTCTCGCTCGCATCAACCCCGAAGGCAAGGTCATCAGCATGTCCCAGCGAGCGATTCTGGACACCGCGGCGTGCTCGCCCGATACCCCGGCGGCTCAACGCGGGGCCTGGCATCACGCAGCGGTCGCGGCGGGCACGTCGCACCTGCTGACTGAACAGAAGCGGATCGGCGGCCAACTTGGTGGTCGTTCCGGCGCGCGGTTCAGGGTCTACGACCGGCTCAACCGATTTGTGCAGGAGCGGGCCGGCACGCTCTTCGTCACCGACGAGCTTAAGCGTGCAATCGAGGACGTCTACCGCTCGCCCCTTCGGCCCGTGGCGACGGAAACGATCAACCGCCAGCTCAAGGGTGGCATCGGGGATGAAGATCTCGCCGCCCTCGTCGTGGCCATGCGCGCTGAAGGCAGGCTCACGGTGCCGGACGATCAGCGTCGAGACCTCCAGCCCCGCCTCATCTGTTCGCTTGGCCTTGTTCAAGGATAAGTGTGCAGACCGTCCGCAACCATCTCGCCAGCCACTCATTCCGCAACCTCTTTATCGAGGAGCTGGGATGGGACATCGCATCCGGCGACGTCGCGGCTGTCGCAGGCTCGACGTCGTTCTCGCTAAAGCGGATTGCGCACAAGCGAGGGGTCCAGGCGTTCACCTGCGAACTTACGCCCGAGCAGTTGACCGATCGGAAGCTCCTCCGCGCCATCGAGGCCCAGCTTTCGCAGCAGGCGGTGGAGCACGTCGCCATCTACTTCTGTGAACACCTTCGACAACAGTGCTGGCAATGGGCCGCCGTTGGGCCCTCGGGTCAGCGACTGCGGCACCGGGAGCACCCGTTCACCAGTCGCGTTCCATCGGAAAGGGTCGTTGCGAGGATTCACGCGCTCGCCATCGCCTTCGAAGCCGAGGACGCCACGACGTTGTCGGATGTCTCGGCTCGGCTTCGGACATCGTTCGACAACGATCCGGAGTTCTCCAGCTTCTTTCGCGGTGCCCGCTGGCGCGTGCTCAGTGACTCGCTGCACCGGCGATGGCTACAGACTCGCGCGGATGCGGACCTCAACGCCTTTCTGTCGATTCACTTGCCCTTGCTTCCGTGGGCGGCGAAGAAGTTCGCGCCGAGACGCATGGAACAGGAGGACGCGGCTGCCGTCGCGTTCTTCGCCATGCGCCGGGCCGCTCAACAGTTCGATCCCGACCACGGCGCGCAATTCTCGACCTACGCCACGAAGGCGATGATGCAATGGATCGGGCGACTCGCGCCCGTCTACACCGACACGATCAAGTGCCGCAGTCACCGGTACCGCATATTCCGACAATGCGAACGGCAAGCCGAGCGGCTTGCGGTGGCCTCGGGAGAGTGGCGTGGTCGGCTCCTGCTTGAGTTGCTGACCCTTCGCAGAACGACGCAGCCAGCCAGTGTGTTCCGTGCCGTCCGGCACATCGATACGCTCGACGATTCATCTCAGCCGTTCCGGCGGATGCTGATCGAACGACCGAGCGCCGCGCCCACTCCGCTGGAGCAGATGCTGCATGAGGAGCGCGTCGCCCGTATCCCCACCGTCCTGGCAGCGCTGCCTGCCCGCGATGCCGCCATCGTACAGAAGCGGTTCGGGCTGGATGGAAGCGGCGTGGAGTCGACGCTGGAGCAGATCGGAGCCGTGCATCGCCTCACCAAAGAGCGTGTGCGGCAGATACTGCTGCGGGTCATCGACGAGTTGCGCGAACTGTTCGACGAGCCCACGGAGAGCGAGATCAGGAACCGGGCAGCGTGGGCTCCATCGTCTCGTGGGCACGGCGAAGCTCCCGCGCCCATGCTTGTTTGGCCGTGTACGGATGTCACCGGCGTTCCGAGGGAGCGGGCAACACCCATCGCCCATCGACCTGCCGTATACACGCTCGCACTTCAGCCCGCTCCAGCACTCAAGCTCTTCGACGGCACTCTCGCGCCGCATCGGGCTAACGGAACGGCCCATCCGGCAGTCCCGGTCGCCGCGGACAACGGCCACCCAACTGAGCGGACCGACATTCCTGTAAGTCCCCACGACAGCGACATGGAACGTGTGCAGGCCGGTCTTCAAGCGGCTGCGCCGACCGGCGGCTTGCTGGTTAGTGAGCTCATTACGACACTGGGGATCAACGGGGGGCGCGTCAGGGCGGCCGTGCATGGCCTCGCCAAGTCCGGCGAAGCGGAGCGAGGTCCCGACTTACGCTGGCGATTGACTCTCCGCAAGCCCGCCGCCGTAGAGCCGATGCGGGCACCGCCCCCACCCCGATCCACCCGACCGGCTGTCATCCAGCCCCCTCAGCCATCTTTATTCGACTCGCACCCGTGAATGTCTGGACACTACCGCATGAGTCACACGTCCGCGCTCGATCCTGAACCTGTTCGTCACCTGCTCGATGGGCATGACTTCGTGGCCCTGTTCCGCGAGCACCTCGGCTGGGACCGCCACGACCACGCGATCGACATCCCCATTGGAACGCACACCTTCCGCCTCGGCGCCGTTGCAGAAAAGCGTAACTTCGCCGTCTACCTGTGCTCTCCAGACGCACGCGGCCGCGTGCCCGATCGCGCCACGCGCGACGCCATCGAGCGTGTGCTCGCCAAGTCCGCACACGAGCATCTCATGATCTTCGCTGACAAGGACCGCCGCCACCAGGTGTGGATGTGGGTCCGCCGCGTACCCGGCAAACCGGCCAGCCAACAGACCTACGAGTGGTTCAAGGGCCAACGCACCGGCCAGATCCTCCAGCGCGTTCTGCCCACGCTCGCGATCGCCTTCGAGGATGACGATGCCACCACCCTTCCGGACGTGCGTGCCAGGGTCGCCGCCGCGTTCGACGTTGAGAAGGTCACCAAGAAGTTCTTCGAGCGCTTCCAGAAGGAGCACGCGGCGTTCCACAAGTTCATCGAGGGCATCAAGGTCGCGGCCGACCGCGACTGGTATGCCTCAGTGATGCTGAACCGCCTGATGTTCTGCTACTTCATCCAGAAGAAGGGCCTGCTCGACGGCGACACCGACTACCTGCGCAATCGATTGACCAAGCTGCAGGCGACCAAGGGCAAGGACAAGTTTTGGACGTTCTACCAGCACTTCCTCCTTCGCCTCTTCCACGAGGGGCTGAGCACGAAGCCGGGCCAGCGGTCCAAGGACCTGGACGCCCTCATCGGCCGCATCCCATACCTCAACGGCGGTCTCTTCGACATCCACGAGATCGAGGAGCGGTACGACGGCATCCAGATCCCCGACACCGCGTTCGAGAAGCTCTTCAAGTTCTTCGACGAGTACCGCTGGCACCTGGACGAGCGCCCGCTCCGCGAGAACAACGAGATCAATCCCGATGTCCTCGGGTACATCTTCGAGAAGTACATCAACCAGAAGCAGATGGGGGCCTACTACACCAAGGAGGACATCACCGGGTACATCTCGCAGAACACGATCATCCCGTACATCCTCGACCAGGCCGCGGCGGCGTGCACCATCGCGTTTGTGCCGCCCGGCGCGCCAAACTCCGGCGGGTCCGTCTGGCGGCTGCTCCAGAACGAGCCCGACCGTTACATCTACGAACCAGTTCGCCGCGGCGTAATCGACGACGGCGGCAACGTCATCCCGCTGCCGCCCGAGATCGAGACCGGCATCACCGACGTTTCCAAGCGGGGCGGGTGGAACAAACCGGCAACGGCCCCCTTCGGCTTGCCGACCGAGACCTGGCGGGAGCACGTCGCCCGCCGCGAGCGCTGCGTGGATCTTCGGCGGAAGTTGGCCGCCGGCGAGGTCTCGACGGTCAACGACCTCGTGACGCTGAACCTCGATGTCCGCCAGTTCGCCGCCGACGTGATCGAGCGGTGCGAAGGGCCGGACCTGCTCCGGGCCATGTGGAAAGCCGTCGAATCTGTCACCGTGCTTGACCCGACGTGCGGCTCCGGCGCGTTCCTGTTCGCGGCCCTCAACGTGCTCGAACCGCTGTACGAAGCGTGCCTCGACCGCATGGGCGGGTTCCTCGACACGTTGGCCCGCGATGCCGCGGCGGCCGCGGAGGGCAAGGGGCGTGCGCCGGCCCCGGACACGTTCGCGGACTTCAGCCGCATCCTGGACCGCGTCGCCGCCCATCCGAACCACCGCTACTTCATCCTCAAGTCCATCATCGTCAGCAACCTCTACGGCGTGGACATCATGGAGGAGGCGTCCGAGATTTGCAAACTGCGCCTGTTCCTGAAGATGGTGGCGCAAGTCGAGGAAGGAGCGATCGAGAAGATCGAGCCGCTGCCGGACATCGACTTCAACATTCGGGCGGGGAACACCCTCGTGGGATTCGCCTCCCTCGCGGCAGTTCGGAAGTCGATGGAGGGACGCATCGACTTCGGTGACAGCGTTGCCCGAATTGAGCGTCAGGCCAGCGCGGCGGCGGATCGGTTCGCCACCTTTAGAGCGATGCAGACATCGCTTTCCACTGATTCGCGAGCACTTGCCACTGCCAAGACTGAGGTGCGTGCAGCGCTTCGCGCCCTTCACGCGGAGCTTGACGAGTACCTCGCGTCTGAATATGGCGTCGACCCGACCAAGGCCGGCCCCTTCTCGCGGTGGCGAAGGAGCCATCTACCGTTTCACTGGCTCGTGGACTTCTACTCGATAATCTCGACAGGCGGCTTCGACGTGGTGATTGGTAACCCGCCATATGTTGAGTACAGCAAGGTACGAGACGAGTATCGCATCCTCGGCTTTGCGACCGAATCGTGCGGCAATCTGTACGCCCCATGCAGCGAGCGTGCCTACCAGCTTCTGCGGCCATCTGGTCGCTTCGGCTTCATCGTTCAAGCCCCGGTGGTGTCAACGCAGCGAATGCGACCGGCACGAGATCTGATCCTTGCCAGATCAGACATGGTGGCGATTGCGACGTTTGATGATCGCCCGAGCAAGTTGTTCGACGGAATGCACCACTGTCGCCTGGCGATTCTCCTCGCCCGCGTGTCCGCTTCAGGCACTTCGGACACCGTTCATGCGAGCCGCTACTACAAGTGGTACGCGGAAGAGCGCTCACACCTTTTCGCCACACTTGGCTACCATGCCGTTCCGGCGGCGATGTGCCGCGACTTTGTCCCGAAAGTCCGCAGTGGGATGGAACTCGAGATCCTTCGTCGGCTCTCCACAGCTCGGACATCGGTCGGCAACCTGCTGTCGCCAAGCGCAACGGAACACACGATCTACTACAAGATCACAGGTGTCGGCCACTGGTTCACTTTCACTCTGAATGCGCCTCGCTTTTGGCGAGACGGTGCCGAAGGATCGTCAACGCGCGAGAACGCAGCTCACTTTCGGACTGCAGCCCAAAGAGACGCCGCGTTCTGTACGCTCATGAGCACCCTGCATTACTGGGCATACCAGATGCGGACGAACTGCCGTGACTTCAATCCGGCTGATCTCGCCTTCCCGCCGATTGCAGATCGCATGGCAGAGGGTTCCGCACAGCTCTCGCGATTGGCCCAAGAGCTATCGCGTGACCTGACGGCCACTGCAGAGGTGGCGACCGCGACCTACAAAGTTGGCGGCACCGTCAGTTTCGAGAAATTCCGTCCCAAGCGCACAAAGCACGTTATCGATCGGATAGATGGGCTTCTGGGTGCGTCACTGGGGTTGGCGGACGAGCAGATCGACTTCATCGTGAACTACGACATCAAGTATCGTATCGGCGATGCACAGGAAGAGGAGGGCAACGACTCGTGATTCAGAACAACCCTCAGGATGTTTCCTCCGCCTTCGAGTCCCTTCTGGAGGAAGTCGAGGCCGAGGTTGATTTCGTGAACACGGTCGGCTCGCGCTCATTCGAAGGGCGTGACTACGACCGGGCCAAGGAGGCCCTCGCCCGCGCCGGGGTGCTGATCGCGTTCCGTGACAAGGTGGCCGCCCTCCGCACGGAGTGGCAGACCATCGCCGCCGTTGCCGAGCAGGAGGAAGATGAGGAGACCAAGGCCGCGCGCCGGAATCTGGGTCGGCTTCGCAACGGCCTGCGAACCCCTGAGGCTGCGTACCGCGAGCCCATCCTCAAGGTGCTCCAGAGCATGGGCGGGTCAGGCAAGGCCGCCGAGGTGCTGGAGAAGGTCGGCCAGATGATGAAGCCAAAGCTTCAGTCCGTCGACTTCGAGCCGCTGGCTTCGGGACCGGACAACCCACGCTGGCGCAACGCCGCCCAGTGGGCGAGGAACACGATGGTGAAGGAGGGATTGTTGAAGTCCGACTCGCCGCGGGGCGTGTGGGAGGTGACGGATCTGGGACGACAGGCCGTGATGAAGCAGGCGTAGATTCGGCATAGAGGGCACCATCGATGGTTCATCTTTCCGCAAGATTGGTGTGGCACGATCGGGCATGGGACGGTCATGTTTGCGATCAGCCCGGCAAGAACGTTTACTGCGTGGCGCACAAGCACGTGCGCGAGGCGTTCCGTGACCCCGCCAAGGTTGAACGCGAGGAGAAGGCGGCGTCGTTGCCGCTCCTGGAACTGGAGGGCTGGCGCCCGCCCTGCTCCCGTGACCCGTTGGCATTCTCAAGGGTCGGGGCCGCGACGATGCACGAGGACCCCCTGGAGCGGCGGGCATTGCTGCCGGTGTCCGAGAAGCTGCCCCCGTACTCGATCTGCCCGTCCCCGTACCTCTGGATGCGGGAAGACAACTTCCGGTTCCTGTGCGAGCGGGAAGGGCTCGCACTCCCCGGTCCGAAGAACCCCAAGAAGGAGAAGGGCTGGGTGGCGGAGCCGGGCCGGCAGAAGGCGCTGCTGTCGCATTTCTGGGGGAAGCTTGAGAAGAAGCAGTCGCTTGTCTTCTTCTACTGCAAGGACGGCCATCCGTTCGCGGAGAACCTGCAGCGCATCGTGGTCGGCGTGAGCCGGATCTGTGAGATCGGCGAGCAGTTGTACTTCGGTTCTGCCGAGAAAAACCCGGCCGAGCGATACCCGATCTGGTCCCGTCGGATCACCCACGACTTCGAGCATCAGGGCGTCAGGCTTCCCTACCAGGAGTATCTGCGGGGAGGACACGACCCCGCGCGGATCCTGTGCCGCATACCCGATGCCGACACATTCAACTTTTCATACGTCGCCGAGCATGTGACCGACGACGTTGCCGTGGGCGCGCTGACGCGCCTGCTGCAATCGGTCCAGGCGGTGAAAGATGACGGCAAGGTGTCTGGGGATTGGGATGCCTCGATTGAGCGCCTGAACGACATGCTGGCCGAGGTCTGGCGGAACCGAGGACCCTTTCCCGGCATCGGCAGCGTGCTGGAGTTCCTCAACTGTCCGAGCGGGACAGCGTTCCAGAAGCAGGTCTTGGCCCCGCTGCTCGCCAAGGGTCAGAACTCGTGGGAATACACCCTGGCCATCCTCGAGGGTCGCCGCAAGTGCGAACACAAGGAGTACACCAAGGCATTGGCAGAGGCCGCAGAGCGGTGGTCAGCCTACAAAGCGCCGCGGCGCAGCCTGCTGGCTCTTCTCGCCCGCTTCGAGTTGTCACGGGCTCAGGTGGAGCGAATTGCCAAGCCCGACCTGCGGTCGGAATGCGGCATCGCCGCCACTGAAGAGCAGATCGTCGCCAACGCCTACCTCCTTTGCGAGCAGGATCAGGGCGACGGCGAATCCGATTTGATCGGCCTGGAAACGATCGACCGGGGAATGCGACCCGAGGGAGACGCTGCTCAGTTCCTTCCAAAGGATGATGTTTGCGGCGCGGACGACCGCAGGCGGGTGCGAGCCGCGGCGGTCGCCGTGCTTCAGACCGCCGCGAACGACGGGGACACACTGCTGCCCTTCGCCGAGACGATCCAGCGGATCAATACGCTTTTCCCCGAACGCCGTGCGTGCCGCCCCGACCGGGACCTGGTCATTGGTCAGTCCGATTACTACAAGGAGGTTCTCGATATCCGAACGGATGTCACTCCGACCACAGCGGCATTGAAATCGCTCGCTGACTTGGAACGACAGGTCTGCCAATGTCTGGCCGAGCGCGTGAGGCGGAAGAACGCGCCGCCAAAGGCCGGATGGAGTTGGGAAAAGCTGTTGCTCGAGGAGTTTGGCAAGTCCGGATCGAAGCTGCCTCCGGAGGTCGAGGACCGGGCTCGAAAGGAGAAGGCCGACGCGCTGGCCAAGATGTATGAAGGTCGGATCTGCGTCCTTTGCGGACGCGCCGGGACCGGCAAGACCTCGGTGCTGAATGTGTTCCTCAAGGGCCTGGAGCAGATCGAGGGCAAGAAGCCGATTCTGCTCCTGGCGCCGACCGGCAAGGCCCGTGTACGCATGATGGAGCGGACCAAGAGGGACGATGCGCTCACCATCCACCAGTTCCTGATGCACAACGAGTGGATCAACAAGACCAACTTCGCGCTCAAGTTGGAGGGCGGTGCGGCCAAGGCAAAGCCGACCGTGATCGTTGACGAGGCGTCGATGATCCCGATGGATTTGCTCGGCGTCCTGTTCCGGGCGCTCGAGATGAACGACGTGAAGCGGCTCATCCTGGTCGGCGACCCCAACCAGTTACCGCCCATCGGCCCCGGTCGCCCGTTCGTGGACATCATCGCTTGGCTCGAAGCGGACGAGCAGCGGAAGAAGTACCTGGCCCGTCTGACGGAGCGGGCAAGACACGAGGATCACGAGAGTCAGGCGCTCCAGCTTGCGGACTGCTATTTGCGCGACGACCCAACGCTCGGCGCAGACGAAGTACTGTCCCGAGTCGCTCGCAAGGAAGTCTCCGGCGATCTGGAGGTGTGGTACTGGCAGAACACCAGTCAACTGGAAGAGCAGCTCGCGGCCAGCATGAAGAAGCACTTGGGGCTGACCGACGACAAGAAGTCCTACATCCCGTTCAACGCCAGCCTCGGCATCACGGACGCGGGCATGAAGCCACCGGAGGCGGAGCGCTGGCAGATCCTCTGCCCGGTGCGCACCGATGAGCACGGCACGAACGAACTCAACCGAAAGATCCAGGCGAAGTACCGTGGCGGGCTGCTCGCCACCACCAAGTCGTTCGGGGATCAAGAAATCGTCTGGACAGACAAGGTGATCCAGGCGTTCAACCGTCGCATGCTGGCGTGGCCCAGGAACACTGGGCTGGACTACGTCGCCAACGGCGAGATCGGGCTGGTCGTAAAGACAGTCAAGGAGCCTGCCTGCCTTGACGTGGGCTTTTCGACGCAGCCCGATGTCACGTATCGCTATTTCAGCGGGCAAGTGAGCGAGAATCTGGAACTGGCCTATGCCTTGACTGTGCACCGCGCCCAGGGGAGCGACTTTGAGACGGTCTTCTTGGTTCTGCCCAAGCGTGCAGCCACCCTCTCGCGGGAGATGCTCTACACGGGCCTGACGCGGTTCCGCCGTCGCATGGTCCTGCTGATTGAGAAGGACACAGCGGTCCTCGAGGAGCAACGCAGCCCAGGTCGCTCCGACACGCTGCTGCGCAACACGAACATGTTCGTGCTGTCCGTCCGGCCCGAGGCCGACGACCGCTGGCATGCCGCTCACCTCATCCACCGCACCAAACCGACCTCAAAGTACCCGAGCGGTGTCCTCGTGCAGTCGAAGTCCGAGGTGATCGTCGCCAACATCCTGACCGACCTTGGCCTGAGCTGGGAGTATGAGCAGAAGCTCTTCAACAAGGACAATGACCCGACCGACTTCCGGTGGCCGGACTTCACGGTGAACTTCCAGGGCGACACGTTCTATTGGGAACATCGAGGGATGCTGGGCTCGCCAACCTACAAGGACAAATGGGTGCGGAAGGAGCAGTGGTACAAGGACAACGGCTACTTCGAGCAGCTGATCACCTCTGAGGACGGGCTCGATGGGAGCATTGATGCCGCCCAGATTGAGGCCACGGCCCGACGACGCATCCTCGGCGCGTGATGGCTATGACGCGTGGCCGCACTTCGCTAGCCGCTCCTCCGTGTCGGCGCTGACCAGGAAGACACCCTCCACCGTCATGTTGCAGTACGCATGTTCAGAAACGCCTCGGCAGGGCCACAGGACTGTTCCGGCGGCACGATCAGGCTGAGGCAATCCGTTCTCCAGGTCCGGTTCCGACCGGGAACGGTTCATCGCCCGAGTTCGGGCTATGTATGGCTTGGCCCGTCCCAGCCACTTGGCATCAGAATAGACCGAAAACATCTTGTCAACGTTTCGGTTTCAGGATAGCATCTGCACCGTGGACGTCGAGACCCGAGCCATCGAGATTCTGCAGGAGACGGAGAGGGAACTCCGTCGGCTGACCGCCGAGGCCGTTGCGGCTGGCGATTACACTGGCATCATCCGTGTCGCCGGGTGGGCCAAGGCCATCCACGACCTGGCGAGATCTGCGCCCGTGGTGAGGTCGCCGTCACGGTCGGTTTCACGGACAGCATCGGCCGACGCCCGCGTGCGGGACAACGGCGCGGTCCACGGTGGGTACCCCAAGTTCTTCCGACGGGGTGAGGAACTTGTCCGCATCGCTTGGTCCAAACGCGAGAAGAAGGAGTATCAGCACAAGGCACCGTACATCGCCGTCAAGGTGCTCGCGGGCACGATCGTGAGCGCGGGTAAAGACGGCCGATTGTTCACAACCGAGGAGGTGCTGCCGATCCGAGACGCGAACGACGGCAGCGAGATCCCGAACTACCAGGCGTATGTCTGCATCGCCTGGCTCAAGCACACGGGACTGATCGACCAGCACGGACGCCAGGGCTACTCGGTTCCGCGACTCGAAGAGTTTCAGGCCACGGTGGAATCCACGTGGCGGTCGCTTCCAGAGCACTGATCCGTGAGGGCGTAGATCATGACTGACCCAACTCTGCTCGGCTCGCTCGTCGCTCCCGTCGAGTTCATGTCAAGGGCGCTGAAGGCGACGACCAGCGGGGACGTAGAGGCCCTGTTGGCGCGGCTGCCCATCACATCCGAGCGTGATTACACCTGGGCCGAGGACAACCCCAGCAAGGGGTGGCAGCCCGGGAACCTGCACTGGGTACCGGTCGGCCTGGACCGCGGCAACGCCGGGCGAATCAAGCAGGCCAGCCAGCCCGTGAACCCGCTCGCTGAACGGGCCGTGAACGGGATGGAGGCGCTGATCGAGCTGGCGCGGCAGCGAGAGCTGCTCTCCGACCCCTCGGCACTCGCGCCAACAAGCCCGCGCGATGCCGTGAAGCGGTATTTCGGTCTCCCGCCGCTGGATCAGCTTCCCAAACTCGATGGGTCCGCGGCGTCGAAGGCGATCCGCGCCCGAGCGCGTGACCTGGCGCGGCAACTCCGGGTGCGACTGCTCTGGGACAAAGGCGCGAAGGAGTTCACGGTGGCGATCGAGGACGATGGCATCGGGCAGCCGCCCGGGGCCATCCACCGGACTCTCCTGTCGCTGGGCTCCACGACCAAGGCGGACAAGTGGTACCTCATCGGCGTCTTCGGTCAGGGCGGTTCATCGGCCTACTCCGAGTGCCAGTACTCCTGGGTCGTCTCCCGACGTGCCAAGGACCTTCTGAATGGCGAGCCGGACGGCGCGGGCTGGACGGTCATCCGACGGATCGTGCCGGAGGACAGGCGCGACGACTACTTTGCGTATCTGGCGTGCCATCCAAACGGCGCTGTGCCGTTCATCACCGCCGCCGATGCCGACGCCGTCGGCATCCGCCCCGGCACCCGTTTCGTCCACATCAAATACGACTTCGGGCGCGGTGGGTCGGCCATCACGCGGCAGCTCTACCCGGCGCTCAACCACGTTCTTTACAACCCCGTGCTCCCGTTCGACCTCTTCGTCGGCTCGACCGCTGCGACGGTGTACGGGAACGGATATCGCCTTTCCTCTCTTGGGCACCGTGACACAGCGCCGGCGGCCCTCGACAAGGTCTTCCCGCCGCAGCCCGTTGGGCGCTGATTCGGAGGCACACGATGGCTATCGCGCAACTCGACAAGGTAGTGGACACGACCATCGCCGAAGGCCACGGGACCGTCACGATCCGCGTGGTCGTGTTGGACAAGGCGATGGCGGCCGCGCCCGCCCCCTCGACCAAGGCCGAAGCGCCGGTGGATGCCGAGCCCGACGAGCTCCTCCCCGAGACGGACAAGCGACCGGTGGCGACGTTCTTGGAGGAGCCGAAGCGCGGCAAGCAGTGCTGCGTCTTCCTGATCAATGGACAGCGGCAGCACGCATGGGACAACCAGTTCATCGTGCGCGATCTCGAACTGAAGTACCTGCGGAACCGCATGATCGTGGTTGTTGACTGCGACGGCCTGAAGAACAGCGCGATCTCTGAGCTCATGCGTGGGCACCGGCTGCAGTTCTACGAGGGGTCGGTCTACGCCGCCCTGGAAACACGTGTGATCGCCACCCTCAAGGGCGATCCGGATCTTCGTCGCCTTGAGGAGGAGGCGGAAGACGACGCGGCGAGCCTGGAGGCGGGGAACGAGGCGGTCCGCACAGCGCTCGACCAGCTCATCGAGGCCCACCACGATCTCGGCTCGCGCATTCATGCGGGCCAGAGCCAGGCTGGCGGCGAGAGCCGCCTGGACGGCGTGCCCGGTACTCTGAGCCAGACCCAGCAGGTGGTCTTCGATTCGGAGCAACCCGCGCTTCCCGCCACCGATCCGGTACTGCAGCTCCGGCCGGAAGTTGCGACGATCCGGCTGCGCCCGAACGAGACGCGCCGCTGCGCCCTGCACGCGAGGCCCGAGCAGGCGTGGAAGGAACTGCAGACGCTGGTCGTGACGACGGACCCGCCAGTCAAGGAACTGCTCGTGAGTCGCGCCAGTCAGGTCAACTCGGAGGACCTGTCGCTGAGGTTCGCCGAGCCCGAGGACGCCGAGGATGACGAGTACCCCATCGAGACGACGCTCCGCGCAACAGCGGTCTTCCGCGGGTTCGCCGAGCCGCGTTACCTCGAGCGGCGCGTGGTGATCATGCCGAGCAAGCGGCAGCCGCCGCCGCCGAAGGTCCCCCTGAAGGATGACCCCACCTACATCAAGGTCACGAGCCGCCAGCCCATCAAGATCGTGGTGGGCGGTCCCGACGTTCACGTCAAGCTGAAATGGGACGGCAAAGACGAACTACTGAAGGGTGAACCTCCCCTCTGGACGATCCGCGCGAGCTGCGAGGCCCCGGGCGTTGAGCCCCAGACCTTTGTCACGCATCCCGTCGATGGGCGGTTTGAACTCCTCATCCAGGCCACCCCCGGGATCATCCCGGGCGAGGAGATCAAGTTCGACATCGAGGCTGTCGGTCCCGGCCGGACCCTGTCCACGGCCTTCCTGGCCACGGTCGTCGAGGCGGCCACGGCCAAGAAGATGCCTCTCAAGGTGCCTGGTGGTGGCCAGCGGCACCCTCCCTACGAGTTGAAGATCGTCAAGCGCGAGAACTGGGACGCCGAGACCTGTTGGGGCGAACGGTGGTCCGGCGGGGATGCCGGCGCGTTCGACGAACCCACCGCCACCGCACCCCTGTATCTCTACATCAATCAGGACTTCGATCTCCTCGCGACCTACCGGGATTTCATGACCAACAAGCGCCTCGACGAGACCACGATCCAGCAGCGGATCAACAAGTACACCGCCCATGTGGCCTTTCACCTCTTCCAGATGTACCAGAACAAGAAGCAGGCCGAGACGAAGGGCGGCGAGAACGGCGAGGTCCAGACGGAGGAGCAGATGCAGCAGGAGATCGGGCGGGTGGCCCAGACCCTGCTCAAGCTCATGGAGGTCATGCATTAGGCGCGGCTACTCGGCGCGGTGGATCAGCACTACCTCGCGCGAGGACTCGGTCTTGCCCCTCAGAGTGGCGTGCCACTTCCGCCCTGGCACTTCGCGCCAGATGCGCCCTTCGTCTAGTTCCCGGGTTGCGTCCACGCGTGCCTCGGAGAAGCCGGCAAGGCGCATGTTCTCCAGATAGCGAGGCAACTGCTCCTCCGGCTTGTTGAACGCGACCATCTGCACAACGTACCCGCCGTCGCGCATGACGCCGCGGATCGCGAGCAGCGTGCGGAGCGAGGTCTCGAAGTATCGCTCCGCGGCCGCCTCTCGTCGATCGCCGAAGTTGTAGAAGGACGCGCCCTGGCCGTCGTTGCACCCCGCCACCCAATAGGGCGCCGGTGTCTCGCGCCGACCATCCACCTGCCAGCGGTGATAGAGCACATGCACGCCGGGGTACGGTGGACTTGTGACGACTAGCGCGGCGCGGCTGCGCGAGTCGGCGAAGGCCGCCGCACGTGGCAGATCGGCCGCGTCAGTGTTTAGCAGCGTGGCGCGACCGCCTGTGTCGCTCACGTGGGCGGCGAACCCACTGAGCGCATCGAGCATCTCGTGGGTGGTCCTCGCAAGCCTGTCCCGAAAGTCCGCCAGTGGTGTGTGCCGCTTGCGACCGTCCAGCGCCCACTGCGCAACCCTAAGCAGGGCGCAGCGGGCGAAGTCCTGGGCATTGGACGTCTGTAGTTCGACGATGGACGCGAGGGCGGCCGCCATGCTCTTCTTGATGAACCGTGCTCTGGCGAGCGAAAGATTGCGGGTCTTGCTCTCGTCAATGAACGCAGACACGTCCTCTGCCGGCAGGTCGTAGGTGAAGGACGGAACCTCGTGCTCGGCCCAGGTTCGTAGTGCTCGCCGCTCGGCCAACGTGAGACCCGTGATCTTGACCTTCGTGATGAAGGTGGCGAGAGAGTTGAGGTCACTGCCGATCACGTGGCGACCCGCGGCCAAGCTCTCCAGGACTGTGGTTCCACCGCCCATGTACGGATCGAGCACCAGATCGCCGGGACGAGAGAGCGCCTGGATCGCAGCCGCCGCGAAGCGCGGTGAGAACCGTGCAGGATAGCGGTAGAAGTTGTGCGTCCAACCGGCGACCGGCGCGCGGTCACGAGCGGCATCGCCAATGGCGCACCAGGCCTGCTGGAGGTCGTCGAGCGAGCGCCCGGTTGGCCGACGTCCTTGTCGAGTGGTCATCGCCGTGCCTCCATCTATCGGTACGACGGGTCAGAGGGCATGAGTGGACTTCCGCCTTGGTCGAGTCGAGGACTTGTCTGACTGACGTGAGAGGTACTCGTCCAGGGCCCAGCGGACAACGGTCGCAGACGACGTATGCCGACTTGCGGCGATCGCGGCGATTCTGGCGCGCTGGCCCTTGGCAAGCGTGATGCTGAGTCGATCGGGCTTGTGCCTACTACGCGGCATCGCTGGATGAACCATTATGGTGCAGTTATCACCATTATGGTTCAAAGCGGTGCGCGAGTCAACCGGAGACGTAGTTCCACGGTGCTCATGGCGTTGCGATGGTGCCTGACCCGCCCGACGACGACGCGCTACCCGACCCGCTCCCGCTGCCCGAGGATCCGGACGACGAGAACGACGACGAGCCGCTGGACTTGCTGCCGGACGACCCGCTGCCGCTGGATGAGCCGCTGCCCGACCCGGACCCGGACCCCGACCCGCTGCCGGAACCTGATCCCGAGCCAGATCCCGATCCGGACCCGCTGCCGGAGCCGGAACTGTGCGCGGTGGCGGGCATGTCGTTGTGGACCCAGACCCCCTCGGCGAGCAGGGTGTTGGTGCCCGGGATGTGGATGGCCACGGTGCGGGTTGGGGCGTCGATGCGGACGACTGAGACGACCTCTTCCTCGTTCATCCTTTCGTCGATCAGGAAGTCGCCGGGCTGGATGAACTCGGCCGAGGCGAAGCCCCACTCGTCGCCGCGGCGGATCATGAACGGGTGCTCGGGCGTGGCCTTCAGCCGGCGGTTGATGACGACGAAGCCCTGGTGCTCGCCGAGACGGATGCTGGCAACACGCGCGGCCACGGGCGTCGCGCCGTGCAGGCCGTGATGCGAGAGCCAGTTGTACTGAGCGCGGTAGGGGACATCGACTTCGAGGCCGGGGACCTGGATAGAGGCCACGAGGTCGCCGGGGCGCAGGTTCTCGATCGGCGTGAGGCGGCCGTCCGCGAGTCGCACGAGTGTGCCGAAGAGGAGACAGTTGCTGCCGCCGGGCCCGGACCCGCCCGGTCCCGATCCGCCCGGACCTGAGCCACCAGGACCGGAGCCGCCGGGGCCGCTCCCACCGCCTGAAGACCCGCCGCCGGACGAGCCGCCACCCGATGAACCGCCCCCCGACGACCCCCCGGAGGAACCACCACCAGACGAGCCGCCCGAAGAGGCGCCCGAGGATGCACCGGAGCTCATGCCGGAAGTCGCGCTCGAACTCGCTCCGGAACTCATCCCCGAGCTGCCGCCTCCTGAGCTGCCGCTCGAGGAGCCGCCGCTGGAACTCATGCCCGAGCTCGACATGCCGCTCGAGCCCGCCCCGGAGCTGCTGCCGGCGCTGCTGGACGCCGACGATTGGCTCGGCATCGAGTCGGTCGTGCCACTGGATGCCGACGGGCTTCCCGGGCCGGACGAGCGAGAGTACCGCGAGTCATTTGTCGTGACCCACGTCAGGGTCGGCGTGCCGCTCGGGCCGGTGGTGTAGTGCCAGTCGCCGCTGGTCGTCACGCTCGGCGGAGTGGTCGATCCGCTCGGCGGCATGGACGAGGAAGGCGTGTTGGTGGAACCCCCGCCGGACCCGGTCGAGTAGTTGCTCGAGCCGCCGCCCTGCGGAGCGCG
>JAHCJE010000109.1 GCA_026128865.1 Phycisphaeraceae bacterium | reverse complement strand
GGGGGGGGTCACGCCCCCCCGCCAAGCCCCCCTCTACTGGGGCCCTCGACCCGATCAAGCTGCTGAAGAAGTACGCATGGCTTCTCGCGGCGTCCGTGGTCGTTGGCGCGGCGCTCGGCGTCGGGTCGTTCTTCATCCTGCGGATCGTCGCGCCGATCTTCCGGCCCGCGGTGTTGTTCGAGGCTCTGCCCGTGCAGGACAGGATCGACCAGGTGATCGGCATGTCCACGACACGCGAGGAGGAGATGGAGCGCTTCATGCTGACGCAGGCCGCGTACATGAAGTCAGAAACTGTGATGCACGCGGTCGTGAACGACCCGAGGCTCCGCTCGCAGGCGCCGAACTGGTCGAAGAAGTTCGAGAAGTCGGGGCGCTTCCAGGCCGCCGAAGCGGCGGACTGGCTGGTGGACAAGACACGGGCACGGACGATCCCCGGCACGTACATCATCGAGTTGTCCGTCGGCTGGCGCAACCCGCGCGACGCGCACGCTCTGGTCGGGCTGGTGCGCGAGACGTACCTCAGGGTGCTGAACGACCAGCGGAACATGCTCGGCGTCCCGCAGCGCGACGCCATCGAGCGCAACATCCGGGACATGGACACCCGGATCAAAGCCCTGCAGGACGCGCGCGACCTGCGGATCCGTACCGAGCAGATCGACTCGTTGGACGAGCGGACGAACGAAGCCTCACTCGCCCTGGCGAACGTCGTCAACCAGTTGACGACGCTCAGGCTGAGCATCCAGGCGGTCCAGGTCCAGTTGAAGAGTTACCAGGACATCCTGAACGCTCCAGGCCCGATCGCGTATTCCGACGACCTCCGCGAAGCGGTCGAGAACGACCCGCTGATCCGCGGCATCCTCCAGCAGATCACGTCCCTGGAGACCAACCAGGCGGCGATGCTCCAGCGTGGCATCACACCCGAGCATCGAAACTACCAGGCCGTTCAGTCCATGATCGATTCGTGGAAGCAATCTCTCGAATCGGAGCGAGAGAAACTGCTGCGTCAGCGGTTCGACGGCATCGTCGAGTCACTTGTGAAGGGGAACTCGCAGCTCCGCGCGCAGGAGGCCGACCTGCTCGCGCAGCGCGAGATCTACGTGAAGCGGCTCAACGACCTGACCCGGCTGAAGGTCGAGATGGTGAACGTCGAGCAGCAGGTCCAGTCGCTCATCAACTCACGGAGCGACCTACAGACTTCGCTCGAGGCGCTCCGCCAGATGGATCCGCTGGCCAGCGCAGCCAGAATCAAGGTCGCGCAGATGGAGCGCATCCCCGATAAGCCCGCCTTCCCGAACATCATCATCATGGTGCCGGCCGGCATCCTGCTGATGCTCTTCGCGACCGGCGGCACGGTCTTCCTCCGCGAGATGCTCGACCAGCGAGTCAAGGGGCCTTCGGACGTCACCATCATCCCGAAGACCACGCTGCTCGGCATCCTGCCCGACGCGTCGGAAGACCCAGACCAGCCCAAGTCGATCGCGACCGTCTTCCGCGACCATCCGCGGAGCGTAACGGCCGAGAGCGTGCGGCAGCTGCGCGCTCCACTTGCCAAGAAGCTCAAGCAGACCGGGCACCGGACGATCATGGTTATGGCGGGCATGCCCGGCTCGGGAGCAACTGCGGTGGCCACCAACCTTGGTCTCGCGTTCTCGGCATCGGGCCAGCGCGTCCTGGTGATCGACGCCAACTTCCGCCGTCCGGGCGTGCATCGCGCGCTCGGGCTGCAGGAGTCGCCCGGCCTGGCTGACGTGCTGGCGGGCGACGGCACCTTGGCAGGAACGGTGCAGGCCGTCTCGGAGACGCTGCATGTGCTCACGGCCGGGACCGCGGCGAAGCGCGCGTTCGAGACGCTCTCGACCGATGCGATGACGGGCGTGTTCGACGCGGCCCGTCAGCAGGGCTACGACCTCGTGCTCATCGACGTGCCCCCCGCGATCGTCTCGAGCGACGGCATGGCGATCGCCAACCGTTGCGACGCCACCATGCTGGTGGTGCGGGCTCTGAACGAGAAGCGGGGCATGGTCGCGCGGCTGCGGAACCAGCTCTCAGAGTCCAAGAGCGAGTTCCTCGGCGTCGTCATCAACGGCGTCCGCTCGGCAGCGGGCGGCTACATGAGGAAGAACATCAAGGCCACGCACGAGTACCAGAACACCGCGACCTGACGGGGCGCGGATCCGCCCCGGATCGGGCGGCGCTACCCTCCGCTCCCGGACCGGGTGTACGCCGATGAACGCTCCCACCAACCGCATCGCGGGCGACGCGCCACCGCGCCACCGCCACGCGCTGGTGACCGGCGGCGCGGGGTTCATCGGGTCGCATCTGACCGACCTGCTGCTCGCACGGGGCGATCGCGTCACCATCGTGGACAACCTGTCCACCGGCAGGACCGAGAACCTCCCCGCCTCACATCCATTGCTCAGACTGATCGACGCCGAACTTTCCGCCGCGATCCCGACGCTCGGCCGGGCGGGTCCGTTCGACGAGGTCTATCACCTCGCTGCAGCCGTCGGCGTGCAACTCGTGATGGACGACCCGATCCGGGCCGTACAAACGAACGTGGTGCAGACACTCGACCTTCTGCGCTTCGTGACATCGGACGAAGCGGGCGCGGGGGCGCCAGTACCCACGCTGCTCGCGTCGAGTTCGGAGGTCTACGGCAAGGGGTCTCGCAGCCCGTTCAGCGAGGACGACGACGTGGTGTACGGCCCTACGGGGATCGCCCGGTGGTCGTACGGGTGCAGCAAGGCGATCGACGAGTTTCTGGCGCTCGCCCATCACCGCAAGCATGGGCTGCCCGTGGTCGTGGCAAGGTTCTTCAACACGGTCGGGCCGCGGCAGGTGGGGTCGTACGGGATGGTTCTGCCGCGGTTCGTCGAGGCCGCTCTCGACTGCAGGCCGATCCGGGTGTTCGGGGACGGCTCGCAGACGCGCTGCTTCTGCGACGTGCGCGACGTGGTGCGGGCGCTGCCGGCGATGCTGGCGAACCGAGCGTGCTACGGGCGAGTGTTCAACCTCGGCTCGGATCGTGAGATCAGCATCCGGCAACTGGCGGAGACGGTCGTTCGAGTGCTCGGCTCGTCGTCGCCGATCGTCTTCGTCCCCTATGCCGAGGCGTACCCGGAGGGCTTCGAGGATCTCGAGCGTCGCCGGCCAGACCTTCGACGGATCCGCGAAGCGATCGGATTCGAGCCTCGAATCGGCCTTGAGCAGACGATCCGCGACATCGCGGCGGCGATGACGCGGGCGGGCGCCGAAGGAGTGCGGGCATGACGACGCCTCCCGAGGGCATTACGATCCCGCCCGAGGCCGTGGCGCAGTTGGAGGCGCTGGGACGGCGACTCGATGCGCTGCAGCAGGAGCAGGCCGCAATCTTGCAGTCGATCGCCACGGCGGGCGGGGAGGTCGTGGAGGAGTCCGGCTCGCGGTTGGACATCTTTCACGGGTACGTGGGTGTGCTCGCTGTGGCCTTCGTTGTGACGC
This sequence comes from Phycisphaeraceae bacterium, assembly GCA_026128865.1. Classification (GTDB taxonomy): domain Bacteria; phylum Planctomycetota; class Phycisphaerae; order Phycisphaerales; family UBA1924; genus CAADGN01. Next base: position 8,756 of record JAHCJE010000109.1, on the reverse strand, counting down.
TGGTGACCACGCCTCTGATGCGTAAACTCGCGGTCGCCAACGGCATTATCGACAGACCGAATGACCCGCGGAAGGTGCATCGCATTCCGGTTGCGTACCTGGGCGGAGTCGCGGTGTTCCTTGGGATGATGGCGGCGATCGCCTACAGCTATGTGGCGTGCCAGTTCCCCTCGCTCGGGCTGATCGAGTTTCACAAAAGCACGAAGCTGCTGATGGGGTTCGTGCCAGCGCCCGTGCCGATCTCCGTGCTGCTCGGCATGACAGTGATCATGCTGATCGGTCTCATCGATGACGTGGTGGGCATAGCGCCGCGTCTGAAGGTCGGGGGACAGTTGCTGGCGGCGGCCGCACTCGCGTACGAGGATGTTGGCGTACGGGTTGCGCAGGGCGTGCTCGCGCCGACACTGGGCGAACTCCTCGGCAACCGCGACCTCGTCTACCAGATTCCGCTGGGGATCGACGTGCCGCTCTTCGGCAGCGCACTGACCATCGACGTGATCTACTGGACCGGAACGGTGATCATCGCGGTGTTCGTGCTCGGCGCGTGCAATGCCTCGAACCTGATCGACGGGCTGGACGGGCTGCTGACCGGGACGACGGCGATCTGCGCCGCGGGTCTGCTCATCGTCGCACTCACACTCGCCCTTCACGACGACGGGCAGAGGGATGCGCAGCGGATCGTACTCTGCCTCGCACTGCTCGGAGCGTGCCTGGGGTTCCTGCCGCACAACTTCAACCCCGCGACGATCTTCCTCGGCGACTGCGGCTCGCTGCTGCTCGGATTCACGACGATCGTGATCGTGCTGTCTCTCGGCGACACGGGCAAGACGTACCTCGTGATCGCGGGGTTGTTCATCTACGCCATCCCGATCATCGACACCGTGCTGGCGATCGTGCGGCGGAAACTTGCCGGCCGGCGCCTGAGCGACCCGGACAGCGACCACCTGCACCACATGCTCAAACGCTCACTGGGCGTAAAGGGTGCGGTGTTGACGCTCTACGGTATCGGGCTGGCGTTCGCAGTGCTCGGGGTGGCGATGAGCCTGTTCCGTGCCCGCCTCGTCTACTTCATCGCGGCGCTTTGTGCCGCGTACATCGTCGTCACCGCCATCAAACTCGCCCGACGAAAGCAGATCGAGGAAGAGGCGGTTCGGCTCGCGGCCAGACCGTCCGACGGAACAACGCGTGCCCCCGCCGAGGGGGTCACCGCGACGACGAAGATGGAATGACCGTGCAGGGAGCGCACGCGGGCTGACGTCCGTGGCACGGACCGCCGGAGGCTTTGAGCCTGCTGAGGGTCGATACGTATACTACCGCCATGCAACCGCCCGAGGGGTGTCGAGTCGTCGCGCTGATGAACCAGAAGGGTGGCGTGGGGAAGACCACGACGGCTGTGAATCTGGGCGCCGCTCTTGCACGGACAGGGCTGCGAACGCTCCTGATCGACCTCGACCCGCAAGCCCACGCGACGCTCCACCTCGGCGTCGATACGCGAACGCTGGACGGATCGGTCTACGACGCCCTGCTAGATTCTTCCATCGACCCCTCCTCGCTCGTGCATCGGGTCGCCGAGAACCTGTTCGTCCTGCCCGCCGTGACGGATCTCGCAGCGGCCGAGACCGAACTGGCAACCGTGCCGGACAGGCAGCAGCGGCTTACAGCAACGATTCGGCGCCTCGCTCCCGCGTATGACGCGATCCTGATCGACTGCCCCCCCTCGCTGGGGCTGCTGACCGTGAACGCGCTCGCAGCGGCGCACGAGGTGCTGGTGCCCATGCAGGCGCACTTCCTTGCTTTGCAGGGCGTGAGCAAACTGCTGGAGACCGTCACGGCCATCAGTACGTCTATCAACCCACGGCTGCGTGTGCTTGGGGTCGTGCTCTGCATGCACGACGCGAACACCACACACACGCAGGAAGTGGTGGCGGACCTGGACGCATTCTTCGAGCAACATCGCGGCACGAAAGCGCCCTGGGCCGACGCACGGGTCTTCCGGCCGCCGGTGCGGCGAAACATCAAACTCGCTGAGTGCCCGAGCTTCGGCCAGACGGTATTCGACTACGCGCCCGGTGCCGCGGGTGCAACGGACTACCTCGCGCTGGCCGAGGCAATCGTCCGACGGTGGCGTGCCTCTTGCGCCCTCAGCGAAAACCCCGCGCCCGAGGTGCGCGTCATCGTCGGCCAAGCCTCTCCGGTGGTAACGGAGCCGTCCGATTGATCGTCCGCGTCCTTCGTGCCATCCCGTTGCGTGTTCGGCGAGTCGGTTTCGCCGTGTACGCGGTCGCGCTGGCAACGGGCACGCATTGGCCCTCTCTTACGCTCGGACCAGATACCGGAATCCGCCTCGACTTGGTCGTTCATTTCGCTGCGTTCGCCGTGTGGACGGTCCTGCTCTCGGGGTGTGAGTGGTTCGGGACACTCCTGTCACGCCGCAACGTGGGATGGTGCGTGACGATCTCCGCGGCCTACGCTGCGCTCGACGAAGTGACACAGGGCCTCCCGGGCGTGAACCGGACGGTCCTGTGGTCTGACCTGATGGCGAACTGGAGTGGGGTGGCTCTCGCCTCGGTGTGGCTGCTGGCGGCAGGAAGACTGGGAGACCGGAAGCCGAACGTACCCGTACAGGCTGGTGGATAACTGCAAAAAGGCCGTACGCATGCATGTGGCATGTGCCAACCCCCCGCGGAGTCCATCAGAATCTGAGCCGATAGAGGAATCCGACTCACCGCGGGGGCGGTGACGCCGATCTCTCGAACGAAGATACGCTATGAGCGCACACTCGGAGCACGACTCGCACGGTTTCCACGGCCCCAAGGCTTGGCTTGCAAGTCTCGCCGCAGGGGCCGCGCTCGGGGTGTTGTTGACGTTCCTGATCCCGGCACAATATGAGACCGGCAGGGAGACCGGCCAGCAGGCGGTAACTCCAAACCACGAAGAGCCGACCCGGAACGCGACGGGCGAACCCCACGGCGAGGCCGACGACCTTCCCGAGCCTGTGACGATCGTCTGGGGGGGAGATGAGGCGCTCAGGCTGCATCCTGGATTGCTTCACGGCGCGATGTCCGAAGGATCGAACTCCGGCGAGCACGCAGCCGTCCCGGCCGAGCAGGATTCGCACGAGCGAAAGACCGGGACGAACACCGCCGAACACGGAAGCCACGCGGAAGAAGGACTTCATGCCCACGACGACCACGGCCCCGCGCCGACGATCCCGCTTTGGTTGTGCGCGCCGTTCGCATTCCTCCTGCTGAGCATCGCGTTGATGCCGTTCATCAACGAGCGGTTCTGGCACAAGCACTTCCCGGACTTCGCGTTCGGGCTTGCCGGGATCACGATCGCGTACTACCTGCTCGGGTACGGCTCGGGTGAGTATCACCATGGACTGTCGTACGGGCAGTACGTGATGCTGCACACCGGCGTGGAGTATTACGCCTTCATCGCGCTGATCGGCGGGCTATATGTGGCCTCCGGCGGCGTGCTGATCGATGTCCGCGGGCGTGGACGGCCCGCGGTGAACACCGCGCTGCTCGCGGTCGGGGCGGTGCTGGCGAATGTGATGGGCACGACGGGGGCGTCGGTGCTGTTGATCCGGCCTTTCATGCGGATCAACAAGGGTCGGCTGCGCCCGATCCACGTCGTCATGTTCATCTTCATTGTCTCGAACTGCGGCGGTTGCCTGACGCCGATCGGCGACCCGCCGCTCTACCTGGGCTTCCTCAAGGGCGTGCCGTTCTCGTGGACGCTGGTCCATCTCTGGCCGATGTGGCTGGCGTGCTGCGGGACGCTGCTGGCGGTCTACTTCGCGTTGGATACGTGGCTGGAGCGGAGACAACGTGCGACGTATCCGGAGGCGGTGTTGGCGGCCGACGAGCCGCTCCGCATTCGGCTGAGTGGGACGAGCGGCATGGTCTGCCTCGGCCTGATCATCTCGGGTGTCTTCATCGACCCGCTGCTCAAGGGGCTGTTCGGGGTAGAGGGCGTGCCGGTCGGACCGACTTTCCAGATACTCGTGGCCACGGCCGCGTACTTCTTGGCCAGCCGTGAGATCCACCTCGCCAACGAGTTCACGTTCTTCCCGGTCAAAGAAGTGGGCCTGCTGTTCGTGGGCATCTTCGCCACGATGGCCCCTGCGCTGGGTTACCTCGCGGCCCACGGGCACGCCCTGGGGCTGACATCCCCCACTGCGTTCTACTTCGGGACGGGTGGGCTGAGCGCCGTACTCGACAACGCGCCGACGTATCTGAACTTCCTGCAGGTCGCGTTCGGGAACACGCCGATCAACGCGGGGACGGTGGCGGAGTTCCTCAGCGACGAGACCGGCGCCCACCTGCTCACGGCCATCTCGCTGGGCGCGGTGTTCTTCGGGGCGATGACGTACATCGGGAACGGACCGAACTTCATGGTCCGAGCGATCGCGGAGGCGTCCGGCCTCCGGATGCCCTCGTTCTTCGGGTATTCAGCCAGGGCCGCGATGATCCTGCTCCCCGTGCTGGCTGTGATGTGGCTGGTGTTCATCCGCTGACGCGTGGCCCGGCCGCCCTGCTACGCTGTCGCCGTGACAGAGCCGCAGGACGCGACCGCACCCCGGCCGGACCAACCCGACGCGCACACCCGACACGAACGGATGTCGTCCGCCGTCCGTGTGGTCTCATTCTTGACACTGGTCTCTCGTGTGGCTGGGCTGGCCAGGGACGTGGTGACGGCACGCATCGTCGGCGACAGCGCGCTCGGCTCGGCATTCATGGCGGCTTGGGCGATCCCGAACCTCTTTCGCCGCCTGTTCGGCGAGGGCGCGCTCGCCGCGGCGTTTCTTCCTGAGTACGCAAGAGCCTCCCGCGATGACCCGGAGACAGCCGACCGGTTCGCGACGCTCACGGTGCTCCTTCTGGCCCTGATCACCGGCGGGCTGTTGCTCGTTGGCGAGGGTGTGCTGCTCGCGATCCTGCTCCTCGCGCCTCCCAACCCGGATCGCGCGTTGTCGCTGCGGCTGATGATGTTGATGCTGCCGTTCATGCCGCTGGTGTGTGTGGCAGCGATTCTCGGCGGGATGCTCCAGGCCCACGGGCGGTTCGGCCCCACGGCGGCCTCGCCGGTGCTGCTCAACGTGTTCGTGATCGCCGCGGGTCTGCCCCACTTTTTCGTCCCCCACGCCGACCCGGTGCGAACCGCGTACTTCATCGGGATCGCGGCTGTCCTGGCGGGGGTGGCGCAGGTCGCCTGGTCCCTCTTCGCGTTACGAGGGCGTGTGACATGGAGGCGCGGGTTCGCGCGAGCTGCCGAACCGGCACGGCGGATGATGCGGAAGTTCGTGCCCGTCGTCGTGGGCATGGGCACAATCCAGCTCAACGCGCTCATGGACACATTGATCGCGATGTGGCCGGTCTGGATCGGGCCGACCGTGCTCGGGCTCGCGTACCCGCTCGACCCGGCGTCGAACAGCGTGCTCGCGTATACGCAGCGTCTGTACCAGTTCCCATTGGGCGTGTTCGGGATCGCCGTGGCGACGGCGGTCTTCCCGCTGCTCGCCCGAGCCTCGGACGACCCCCACGCTTTCCTCTCAACCCTACGGCGCGGGCTGCGCCTGTCGTTCTTCATCGGGCTGCCGGCGTCGCTCGGGCTGCTGCTCATCCGCGAACCGCTGACGGGCGTGATGTACGGCGGTCAAGGCAGCGCGTTCAGCGACGAGGGTGTGCGCCGCGCGGCAGCGGTCCTCCTGGGTTATGCCCCGGGAGTGTGGGCATACTCTTTGAACCACGTTGTGACGAGGGCGTTCTACGCGGCGGGGGACACAACGACGCCGATGCGGGTGGCAATCGGCGTGGTCGGGCTGAACCTGCTGTTGAACGTGACGCTGATCTGGCCGCTCGGTGAGGCAGGGCTGGCGTGGTCCACGAGCATCTCGGCGACAGTGCAGCTCCTGATCCTGATCCAACTCTCGAAGCGGCTGACCCATGCCCCGGCGTTCGATCGGGAAACGACCGCAGGCTGCGGGCGCGTCGTCGCGGCGTCGCTCGTGATGATGGCGCTGGTCTGGGGTGCGATGCTGCTCGTCGGCTCTCCCGAGTCTTGGTCGGGTCGGCTGATGGAGGTTGCAGTTGCGGTCGGGGTCGGCGCGGTGGTCTACCCGATCGCGGCAGCGGCCCTGCGGTGCCCGGAGTTGCGATGGTTGATCAGATAGAACTTGAACGGTTCGCAGGGGTGGGCAAGGCCCGGTACCATAACGAGACCTCAGGAGATTGAACCCATGATTACTCGGATCGTCGTTCGGGTTGTTCCTCAACTGCTGGCAGCGGGAGTCTTCTGGACCGCGGCATGTGTGTTGTCGGGGTGCAACACGGTGAAGGGAGCGGGCGAGGACATCAAGGCCGTAGGTCAGGCGGGGGAGGATCTGATCACCGGCAACAAGAACGAGAAGAAGGACTGAGTCGGGTGCCCCGCGTTAGCCTTCACGGGCTGCCGATCGCCATCACGGGCGCGAGCAGCGGGATCGGCCGGGCGACTGCGCTGGCGTGCGCACGTGCTGGAATGCCCGTGGCGATCGCGGCACGCCGCGAGGACCGTCTTGCAGAGGTCGTCGCGGAGATCGATCGCGGGGGAGGACGGGCGATCGCCGTGCGGGCGAATGTGGACGACCCGGAAGACTGTCGGCGGCTGGTGGAGCGGACGATCGACGCGTTCGGTTCGATCTACGCTGCGTACGCGAACGCGGGGTACGGGCTGGAGAAGCCGATCCACGAGACGACGGATGCGGAGGCGCGGGCGATCTTCGAGACGAACTTCTGGGGGACACTGAACACACTTCGGGCCGCGCTACCCCCGATGCTGACGTCTGGCCGCGGGCATCTGCTGGTCTGTTCGAGCTGCCTGGCGAAGATGGGGACACCCTTGCACGGGTTCTACTCCGCGACGAAGGCAGCACAGGACCACGTTGCTCGTGCGATGAGAATCGAGCTGGCAGGGACGGGAGTGTTCGTATCGTCGGTGCATCCGATCGGCACACGGACAGAGTTCACAGCCCGCAAGAGTGAGATGAACCCCGAGCGGACGCCGACCAGGCCCCCATTGATGCAGGACGCAACCGTCGTGGCGGACGCGACGGTGCGATGCCTGCGCAGGCCGCGTGGCGAGGTGTGGACGAGCCTGCCGGCGCGGCTGCTGTTCGCGCTTGGATGCGCTACCCCCGGGTTGGCGGATCGTGCCATGACGCGGTGGATGCGCCGAGTGAACGAGGGCGGCGGCTAAGTTCTCGGCATCCGAGCGGCTCCAGCCCGGAAGCCGACCGTTGGCGAACAGGTCACTCGACGGTGACGCTCTTGGCGAGGTTTCGGGGCTTATCCACGTCGTGACCTCGGAGCAGGGCGGCGTGGTAGGCCATCAGTTGCAGAGGGACGACCGTGAGCAACGGACTGAGCGGCTCGGCGCACTCGGGTACGTAAAGGACATCCTCGGCGACACGAGAGATCTCTTCGTCGCCCTCGGTCGCAACGGCAATCACGTGCCCGCCGCGTGAGCGGACCTCGGCGATGTTGCTGAGCACCTTGTCGTACTGCCGGCCCCGGTTGGCGATGAAAACCGCAGGCATGCCGTCGTTGATGAGCGCTATCGGCCCGTGCTTCATCTCGGCCGCGGGCATGCCCTCGGCGTGGATGTACGAGATTTCCTTGAGTTTCAGCGCACCCTCAAGGGCGGTCGGGTAGTTGTACCCCCGCCCGAGGAAGAGCCAGTTCTCGCGGTCAACGTATTTCTGCGTCACGCGGCGGACATGGTCGTCCTGGGCCAGCACATGCTCGATCTTGTCCGGGATGGCTGCCAACTCGGACAGCATCGCGGCGCACTCCTCCTGAGATGTGAACTTCCGACGCGCGAGAAAGAGGGCGATCATGGCGAGGGCGGTCACCTGCCCCGTGAAGGCCTTCGTGCTGGCGACTCCGACCTCGGGCCCGACGCGCAGGTACACGCCCGCATCGGTCTCGCGTGCAATGGTGGAACCGACGACGTTGATGACGCCGAGCGCCAGGGCGCCGCGTTCCTTCGCCTCGGTCAGCGCGGCAAGCGTGTCCGCGGTTTCACCGGACTGACTGACCGCGACCACGACGCTCCCATCCTCGATGATCGGGTTTCGGTAACGGAACTCGCTGCCATACTCAACTTCCGCCGGAACCTTCGCCACATCCTCGAAGAGGTACTCGCCGATCATGGCCGCGTGGAGGGCCGTCCCCTGCGCCACAAAGATGAACCGCTTCGCCTTGACGAGTTCCTTTGCGAACGCCGACAGGCCGCCAAGGACGACCTGGCCGTCTCGCTCGCTGATGCGGCCTCGGCAACAGTTGCGGATCGATCGCGGCTGTTCGAAGATCTCCTTCTGCATGAAATGCTCGAACGAACCGAGCTCGATCTGCTCGAGGTCGAGTTCGAGCTGCATCATGCGGGGCGTGACCTCGGCGTTGTCCACGGTCGAGGTACGAAGGCCCTCACGAGTGAGCTTGACGACGTTGTAGTCGTCCAGCGGGAAGGCCTGCGTCGTGTGAGCGACGATCGCGGACGGATCCGACGCGACGACGTACTCGCCAGCGCCGACACCGACCATGAGCGGCGAGCCCTTGCGAGCAGCGAGCAACACGCCAGGCTCGTTCTCGCACACGACGGCGATCGCGTAGGCTCCCGTCACCTCGCGCAACGCGGCCTGCACCGCGCCCTCGAGATCCACGCCGGATGCCGGGTCGTACAACTCACCGATGAGCATGGCGAGGACTTCC
>JAHCJE010000108.1 GCA_026128865.1 Phycisphaeraceae bacterium | reverse complement strand
GCGGCGAGGGTGCGTTCGAGTTCACGCTCCTCGACCGCGACCTGCTGCTCCGCGAGCGCGAGTTGCTCGCGCCACGCCGCCTCGTCCACGTCCAGCCGTTCCAGGTCGGCCTTGGTGGCGGCGACCATCTGGCGCGCCGCCTCGGCGCGGTTCGCGTAGTCGGACGCTTCGAGCCGGACGATCATCTCGCCCTCACGGATCGGCGCGCCCGCCTCGATCAGGCCCGGTCGCTCCACGACGCGGGCGGAGACCTGGGCCGCGACCTCGACGGCCTGCATGGCGCGCACCGTGCCGTAGCCCTGCCACACGTCGGGAACGATCGTCCGGTGCGCGAGCGTCGTGAGCACAAGCGGGGCCGTGTCGCCGTGGTCGGAGCGGTGGGGGCGCTCCTTGGTGGCGAAGAGCATTGCGAACACGCCGAAACCAACGAACAGCACGCCCGCGCCCAACATCACGCGCACTGCGATCGAGACTGCACGCCAGGAAAACGGAGTCGGGCGGGGCATGGATTCCGACGCTCCAGAGCCGACGCCCGGCTCGGGCGTGGGGCAACTCTATGCCGGACGCCCAGCAAGCCGCGGCGCGGATGAACGAGCCGCGCCGCGCGTCAACGAGCCGCGACCGTAAGGGAGCGGTTTCCCCCCATCACCCGGGCGCTCGCCGCCCTCAAGGCTGGATCACCACCACGAACCGTTCCAGCACGAGCACCGCGACCGACACCAGCACGATGCCGATGAGATTCAGGATCAACCCGGCCCGCGCCATCTGCGGCAGCGACACGTAGCCCGATCCGAACACAATCGCGTTCGGCGGCGTCGCAACCGGCAGCATGAACGCGCAACTCGCCGCCAACGCGGCCGGCACCAGCAGGTACGCGGGATCGACGCCCAGCCCCACCGCCGCCCCCGCCAGCACCGGCATGAGCGTCGTCGTCACCGCCGTGTTGCTCGTCAGTTCCGTGAGGAAGATCACCACCGCCGCGATCGCCGCCACCATCAGCACCAACGGCAGGCCGCGCAACGCCTGGAACTGCTCGCCGATGAACCGTGTCACGCCCGTCGTGTCCATCGCCGCCGCCAGGCTCAGCCCCCCGCCGAAGAGCAGCAGAATCCCCCACGGCAGCCGCGACGCCGTCTGCCAGTCCATCGCAAAGATGCGCTCCCGCGGCCGCACCGGAATCACGAACAACGCGAGCGCAGCGATGATCGCGATCCCCTCGTCCGTCAGCAGGTGCACCTCGCGCCCGTCCGCGCCCGTGCGCACCAGCCCCAGGCCCGCAGCGAGCGGCTGGCGGAAAATCCACGCCAGCGCGGTGCAGCAGAAGACGATGAACACGGCCCACTCGCCCCGCTTCATCGGGCCGAGGTCGCGCAGTTCACCGGCGATCAGCGCCTTGCCGCCGGGGATCTCGCGCAGACGAACCGGGAACGCGAACCGCGTCAGCACGATCCACGCGATCGGCAGGAAGACCGCCACGAACGGTACCCCGATCCGCAGCCACTCCGCGAACGTGATGACCTGCCCGTACTCGCGCTCGACGAAGCCCTTGAGCACCGTGTTCGGCGGCGTGCCGATCAGCGTCCCGATGCCCCCGATGCTCGCCCCGTAGGCGATGCCGAGCATCAGGCAGGTGGCGAAGTTCGAGCCGTCCCGCCCCGGCTCGGGCGGCGCGCCGCGCTCGAAGTCGCGCCCCAGGCGGGCGAACACCAGCGCGATCACGCTCACCCCGATCGGCAGCATCATCGCCGCCGTCGCCGTGTTCGAGACCCACATGCTCATCAGCGCACTGGCCAGCATGAACCCGCCGATCAGCCGCACCGGCCTCGTCCCCACGATCGAGATGGTGATCAGCGCGATCCGCTTGTGCAGGCCCCACCGCTCCATCCCCAGCCCCAGGATGAAACCGCCCATGAACAGGAAGATCACCGGGTCGGCGTACGGCGCGACGGCCTGCCGGATCGGCGAAACGCCCAGGATCGGGAAGAGCGCGATCGGCAGCAGCGCGGTCGCGCTCAGCGGCAGCGCCTCGGTCATCCACCACACCGCCATCAGCACCGCCACCGCCGCCGCCGCTCGCCCCGCTCCCGACAGCCCGCCGCTCAGCGCGCCCGACTCGTCCACGCGAGCCGCCGGCAGGAGCGCGTACATCATCAGCGCGAGCGCAGGCCCGGCGAACAGCCCCGCCCAGGCGACCGTCCCCGCAATGTCGCGCCTGCCCGGCACGCTCACGCTCATGCTGCGAGAGGGTACCACCGCGTCCGCTGCCCGACGAATCGTGCGCGCCGCCCCGCCTTCGGGCCGATACACCGTCCGTGATCAAGTACCTCGGCTCCAAGCGCACCCTGATTCCCTCGATCCTCCGCGCCGTGCGCACCGTCGAGGGCGCGGGCACCGTCATCGATCTCTTTTCCGGCACCTCCCGCGTGGGCCACGCCCTCAAGGCGGCCGGCTACCGCGTCCTCGCCAACGACCACAACGCCTACGCCGCCACGCTCGCCCGCTGCTACGTGCAGGCCGATGCGGAAGATGTTCTTCCGGACGCCGAGCGGCTCGTCCGCGAGTTCAACGCCCTGCCCGGCCGACACGGCTGGTTCACCGAAACCTACTGCATCCGCTCGCGCTTCTTCATGCCGAAGAACGGCGAGCGCATCGACGCCATCCGCGAAGCCGTCGCGCGCAAGGGCCTGCACCCCGAGTTGGAAGCCGTCGTCCTCACCTCGCTCATGGAGGCCGCCGACCGCGTGGACTCGACCACGGGCGTCCAGATGGCCTACCTCAAGCGCTGGGCGCGGCGCGCCGCCAACGACCTGCAAATGCGAGTCCCCGCCCTTCTGCCCCGCGCCGCGCACGGCAAGGGCGAGGCACACCAACTCGACGCCTTGGACGCCGCACGCGCACTCTCGGCCGACGTGGTCTACGTTGACCCGCCGTACAACCAGCATTCCTACCTCGGCAACTATCACGTCTGGGAGTCGCTGGTGCGCTGGGACAAGCCGGAAACCTACGGCGTGGCCTGCAAGCGGGCCGACTGCCGCGTGCGCCGCAGCGAGTTCAACTCCCGCCCCGCCTGCGCCGCCGCCCTGCGCCGCGTGCTGCAAGCCCTGCGAACCGACGCCGTCGTCGTCTCCCTCAGCAACGAGGGCTACGTCACCCGCGCCGAAGTCGAGTCGGTGCTCGCCGATCTGTGGGGCGGCGCAGCGTCCGTGCACGTCCTCGCCCACGACTACAAGCGCTACGTCGGCGCGCAGATCGGCATCCACAACTCCCGCGGCGAGCGCGTCGGATCGGTCAGCCACCTGCGGAACACCGAGTACCTGTTCACTGCGCGTCGCGAGGGGGCACGGAAGCGCACCTACCTGCAAGCGGGCACTATGAAACACGAGGCCTGTGCCGCGGCTTGAACCCGTCTGCGCTCAATCTTCCGGGATGGCTTCGCTCGTCACGATCTGCCGGAACCGCGTCCGCAGCCGGTTCGTGATCGGCCCCTCGCCGTCCGAGATGCGGTGCGTCGCCTTCACCCGCGACTCGCCCTCGTGCTCCAGCACCTCGCGCACGGCGATCATCTCCGCCGCCGTCCCGGTCAGGAACACCTCGTCCGCCGCCAGCAGTTCCGCGAGCGTGATGTCCCGCTCTTCCACCTTCAGCCCGCACGCCGGCGCGAGTTCACGCATCACGAACCGCCGCGTGATCCCTTCGAGAATCCCAGCCTCGCTCGGGGGCGTGAAGACGCGCCCGCCCTTCACGATGAAGATGTTGTCGCCCGAGCCTTCGGTCACCCGCCCCTCAAGGTTCAGCATGATGACCTCGAGCAGCATGTCCTCCGGCTTCGTGATCCCGAGGTTCTGCGACAGGTGGATCGCCTCGCACTTGGCCAGGATGTTGTTCAGGTAGTTCAGGCTCTTGATCCGCGGGTCCAGGCACGGGATCGGCGTCTTCGGCCGGTGCGCCACCACCACGCGCATCCCCTTCTCGTACATCTCCGGCTTGTAGAGCGAGATCTGGTCCGCGATGCAGATCACCCCCGGCTCCGGGCACAGGTACGGGTTCAGCCCCAGCGTCCCCACCCCGCGCGTCACGACCAGCCGGATGTACCCGTCCACCAGCCCGTTCGCCTCGATGCAGCGCCGCTGGATGTCGATCATCTCCTCGCGCGGCACGTGCTTCTCCAGCCGCAGCCCGATGCGGTTGGCGCACGCGTACAGCCGGTCCATGTGCTGGCCGCACTTGAAGATCCGACCCTTGTAGACGCGGATGCCCTCGAACACGCCATCGCCGTAGAGCAGCCCGTGGTCGAAGACGTTCACAGCCGCCTGGCTCTTGGGCACGATCTCGCCGTTCACGTACACGAACGGCCGGTCGGCCGGCGAGGAGGCGGGGCGGGCGGTTCGGACATCCGTGCTGGCCTGGGTCATCGCGGCTCCTCTCTCGCCCGGACTCCACCGGACACGGTCCATCGTATCGGCTCCACGGGCAATCGCCCCGAGGAACCGCCCAACATCCGAACATTCCATGCGAACCTACTCAGGCCCGCAGTTCCGCGCCGAGTTCCGCACGGGCACGATCGACCAACCCCGTCACCTGCGGCTCGATCTCCTCCCGACGCAGCGTGCGCGCCGGATCCCGGAACGTCAGCCGCAGCGTCACGCTCTTGTGCCCCGCGCCCGCCTGCTTGCCGCGGTACGTCCCTACGAACTCAACGCTCTCCAGCAGCGGCAGGTTCGCGCCCTCGACCAGCGATCGCACGCGGTCCCACGGGGTCTGCTCCGGGACGATCAGGGAGAGGTCGCGATCGATCGGCGGGAAGGCCGGCAGCGGGCGGATGCGCACGCTCGGCGGGAACAACGCCAGCAGCGCGTCCAGATTCAGGTCGCCCGCCGCGATCGGATGCTCCAGGTCGTGCCGGCGCAGCACGGCGTCCGCGAGCAGGCCCACACTCCCCACGCGGCCTCCGTTGATCAGCACGTCCGCGAACGCATCCGCACGGAACGCCGCGGCATACGGCGACGCCGCCACGAGCCGGACCTCCGCGCCCTCGCCCCCCAGACGCGCGACGACCGCCTCCGCCACGCCTCGGATCGCGCGCAGCCCCGCCTGCAACTCCTCGTTCGTCGCCTTCGCGCCCGCCGTCGGCACGTCCATGAGCAGCGCAAGGTTCCGGTTCTCCACCGTCCGCGCGCCCGGCCCGTCCACCTCCGCGAAGTTCGCCGACCACTCGTACAGCCGCACCCCGCCCGGCCTCGTCACCTGCGCCGCCCGGTTCGCACGCCGGCACGCCAGCAGGCTCGGCAGCGCGCTCGGCCGGCACACCGGCTCCGCCTTCCGCCGATCGTCGTCCACCTTCACCGCGCGCAGCCCCGGCGGCATGAACGGCCCAGCGTCATCCTCCGACACGAACGTGAACGTCACCGCCTCGAAGAACCCAAGCCCCTCCAGCGCCGAGTGCATCTCCCGCATCGCCCGCTCGCGCTGCTGCGGCGGACGCACCGACACCGCCATCCGCTCCTTCACCGGCACGCTCTCAAGCCCGTGCAGACGAGCGACCTCCTCGACCAGGTCCACCTCCCGCTCCAGGTCCGCCCGGAAGGGGGGGGGCACGCACGTCATCGCATCACCCGCGCCCGCCGTCTCGACCCCGATCGACCCCAGCAGCCGCGCCTGCTCCGCGTCTGGCACGTCAACGCCGAGCAGCGCGCGGGCACGCGACGGCCGGTACCGGATCGACCGCGCCGCCGGCAGCGGCCTGCCTTCATCCAGCATCCCGGAGCAAAGCATCCCGCCCGCGACCTCCACGATCAGCGCTGCCGCCCGGCGCGCCGCGTAATCCAGTTCCGCCGGCGCAACCCCACGCTCGAACCGGTGGCTCGCGTCGGTCCGAATCCCAAGCCGCCGCGCCGCCCGCCGAACCACCGGCGGCTCCCACGTCGCCACCTCGAGCACCACGTCCGTCGTGCCCGCGCCGACCTCGCTCTCCGCGCCGCCGATCACGCCCGCGAGCGATTGCGCCCGCTCCCCGTCCGCGACCACCAGTTCATCCGCCCGGAGCGTCCGGTCCTTGCCGTCGAGCGTGCGCAGTTTCTCGCCCTCCTTCGCCCAGCGGATGACGAGCCGCCCGCCCGCGAGCGCGCGCAGGTCGAACACGTGCGACGGGTGCCCGAGTTCGAAGGTGAGGAAGTTCGTCACGTCCACGACGTTGTTGATCGGCCGCTGCCCGACGGATTCGAGCAGTTCCGCCAGCCACGCCGGGCTGGGCCCGACCTTCACGCCGCGGATCACCTGCGCCGTGAACCGCGGGCACGCCTCCGGCACGCGATTCTCGAGCGCGAGCGAGCCCTCGACCGGCTCGCCCCGGCGCGGCTCGACCCACTCGGGCATCACCAGCCGCCGACCGGTCACGGCCGCGACCTCGCGCGCCAGCCCGACCTGGCTCAGGCAGTCGCCGCGATTCGAGGTGATCTCGGCGTCGAGGACGGTGTCGGGGTGGCACGGGCGTCCCGCCTGTGCCGAGCCAGCCGGCGCAACCCGCCGCGACTCGATCGGAAACCCCGCGTTCGTCAGCGCATGCTCGACCTCGTCCGCCCCCGCGTCGGCAGGGTCAAGATACCGGTTCAGCCATCGGATGCTCAACTCCATGGGGCAGAGGATAGCCGGACTTGCTGCGACCCCGGGTGCCCCGCCACTCCGTGGCGGAGGTGTCCGAGTCGTGTACGAGTCATCGACCATACCTACACTGCCGCGCATGAAGCGGCGCTCACCTCTCCCCCTCTTCGCGTGCTGCGCGGCCGGACTGCTGGCCGTCTCGTGCGCCTCGCGCCCCACCGACCCGGCGCGATTCACTTCCGCGCCCGCCGACTTCACGCTCTCCGTCACCGTCCTCTCGCCCGCCCGCTCGATGGCCGAGG
The DNA here is from genome assembly GCA_026128865.1 of Phycisphaeraceae bacterium. GTDB lineage: Bacteria > Planctomycetota > Phycisphaerae > Phycisphaerales > UBA1924 > CAADGN01. Next base: position 5,339 of record JAHCJE010000108.1, on the reverse strand, counting down.
TGGACCGTCTCCCGCCGCGCGCGCGCCCCGCCTGCTACCTCGTCGAGCCGGACGGTTCATTCCGCGTCGCGGTCGGCCCGGCGGCATCGCCGAAGGTCTTCCCGCCGCTCACCCGCCAACTCACTCGCGAGCAGGTGGACCTCGTCTGGTCGCTGGCACGCGACGCGGGCATCCTCGACGCCGACCATCCCGGCCGCGTGCAGAACGTCGAGACCTTCGTCCGGCCGGGGGGGAACGCGACCATCGCGCTCATCTACGCGGGCTTCGCCGGCTCGCAGCGGCACGTGGCCGTCGCGCTCGACGCCGCACACGCCGACCCCGCCGCCGTCGCGCCGCTGATCGACGAACTGAACACGCTCGCCTGGATGCGCGCCTGGTCCGCCGCCGACGCGCCCTGACCGCCGCCTATGGTCGGGCGTATGCCCGGCAACCCGCACCACGGCGTCATCGTCGGCATCGACCTCGGCACCACGAACAGCCTCGTCGCCGTCTGCGACGAACGCGGCCCGCGCACCATCGACGATGAACGCGGCGAAGCCCTCCTCCCCAGCGTCGTGCGCTACGAGGACGACGGCGCGGGCAGCCTGCGCACCGTCGTCGGACGCGACGCCGCCGACTACGCCATCGACCATCCCCTCACCACCGTCTCCAGCGTCAAGCGACTCATGGGCCGCAGCGCCGACGACGCCGCGGGCGATCTCCCATACCTCGCCTACCGCGTCGCGCCCGGCGAGCGCGGCACCGCCCGCGTCCTGCTGCCCATCGGCGACAGGCAGGTCACGCTCTCGCCGGAGGAAGTCTCCGCCGCCATCCTCCGCGAACTCAAGGACCGCGCCACGCGCGCCCTCGGCGAGGAGGTCCGCCGCGCGGTCGTCACCGTCCCCGCCTACTTCGACGACGCGCAGCGCCAGGCGACGCGCCACGCGGGGCGGCTGGCCGGGCTGGAGGTCGTCCGCATCGTCAACGAGCCGACCGCAGCCGCCCTCGCCTACGGCATCGGCGTGACCGGCGCGCCGCGCGAGGAGACCGTCGTCGTCTACGACCTCGGGGGGGGCACATTCGACGTCTCCGTCCTGCGAATCACCCCCGCGCAGCGCGAGGGCGAGACCGCCTTCTTCGAGACCCTCTCCACCGCCGGCGACACCCGCCTCGGCGGCGACGACGCCGACCACGCCCTCGTCACCCTCTTCGCCTCCGAGGTCCGCGCCATGCTCGGCCTCCCCGCCGAGGGGGGGGCTTCGCTCGACGCCTTCCCCCCCGCCACACGCCGCGCCCTGCTCGCGTTCGCCCGCGACGTCAAGCACCGCCTCAGCGACGCCGACCACGCCAGCGTCGAGATCGCCGTGAACGAGCGCGATGTCTACCGCCGCACGGTGACCCGCGCCGAGTACGAATCGATGATCCGCCCGCTCGTGGACCGCACGCTCGACTGCTGCCGGCGCGCCCTCCGCGACGCCCGCCTCGACCGCGCCGCCATCGACGCCATCATCCTCGTCGGCGGCGCGACCCGCACGCCCCTCGTCCGCGCCGCCGTCGCCGACTTCTTCGCCCGCGAGCCGTACACCGCCCTCGACCCCGACCGCGTCGTCGCCCTCGGCGCGGCCGTCCAGGCCGCCATCCTCCGCGGCGACCGCCAAGGCACGCTCCTGCTCGACGTCATCCCGCTCAGCCTCGGCGTCGAAACCGTCGGCGGCGCGGCCGCCAAACTCATCATGCGAAACTCCGCCGTCCCCGCCCGCGCCGTCGAACGCTTCTCCACCAGCGTGGACGCCCAGACCTCCATCCTCCTCCGCATCGTCCAGGGCGAGCGCGAGATGGCCGCCGACTGCCGCACCCTCGGCGAGTTCCACCTCCGCGGCATCCCCCCCATGCCCGCCGGCGTGCCCCAACTCGAAGTCGAGTTCCTCGTCGATGCCAACGGCGTCCTCACCGTGCGCGCCGTCGAACGCCGCAGCGGCCGGCGCGCCTCGCTCCAGGTCGTCCCCAACCACGGCCTGTCCGCCGACGAGGTCGAGCGCATGGAACGGGAGAGTCTCGCCCACGCCCGCGACGACATGACCCGACACCGCATCGTGGACCTCGTCGCCAACAGCCGCCTCGACCTCAAGTGGATCGGCGAGCGCTTGGAGCGCCACCGTGCCGAACTCGACCCCGCCTACGCCGCCAGCCTCGACCGACACGCCGCCTCACTGCGTTCCCTCGTCGACGCAGCCGATGCCGACTGGCGCAGCGTCGATCCCAACACGCTCCACGCCGCCAAGGAAGCCCTCGACCGCGAGAGCGTCCGTCTCCAGGAGGTCGCCATCGCCGCCTCCCTCCGCAGCGACACCCCCTGACCCCCACTCCCCAGTGCCCGCCGCATTACCCGGACGTTCCCCCACACAACCGGCACGCTTCGGGCACGCGTCCGGCCCGTTCCGGGGCTTTGCCGCAGGCCGTTTCCGATGCTTGATCCGGGGCGTCGCCGCCGCACGGCGTGCCCGCCCGTCAAGCCGAAGGGGACCGCCATGGGGACGCAGATTCGACGCCCGATCGCACCGTGGTCGCTGGCCGCGTGCGTGCTGGCCGTGTCGGCCGGCGCGACGCTCGCCGACCCGCCGCGCCACACGCTCATCTACGCCGAGTCCTCGTCCGCCAGCCTCGCCCGCTGCGCCGAGTGGGACAACCCGTGGGAGACCGTCTCCGCGCCGCCCGCCTTCGGCGGTTCGATCGCCTGGATGACGCTCCACCACGCCCCCAACGGCCGCCGCGCCGCCGTCGCCGTGGACGACTACCGATCGCTCATGGTCTCACTCGAAGGCTCGTCGTCGTGGTCGGACCCTGAGGAGGTCTGCGCCGACGTCGGCACGATGCTCACGCGCACCTGGCACGCCGGCTTCGAGGGCGAGTCCGGCGACCTGCTCATCGTCTATCGCAGCATCAACCAGACCGCGATCCACTACCGCACAATCACCGCCGGCACGATCTCCGACGAGCAGACCTACTCGGGCCTCAACCTCGACGCCGCCCCGCGCTGGATCGAACTCGTGCAGCGCCCGCAATCCGACGAGATGATCCTGCTCGCGGGCACGAGTTCACGCCTCGCCGCCGCCGTGTGGAACGGGTCGTCCTTCGGATCGCCCTCCACACTCTCGACCTCGCTGCCCGCGGACGGCAAGCCCTTCGCCGGCGCGTACGTCGGCGAGAGCGCGAACGCCCGCGTCGTCTACGGCCAGACCGGCGGCGGGAAACGCCACCGCACATGGAACGGCGCATCCTGGAGCAGCGCGGGAACGATCTCCGGCGGCTCGGGAGTCGTCGCGTGGATGTGCGTCGCACGCGACCCGAGCGAGGGCAGCGACCGCCTCATCGCCGTCTGGTCAACCGCGACGAAACGCGCCGAGGCCTCCACCTTCAACGGGTCGAACTGGGCGAACGTGACCGCCCTCGACACCTCCATGGAGAACCCGATGGAGCCACGTGTGGCCGCCGCGTTCACGCCCAACGGCGAGGCCGTCGTCGCGTGGCACCGCAGCGGCGAGAATCGCCTGCGCTCGCGCACCTGGGACGGCAGCGCCTGGACCGCCGCCGTCCTCGGACCCAACCTCGGCAGCGCGCCCGTCAGCGTCCAGATGATCTCAGGCCCCGGCGACAACCAGACCGTCGCCGCCATCCGCCAGCGGTCCACCACGCCAACCTACGAGGACTACCTCGTCTACTCCTCCGGCGGCAACCTCTCCTACGGCTCCATGCAGGTCTACGGCCTGCAGGGCGCGCAAATCAGCGGCATGACCCTGCCCGACCCCCCTTCCGGGTCCAGCGGGAGCACGAACCTCTCCTACGGCAACAACGCCACCGCCACCATCGCGCCCGGCTCTTACCGCGACATCACCGCCGGCAACGGCTGCACCCTGAACGTCTCCGCCGGCGACTACTTCTTCCGCTCCATGCCCGGCGTCGGCAACAACTTCCGCTTCATCGCCAACACCACCAACGGCGACGTCAACCTCGTCTTCACCAACGGCAACGTCAACACCGGCAACAACTTCGAGATCATCAGCAACGGCGAGGGCCGCGTCTATTTCCATCTCGTCAACGGCAACTTCCAGACCGGCAACAACGCCGACGTCACCGGTCACATTTACGTCCACAACGGCAACTTCCAGGCCGGCAACAACACCAACATCAGCGGCCGCGTCTACGCCTCCGGCAACTTCCAGGCCGGAAACAACAACGTCGTCTACGACGGCGGACAGGGCAGCGCACCAGGCCCCTTCTCCACCATCCTCTGGACCTCCGGCTCGCCCTCCTCCCCCGTCATCGTCGCCGACGAACTCCACGGCGTGTCCCCACGCATGCCCTTCGCCCTCAGCGCACCCGTCGAAGGCACGGTCGCCGCCGCAGGCATCCCCGTCCGAGTCGTCCGCTGGCGCGAGGTCAACCCCCGCGACGGCGAGGACTGACGCGAGAGTGAAAGAGCCGCAGACTGACGAAGTGAAGAAGCGATGAGGCCGTTCGCACTCTGCCACTTCGCCACTCTGCTACTCCGCCACTTCACGCCTCATCCCCCGGCACACCGATGTCCTCCTCCCACAACTCCGCCCGCTCCCGGATGAACCGCTCCATCAGCGCAACGCACCGCGGATCATCCACGACCACCACCTCCGCCCCCGACCCGCGCAGCCAGTCCTCCCGCCCACGGAACGTCCGGTTCTCCCCGATCACCACCCGCGGGATGCGGTGCAGCACGGCCGTCCCCGAGCACATCGCGCACGGCGAGAGCGTCGACGCCAGCGTCAGCCGGTGCCAGTCACGCCGCCGACCCGCGTTGCGGATGCACACCATCTCCGCGTGCGCCGTCGGGTCGCCCGACTGCACACGCAGGTTGTGCCCGCGCGCCACCACCACTCCCGCCGCGTCCACCAGCGCAGCCCCGATCGGGATCCCCCCCTCGCCCAGCGACTTCACCGCCTGCTCGTAGGCCGCCTCCAGCGCCACGCGGTCGCCCTCGGTCATCTGCACGCGCATCCTCCCCCGCCGTCGGGTACGCTGTGCCGCGCATGACCGCGCCACCCGCCACCCCGGCGAACGTCATCATCTTCGATCATCCCCTCATCCAGCACAAGTTGGCCTGGCTCCGCGACCGCACCACCGGCCACCGCCCCTTCCGCGCCCTCATGGCCCAGATCGCAGGCCTCATGGTCTTCGAGGTCACCCGCAGTTTCCCCACGCGCGCCATCGACGTCCAGACCCCCCTCGAACCCACCCGCGGCCTGCGACTCGCCGGCACCATCACCGTCGTCCCCGTCCTCCGCGCAGGCCTCGGCATGACCGAGGGCATCCTCGAAGTCATGCCCGAG
>JAHCJE010000107.1 GCA_026128865.1 Phycisphaeraceae bacterium | reverse complement strand
TCGTCGAGGCGCTGCCACGCGCGGATGAACACGTCCTGCGTCAGGTCGTCGCAGTCGGAGCGCGGCGCTCGGGCCAGCAGCACGGCCCGGACCAGACCCGCGTAGCGCACGTAGAGATCGGCGAAGGCCCGGCGGTCGCCGGCGCGGGCACGGGCCAGCAGCGAGGAATCGTTCGGATCGACATCCGAAGCGGAGCCGTCGGGCGCGCACGGCGGCCGCGCCCCCGTGTGGAGCGCGACGCCGAGGGTCTGTGTGTGGCCGGGCGCGGGGTGGTCCACGCGATCACCTTATCGCGAGTCGGCGGTGCGGAGAATGGCGTCGGCGGACTCGTTCCAGTGGGCGAGGTGCGAGTCGATGTTCATGCGAAGGAGCGATTTCTCATCGCCGACCCCTTGGATGGCGCGGCGCATGTGGGCCTCGTAGAGGTCGCGCTGGCTCTTGCGCACGCCGGGGTGGGCGGCGTTGGCGGCGGCGAACTCCATCGCCGGGTCGCCGCCGGAGAGATCGATCGCGCGGACGAGCCAGGCGTATCCCTGCACACCCGCCGCGAAACCGGGGCGCGCCTTGTCCGGGCTGATGTTCATGTGCCAGAGGCAGGCGGCGAAGTAGCCGGCGTCGAACCAGGCGCGGGCGCGCTCGGCATCGGTGGCGCCGGCGTCCGCCTCGCGGTCGAGGGCGATCCACGCGAGACGTGCGAGCAGCCCAGCGCAGGCGGACTCGTCGCGGTACATGTAGACGGTCGCGCGGCGGAGCGTCTCCATGCGGACGAGCGTCGAGTCCGTCTCGCTCAGGAGCGCGAGTGTCTGGTCGGCGATGCGCTTCGGGTTCGCACTCTTGCCCGCGCCGTCGAACGCGCCCTTGCCCCACGGCAGGCTCCTGGCGTCGCCGATCTCGATCTCGACGCAGACGAGGGGGGGGCCGAGGGTCGCGTGCCCGGCGGGTGCGGCGTGGCAGCGCTCGCCGCCGGCGGTGGCGGTTGTAACGAGGGTGGCGGCGGCAAGCCCGATCGAGCCTGCGAGCGCGAGGCGGGCGAGGCGTGGCGTTGACATGGGTGTCTCCTGTGTGGATCGGCGTGATGGCCGTCAGGGGGGGAGACGCCGCGGAGGGGGTGGGTGTTAGCGAGCGATCTATCGGATGCGCCGCAGCACGGCCATGCCGTAGTTGTAGGGTGAGGTGTAGAGGTCGCAGGCGGTGTAGCGGGGGTCGGCGACGGCGAGAGCGTTGAGGAACCGGCGCGGGCCGTCGTGGCCGCACTGGTCGGGAAAGACGTCGTGCAGGATGACCAAGCCGCCGGTGTCGAGGAACGGCTCTACGGCGTGGAAGTCGCGCGTGACGCCGGCGAGCGTGTGGTCGCCGTCGATGAAGGCGAGTTGGACGCCGGTTTCGGCGAGCGTCGGCGCGGCACGGGCGATCTCGTGCGCGCTGTCGCCGCGGTGGAGCGTGACGAGGTCGTCGAGGGCGGCGCGGCGGAGGGCATCGCGGACGAACGAGAGATCGTCGGGCACGCCGGCCGTGGCCAGCGCATCGGCGTGCGCCCACGCGAGCGTGTCGAAGCGGTCGAAGCAGTGAAGGCGTCGGCCGGGGCCTGCATCGCGCAGCGCGGCGGCGATCCAGTGCGTGCTGACGCTCATGAAGGTGCCGGTCTCGACGACGACGCGCGGCGCGGCGTTGCGGACGATGGTGTAGAGCAGCAGCCCGGCCTCGGGCGAGAGCGAGCCGGGCCACGACGCGGGCAGCGCGTAGAGCCGCTCGAGCGAGGCGATCCACGGGACGGCGCGGTCCATCCACGCGGGCAGCGCATAGCACGGACGGTGGGTGGCGGGGTCGGACGACGGGTAGTGGGCGAGGCGCGACGGGCGCGAGTCCGCCGCGGCCGCCCCGCCGCCGGATGCGCGGCCGCCGTGCACGACCTCCCAGACGGAGTTTCGCACGCGCTGGATGGCACGACCCGAGGCGGCGCGGAGACGGTGCATGGGGCGATGATACTGGCGGCGGCAGATCCGACGGGCATCGGCGACGAGACCACGAGCGGGGTGAAAAGAGCACGCGATGACTGCGCCTTCGCGGAGACAGAGCGGGCGAGGGCGTGTCTTGGCTGACCCCTACTTCTGAGGGCCTGCGGAAGTGGGCTTGTGCGGTGTCGAGCCGTTCGTCGGAGGCTGAACCGAACTCCCGCCCGTAGGAGGCGTCAGTTTGAGCGGATTGAGCGGGCGGTTCGATTGCGGCTGATACCCGCGCTGGCCGGACGGGCGGTAGCCTTCGTTCATGATCCGTGGATGTCTGCTTCGGCCTTGCGTTGCCTGTTCCATCACGACTCTCCTGTCGTGGAATCTACGCGGCGGAACTCGACCGTCGCGATCTCGCTGCCCTTGATGAGTATACCACCCGTGTCGGCGGCCGGCTGCCAGTGTCCTGCTTCAGTCGGGATGAACACCGCTTCAACGAACAGGTCTCGCTCCTCAGGCTCGTCGCCCGCGAACGAAGCGGGGCCCATGAAGCCGTAGACACTCGACCCGTCCTTCATCCGCACGATCACCCACGCCGGGAGTTCCTGCTCGAATCGGAAGTCCCACGCGGTCGGGATGAAGCGGTGCATCTTGAATCCGAAGCCCGACAGGATTCGATGCACCCACTCGCTCCGGTACGACCGCGAAGCGATCAGGCCGAGGACGACCGGCGATACGAACACGACTCCGAAGACGACGAAGGCCGAGCGTGTCGGGGCGCTGGCCAGCCAGTTCCCCTGGACCATCAGCACGATCAGCCACGACCACAGCCCGTAGTTCACGCAACTGAGCGTCAGATACTGAAGGGTCAGGTCGCCCGCAGATCGCGAGCGTCTCCGGAACGTCATCGCCAGAATCGAGGACAGGATGAAGCCGGGGACGAGAAACGCGATCGCGACCAGGACAGCCGAAACAGAGTCGAAGCCCATGTGCGGTCTCCCCGCGAGGAACCTTGGGCGAAGGATACAGAAAGCAACGACCGCGTGCTTGCCGGCGGGTGGAGGAGCCGCATGACGCCAGCGTGGGCTTGCGATGCCGATGAGGAGAACCGGCCCTCCCCGCCCTCGCCGGTGTACCATGCCGCTCGCACGTTGGCCGTGGCCGGAGGCGCGCATGAAGATTCACGAGTACCAGGCGAGGGAGTTGCTCCGCGAGGCCGGGATTCCCGTGCCGCCGGGCGAGGTGGTCACGTCGATCGATCAGGCGGCCGCGGCGTACAAGAAGGTCGTCGCCGAGGCTGGGCTGGGCGAGGGCGGGCTGGCCGTCGTCAAGGCGCAGGTCCACGCCGGCGGGCGCGGCAAGGCGGGGTTCGTGAAACTGGTCCGCTCGGCGGAGGAGGCCGAGCAGGCGGCGCGGTTCATGCTCACGCACCGCATGGTGAGCGCGCAGACCGGGGCCGAGGGGCTGGAGGTCCGAAAGTTGCTCATCGCGGCGGGCGTCGAGATCGCGCACGAGTACTACCTGGCGATCACGACCGACCGCAAGTCGCGCCGCAACGTGCTCATCGCGTCGGCGGAGGGGGGGGTGGAGATCGAGCAGGTGGCGCACGCCCGGCCGGACGCCATCGTGCGCGAGCCGCTGCACCCGCTGCTGGGGTTGCAGGGGCACCAGGCGCGGCGGGTGGCGTTCGCGCTGGGCTTCACGGGGCGGCTGGCGACGCAGGCCGCGGACGTGATGTTGCGGCTGGCGAGGCTGTTCGTGGAGAAGGACTGCACGCTGGCGGAGATCAATCCGCTCGTGGTGGCATCAGGCACCGGGCACCAGGCATCAGGAAAAGACGGCACGGCTGCTTCTCCCGCTGGTGCCCAATCCCCGGTGCCTGGTGCCTCCGTGATGGCCATCGACGCCAAGTTCAACTTCGATGACAACGCGACCTTCCGCCACAAGGACGTGCAGGCCCTCTTCGACCCGAGCGAGGAGAACCCGGCCGAGTTGCGCGCCCACGCCTTCGGCCTGTCCTACATCGCCCTCGACGGCAACATCGGCTGCCTCGTGAACGGGGCCGGCCTGGCGATGGCGACGATGGACGTCGTGAAACTCCACGGCGGCGAGCCGGCGAACTTCCTCGACGTCGGCGGCAGCGCGAGCGAGGAGGCCGTCACCGAGGCCTTCCGCATCATCCTCTCCGACCACCGCGTCAAGGGCATCCTCGTCAACATCTTCGGCGGCATCATGGACTGCGCCGTGATCGCCCGCGGCGTCGTGAACGCCGCCCGCGAGGTCGGCTTCACCGTCCCCCTCGTCGTCCGCCTCGAAGGCTCGAACGTCGAGGCCGGCCGCAAACTCCTGAACGACGCCGCCGCCACGCTGCCGACACTCCAGGCCGCGACGGACCTGGGGGACGCGGCGAAGAAGGTGTGCGCGGCGGTGGGGTGAAATACAGGTTTTGCCGCGATCGCTCCTGCTCTCCCATCCAAAGAGCGTCTACGCAGTGTGCTGTTCATCAACCGTGTGGCGGGCGGCCTCTGTCACGTCCGAGGCGCGCGCAACGCGGCGAACGTTGAGGGTGGCGAGCAGGGCTACTGCCACCGCAACGATCGGCACAACGTGGTGGGGCAAGGCGGGAAGGGAGTAGGGCGTGCTTGAGGAGCGGGAGTAGCGAGACGTGATCATCGCCGCGATGACCAGCCCGCACCATCCCAACAAATACACGGTGGATCGCCACACGACTGCCATGATAAACCGATATCGCATGAGAGAGGTCGCTTCAGACCATGGAGTTTGGCCGGAGAAGTACTCGCGACCACACGCCCGGCAACGGCGAACATGAGGGCCAATGGAGCCTCGAAACCAGACGCCGATCTGCGCGCGGATCAGGGCGTTGCACGTGGGGCAGTGTTGCGTTATACCGTCCGGCATTGGCATCTCAGGAGCATCGAGAGTCGTCGGCGTATGAAGTGTATCCGTTCCTCTATCGTAAGCGCTTGCACGCTCGTTCTATCCGGGGGCGTCTTGCTTCCACGCGCCCTCGCCGACCAGCACCTCGTCTCCCCTGGTCAGGAGTGGTCGCGGCTCGCGGCTGTCGTGCAGCCGGGGGACGAGATCGTGCTGTTGCCGGGTGTGCATCGGCCGGCGTCGCTCGCGGGGCTGCGGGGCGAGGAGGGGCGGCCGATTGTGATTCGGGGGGCGGACGCCGAGAACCCGGGGCGGATCGAGGTGGGGGCGGCCGGGCCGGGGTCGGGGCTGCTGATTCAGCGGCCGCGGCACGTGGTCGTGCAGGACATCGTCGTCGTCGGGGCGCGGCACAACGGGATCAACATCGACGACTCGGACGGGTCCGGGTCGGTCGGCGAGCCGTGGGCCGCGGACGTGACGCTCCGGCGCGTCGCCGTGCTGCGGACCGGGCCGAGCGGCAACACGGACAGCATCAAACTCTCCGGGCTGCGCGGTGTGCGGGTGGAGTCCTGCATCGTCGAGGGGTGGGGCGGCAGCGCGATCGACATGGTCGGCTGCCACGACGTGACGATCGAGGGCTGCACGTTCCGCGGCCTGCCCGGGCACGAGCAGTCGAGCGGCGTGCAGGCCAAGGGCGGCAGCACGCGCGTCCGCATCGTCGGCTGCCGGTTCGAGGACGCGGGGATGCGGGCGGTGAACCTCGGCGGCTCGACGGGGTTGGAGTGGTTCCGGCCGCGCGTGCCGGAGGGGGCCGGAGCGGGCACGCGGTTCGAGGCCCAGGACGTGACGGTCGCGCGGTGTGTGTTCGTCGCCGGCGACTGCGCGGTCGCGTTCGTGAACTCGCGCGGCGGCGTGGTGCGCGACTGCACCATCGTCGGCCCGCGCCGCTGGGCGTTCCGGCTGCTGCACGAGACGGCGGATGCGCGGTTCGCCCCGTCCGAGGGGGGGGTGATCGACGGCTGCCTGATCGTCTGGCCGCCGGACGGGCCGCGGACGCTGGTGAACGTCGGCCCGGGGGCGCGCCCGGAGACGTTCCGCTTCGGCGCGAACGCGTGGTGGTGGCCAGGCGCGGATGGGGCGGCGGGCGTGCGCGCGCTCGACGCGCTCCCCGGCGAGCGCACGGCGGAGCAGGCCGTCATCGACCCGAGACTGGACGCCGACTACCGGGCGACGAACGCCGGGGCGTCGCAGTTCGGTGCGGGGCGGTGATTCGGATCCGTGTGAAATCCGCGCGCCGGTGTGCGCTCCTTCTCGGCCGCCGCGATGCGGCTCGCTTATCGCACACGTCCGCTCCCAGGGGCGCTGCCCCTGGCTCCGGCTGGGGCACGCCTTCGGCGTTGCCGAGCGGCACACCGATCGGGGGACGGCTGGCGTGAACGCGCGTGCCGGCGAAGGACCGTGGCGTAGTACGATATGCGCCGGTTCATGGAGAGCGCCCTTCGATGCCCACCCCCCCGCTCGTCCCGTTCCGCGAGTTGACGCACAGAACAAGCCTGTTACGAGTCGTACGCCCGAGCGTCGTCGGCGAGCGTGTCGTGTTCCATGACAAGGGGATGCTGGGATTCACATTGCCCTTTCTGGTAGCGGTTCCCGTCGCGGCGGTGATGTTGATCGTCCTGGGGTTCGTGATTGGGCTGTGGCCGGTGATGGACGATCGCGCCCGCTTGATCGGCGTTAGCATCCTCGCGGGTCATGCGGCTGGCATGGGACTGCTGGGGTTCTGGGGGTTTCGCAGAAGCCGTGGATGGCGGCGGGTCGCGCTGGACTTCGCCGGGGCGAAAGCGACCGTGACCTGTTGCGACGGGCGAACGATCGTCGAGCAAACCTGCAACCTCGACGACGTCCGCCTCTGTCGGCACGAGATCGGCGCGGTCATGCCGCAGGGCGTCGGGCGAATCCACGCCCTCGTCCTTTGGACGCCCGAGTCATCAATGTTGATCGCGGGCGGTCGGAAGCGCCGCGCGATCGATCGCTATGTCGAGTGCCTGCCAACCTGGCTCGCGTGCCGCGTCGGCGAAGGGGAGACGTTGTTGACCGACTGCTGGTCGGCGATCCCGGTGCGTCGCAACTCCTGAACGACGATTCAGTCGCGTGCTATCGCCTGCGCCTGAGCGTGCCCATCAGCGCGATGCCGATCAGCGCGGCCGTCGGCGGCGTCGGGATCAGCCAGAACTCGAGTGTGTAGCCGGTGTTGTCGGGGCCGGTCTGCTGGATGAGGTAGGTGTAGGTGCCCGGGCCGAGCGGGATGTCGAAGCCGATGCCGCCGAAGGGGATCTCGGCGAGTTGCGGGAGGACATCCGTTCCGGGGACTTCCTGGAACATGTGGTTGGAACCGAGGAAGAAATCCACCGTCGTCGGATCGGGGATCCAACTCGTGTTGCCGGCGTTAATGGCGTGGAAGCCCCAGTTTCCGGGACCACCGGTGTCGAGGTCGACGTATTGGTGCTGGTACAGGGCAGCGAGGGCCATGCCTGCCGGCACGTCGAAGGTGACGTAATCACGCCGGTCGTCCGGTCCGAGAACCGAACCGATGATGGTGTTGCCGCCGAGGCCGAAGGTGAGCGGGGTCGGGGCGTTCGGGTCGCTCGAGATGTCGCCATCGACGAACTCATTCCAGCGAACGTCACCGAGCGCTGCCGCGGCGGTGAGGGAGAGAACCGATACGAATACTGCTCTCATGAGGCTCCTCCGGAAGTTGGTGGTATGCCGATGTGTCTGCGAGCACTTTACCAGAGAGAGCCGATGTCCTGAACCATCTGATTGATGGGGGACGGCAAGCAACATGCCCAAACTCGGGCATCCTGGCTAGGATTGGCCGCACGAGGCCAGGGGTGGGCGGAGGCGATCACACCGTCCGGAAGCACGCGGTTTCACGGCGATGCGAATACCGCAGGGAACGTTGTTGCCTTGTGACTGTGGGGGCGTCGATAGATGAAAGCGTTGTCCTGTGGCTGGCCGAGGGGCTTGGCCCACCGGGGAAGACGCGCCGGGGCATCAGTCATGGGAAACAGAAGCGGGCCAGGTGGGAGTCGAACCCACACTCCCCATTCGGGGAAGCGGATTTTAAGTCCGCCGCGTCTGCCGATTCCGCCACAGGCCCGGGTTGATCCTACTGCGTCGCCCTACTCCCTTCCGTGTTGGCCGTTGTCCGAACCGACATGGCGCAGTCTGTACACCGCGCCTTCGCGGCCGCTGGTGGAGAAGTAGAGCGAGCCGTCCGGGCCTTGCTCGACGTCGGCCGGACGCGCGAGCACGCGGGTGCCGTCGCGGGTGAGGGTCGAGACGACCTTGACCATGCCGACGGGCTTGCCGCCGCCGAGCGGGTCGTCGTCGAAGATCACGCGGGCGACGCAGTAGCCAACTGGGACGGAACTGTTCCATGAGCCGTGGCAGGCGATGAAGATGTCGCCGTTGTGATCGGCCGGGAACGCGCCGCGGTTGCGCGCGGGATCCACGAAAGCGAAGCCGTTGGTGGCCCAGTGCGCGCCGACGCACCACTCGGGGGGGGTTGTGCGTGCGGCGAGGTCGTGGATGTCGGAGCGGTCGAGGTACTCGTAGCGTGGCACGCGCAGGCCGGTGACGAAGGGGTGCCCGTAGAAGCCGCCCCTGACATAGAGGTTGAGTTCGTCCGGCGGGTTGAGGTCCGTGATGGGCTGGTGGCCTTGGCGATCACCGACAGGCTGGCCGAACCAGTCGGAGCCGTGATCGAAGCCCCAGAGGCGTTCGGCGGCGGGGTCGTCGCCGGGGCGGATGCGGAGTTTCTCGGTGTTGCGGAGGCCCTCGGCGAAGAGGGTCTTGCCGGAGCCGTCGAGGTTGTAGCGCCAGATCTTCTGGCGGTCGGTCTCGCGTTCGTCGGTGATGTTGCCTGTGTCGCCGATCGAGGTGTAGATGAAGCGGTCGGTCACGAGCAGGGAACGCCACCAGTGCCCCCCCCTCGTGGGCAGGTCGCGTTCGGTGAGCACGTCCACGACTTCATCCGCAACGCCGTCGCCGTTGGTGTCGCGCCCCTTGTGGATGGAGGACTCGGTGCTGAACCACATCCATCCGTCGGCGAAGCAGAGACCGTGGACCGAGCGTTTGCCCTGCACGAAGGTGCCAAGCGGCTCGTAGCGGCCGTCGCCGTCAGGATCGTGGAAGGTGCGCACGACGCCAGGCCCGGGGAGGGAGACATAGAGCGTGCCCCGGTCGTCGAAGGCGAGGAACCTCGCCCCGGGCAAAGAAGGAACCGCGACCTCAACGACGTACCCCTCGCGCACGCCGAACTCGGGGACTCCCGGCCCCGTTCCCTGCCCTGAAGCCGGCCAGCCAAGGGCGACCGAGAGCAAGGCGAGCGTCTTTGGGGTCATGCTGAGCCTCCTGTTCTTCGAGATTGACGGTAGCCGCGAAGGCGCGGCAGGCCCACAATCCACCATGCCCGTCCGGCGTGGCTTCACTCTCGTCGAGCTGCTGGTGGTGATCGCGGTCGTCGCCCTGCTGATCGGACTGCTGCTCCCCGCGCTGGCGGGGGCGCGCGAGGCAGCACGCGGGGCGGTGTGCCTGTCGAACCTGAGGCAGATGTATCTCGCCTGCCGCATCTACGCCGATGAGCACGACGGGGTTGGCCCTGCCATCGGCCAACCCTGGGGCAAGCCGCCGAACTGGGCGCTCGTTGTGCAGACCTACGCGGGGATGGCGGGCGATACGGCCGGGGAGTTGTACCGGCCGGAGTCTGTGCTGGTTTGCCCGACAACCGACCGCGCTTTCGGCATCACCATGACTCGCACGTACGCCATGAACGCCACGGGTCACGCGGGCGCAGCCATGGGCGACACGACGGACTACGACCTTCCTGACGGTCGGGCACACGTCCGATTTGACCTCGTCCAGTTCCCCTGGCGCATGCCGATCCTCCTCGACTCCGACTTAGGCTATGACGTTTCTGACGCCCCCCCCTCAGACCGCACCGCCAGTGTCATCGACTTCCGCCAGAAGGACCACGTAGACTACCGCGTCGGCTGGTTTCATGCTTCGGGCAGAGCCCTCCAAGCAGTTCGCCTCGACGGATCGGCCAAGTCGCATGACGACGTGCCCGCAGAATGGTCAGAGCGGCTCCCCTGACCCGTGCGAAAGACCGACCTGACCCTCTCAAGGCCGGATCGAACTCCTATACTCTCGTCAGCATGAATCCACTCGTCGGCATCATCGTGGGATCGAAGTCCGACTGGGACACGATGCACCACGCCGCGGACACGCTCGCCGAACTCGGCGTCCCGCATGAGTCGCGCGTGGTCAGCGCACATCGCACGCCGGACCTGCTCTTCGAGTACGCGTCGTCCGCCGAGGGGCGCGGGCTGGAGGTTATCATCGCCGGCGCGGGCGGAGCCGCACACCTGCCAGGCATGTGTGCCGCGAAGACAACCATCCCCGTACTCGGCGTGCCCGTCGAGTCCAAGGCACTCAAGGGCATCGATTCGCTCCTGTCGATCGCGCAGATGCCCGCAGGCGTTCCCGTGGGCACGCTGGCGATCGGGAAAGCGGGCGCGATCAACGCCGCACTGCTCGCCGCCGCAGTTCTCGCGAACAAACGCCCCGAGTACCGGGAGGCCCTCGCCGCCTTCCGCGACGCCCAGGCCAGAAAGATCCTCGACAACCCGGACCCAGGCGCCGCTTGATCCCGCCACGCAGACCCTGCGAGCCACGTTGGAGTCTTCCTGGCGCGTCTCCCGATACACAGGGTCGCCATGCTCCGCGCCGGCCAGACGATCGCCATCTGCGTCCTCGCCCTGCTCACGCTGGGCGTGGTGATGGTCAACTCGGCAGGGATGGCGGTCTCCCCCATCGGGGCCGAGGTAGACGCGGACGGCATCACGCCGCGGTCGATCATCCTCTCCCGCTCGACCGTCTACATGCTCGTCGCCTGCGGAGCCTTCGCGGCGGCGGCGTACGCGCCGGTCAGGAGACTGACCGGGCCGCGGTGGACAGTGGACAATGGGCAGTGGACAGTAGACAGTCGAACCGCGACGAACACCGCTTCGGGCTGTCCACTGTCCACTGTCCGCCGCCCAATCTCGCCGGATCGGGGGCTTGCGGTCGCGGGCGTGGTGACGCTCGGGCTGGTTGCCATCCTCGGGCTGGTGTACATCCCCGGCGTCGGGCGTGAGGTGAACGCCTCGTCGCGGTGGATCTCGCTGCCGATCGCGGGCGGCCTGTCGGTGCAGCCATCAGAGATCGCCAAGTGGGGGTTGATCGGGCTGATGGCGTGGCTCGCGGCGGTGCGTGCGCCGCTGATGCCGCGGTTCTGGCTCGGACTCGGGCCGGCGCTGCTGCTGACGGGCATCGTAGCGGGGCTTGTGGTGATCGAGGACCTTGGCACGGGCGTGCTGATCGCCGCGGCGGCGAGCGTCGTGCTGCTCGCGGGCGGGGCCAGGCTGCTGCACTTCGCGTACATCGTGCCGTTCGGGCTGCTGGGCATCGTCGGCGCGATCGTCGTCAGCCCGTACCGCGTGCGGCGGCTCACGGCGTTCCTCGACCCGTTCGCCGACCCGCAGGGGGCCGGCTACCACATGATCCAGTCGATGGCGGCTGTCGCGGGCGGTGAGGGCTGGGGGCGCGGCCTCGGGCACGGCATCCAGAAGTTCGGCTACCTGCCCGAGGACCAGACCGACTTCCTCTTCGCCATCATCTGCGAGGAACTCGGCATCGCCGGGGCCGCGCTGGTGGTCGGGCTGTACGCCTGCCTGCTCATCACGGGCGTGGTGATCGTGCGACGCGAGCAATCACCCATTCTGAAGCTCCTTGGCATCGGGGTGCTGGCGACCGTCGGCCTGCAGGCGATCATCAATCTCGCCGTCGTCACCGGACTCGGGCCGACGAAGGGGATCGCGTTGCCCCTGCTCTCATCCGGCGGGACGGGCTGGGTGCTGACTGCGGCAGCGCTGGGGTTGCTGGCGGCGATGGACCGCACGCAGCCGGTGCCCGTCGCAGACGACGACGGAGAGCAGGCCGACGCGGAGGTCGTTCCCTCGATGCCTTGATCCCTCGATCCCTGCTCCCATTCAATCAGCAGCATGAGCACGCCCGGCTTCATCTTCGCGGGGGGGGGAACGGGCGGGCACCTGTACCCGTCGCTGGCCGTGCTCGAGCGCCTGCGAGAGCGGACGGGCGGCGACGTGCGGGCGGTCTTTCTCTGCTCGTCGCGGGCCGTGGATCGTTCGATCCTGGAGGGGGAGGGCGTCGAGTTCGTGCCGCTGCCCATCGCCACGCCGGCGATGCGACCCGTCGCGATGGCGAGGTTCATTGGTTCGTGGGGTGGGTCCGTGCGAGCCTCGCGCGCCGCGATCCGCCGACTGCGAGACGAGTGCGGCAGCGT
>JAHCJE010000106.1 GCA_026128865.1 Phycisphaeraceae bacterium | reverse complement strand
GAAGACCGCGCCGAACTCGACCTGACCGAAACCCCGCGACTCATCGAACTCACCGACGTCAAGGCCGAACTCCACGCCCACACCTCCGCCTCCGACGGCTCGCTCGAACTCCACGAACTCGTCGCCCAGGCCAAACGCCGCGCCTTCCACACCATCGCCGTGACCGACCACTCAAAGTCCAGCGTCGTCGCCGGCGGCCTCGACGAGAAACGCCTCGCCGAGCAGCGCGAACAGATCGAGGCCCTGCGCGAGACCACGAAGGGCATCGCCATCCTCTGCGGCAGCGAGGTCGACATCCTCAGCGACGGCCGCCTCGACTTCGACGACGACACGCTCGCCACGCTCGACGCCGTCGTCGCCAGCCCCCACGTCGCGCTCAAGCAGGACCCCAAGGCCGCGACGAAGCGCCTCATCCACGCCATCGAAAACCCCTACGTCAACATCCTCGGACACCCCACCGGCCGCCTCATCAACCGCCGCCCCGGCCTCAGCCCCGACATGGCCGAAGTCATCGCCGCCGCCAAGCACCACCGCGTCGCCCTCGAGATCAACGCACACTGGATGCGCCTCGACCTCCGCGACACCCACGTCCGCGCCGCCGTCGAGGCCGGATGCCTCATCGCCATCAACTGCGACGTCCACGGCGCGCCCGACTTCGACAACCTCCGCTACGGCATCCTCACCGCCCGCCGCGGCTGGCTCCCCCCGGAACAGTGCGTCAACTGCTGGCCCGCCAAGCGGTTGCGCGACTGGCTGGCCTCCCGCCGCCCGAAATGACGTTTGCGACCACTTGACTTGCGACTGAGTCTCAGGTTCAATACCCACCCTCCCCGCGGGTCCGATTTGAACGGAGACCTCCCGTGCCGCACGCCTCCCGCCGTCCAGCCCCCGCCTTCACCCTCATCGAACTCCTCGTCGTCATCGCCATCATCGCACTCCTCATCGGCATGTTGCTCCCCGCCCTCGGCAAGGCACGCGGCGCGGCACGCGCCGCCGCCGATCTCGTCAACCTCCGCTCCATGGGCCAGGCCGTCGAGATGTACTCCAACGACCGCCAGACCTTCCCCCCCATGCGCCTCCCGTCCAACGAAGTCCACGAGCCGTCCGGCCGCAAAGCCGCTCGCTGGCACTGGGTCGTCGGCGAGTACGTCGGCATGCCCTACCAGCCACGCAACGAGCAGGAGTACCAGAAGTTCCTGACATCCGACGACTTCGATCGCCTCGACAACGAGGTCTTCCGCGACCCCTCACAGACCTACGACCACTTCCGCAGCAAGGCCACCGGCGAGATACAGGTCCTCCGCAACGGCTCCTACGGCTACAACTACCACTACCTCGGCAACAGCCGCGCCAAGTCGACGGGCGGATTCCAAAACTACCCCGTCCGCATGTCCCGCATCCACGTCCCCTTCAAAACCATCGTCTTCGCCGACTCCTCCGGCAGCCAGCACCTCCGCATCAACGAGAACTACCGCGAGCACTCCTACACCCTCGACCCCCCGCGCCTCGACACGAAAAACAACGGCGCGGAAGCCTTCGCCCACGCCACCGGGCAGTCGCCCCCCGAAGTCCGCCACGGCCGAGTCGCACACGCCGCCTTCCTCGACGGCCACGCCGAGGGCCTGACCCTCGCCGACTTCGGCTTCATCGTCCTCAACGAACGCACAGGCCTCGTCAAGGACAACACCGGCGACAATGGTCTCTTCAACGGCCTGGGCTACGACAGGGAGGCGACGAAGTAGCCCCCCGCACCCAACGCCGATCCCGTACAATCGCGCCGTGAACCGCATCATCCTCGGCGATTGCCTCGACGCGCTCGCCGCCCTCCCGGACGGGATGGCACGCCTGATCTACGTCGATCCGCCCTTCAACACCGGCAAGGTCCAGAGGCGTGACCGCATGCGCGCGACCGCCGACGACGCCAACGGCACACGCGGCGGCTTCGCGGGCAAGCGCTACCGCGTCGAGCGGCACGAAGCCGGCGCCTACGACGACGACTTCGGCGCGAACTACCTCGACTTCCTCATCCCGCGCCTCGAAGCCGGACTCCGCTGCCTCACGCCCGACGGCTCGCTCTTCGTCCACCTCGACTGGCGCGAGGTACACTACGTCAAGGTCGCGCTCGACCGCCTCCTCGGACGCGAACGCTTCATGAACGAGATCGTCTGGGCCTACGACTTCGGCGGCCGCTCCCCGCGCCGATGGCCCGCCAAGCACGACACCATCCTCTGGTACGCACTCGACCCATCGAACTACGTCTTCAACGAGCACGAGATCGACCGCATCCCCTACATGGCCCCCGGCCTCGTCACGCCGGAAAAGGCCGCTCGCGGCAAGTCCCCGACCGACGTCTGGTGGCACACCATCGTCCCCACAAACGGACGCGAGAAGACCGGCTACCCGACCCAGAAACCCCTCGGCATCCTCAACCGCATCGTCCGAGTCCACTCGTCGCCACGCGACGCCGTGCTGGACTTCTTCGCGGGCAGCGGCACCACCGGCGAGGCCGCCGCAACCCACGGCCGAGACTTCGTTCTCATCGACAGCAACCCCGAAGCCGCCGCCGTCATGGCGACACGCCTCGCCCGCTTCGCCCCCGAGTGCGTCGGCTTCGAGCAGCCCGCGAGCACGAAGGAATCGGGTCTATTCGCATGAACGATATCAATGACCCCGATGTCGCCATGCTCGCCGCGCTCTCGGGCACGCTCGCGGCCGACTACAGGCAGTCCGACGATCCATGGGCCGGAAGTCCGTTCGCATGGATCAAGCAGCAGCAATCGCGCCGCCGCGGCAAGATCGGCGAACAGTTGCTGTCCGGCTTTCTCGCCGCGAAGGGGCTTGACGTGACACGTTCACCCGACGCGCAGGCAGACCGCGTCATCAACGGCGCACGCGTCGAGGTGAAGTTCTCGACGCTGTGGGAATCCGGCGTCTACAAGTTCCAGCAGATCCGCGACCAGAACTACGCCATGCTCGTCTGCCTCGGCGTCAGCCCCTTCAATGCGCACTGCTGGGTCATACCGAAGCCGCTGCTGAAGAAACACGTCATCGGCAAGATGGGGCAGCACACCGGCCGGACCGGCGCCGACACTGCCTGGCTCTCCTTCGCTCCGGACAAACCGTTCCCTTGGCTCGATTCGTGCGGCGGCCGACTGCGGGACGCTGTCCGCTTGCTCAAGCGTCCGACCGACTGACGCCTGACTCCGCGACCTCATCCCCCCACGGTTGCAGCGTACACTTCCCCCATGTTCGAACGACTCTCCGAAGGTTTCGGCAAGGTCTTCCGCCGCCTCTCCGGACAGGGCACGATCACCGAGTCCAACGTCCGCGAGGCGATGGACGACGTCCGCACCGCCCTCCTCGACGCCGACGTCAACTACGACGTCGTCGACGAGTTCTGCGACGCCGTCGTCGCCGACGCGCTCGGCCGCCAGGTCACCAGGAGCCTCCGCCCCGGCCAGGAGATGGTCGGCATCGTCCACGCACGACTCGTCGAACTCCTCGGCGGCGAAGAAGCCCTCGCCGAAGCGACCGACCCCGAACGCGCCCGTGCCGTCGCAGGCCCCGCGATCATGCGCGTCTCCCCAGGCCCAACCATCGTCATGATGTGCGGCCTGCAAGGCTCCGGCAAAACCACCACCTGCGGCAAACTCGCCGCCTACCTCAGCAAACGCGGCCGCAGCGTCATGCTCTGCGCCGCCGACCTCCAGCGGCCCGCCGCCGTCGAGCAACTCGAAATCGTCGCCGCCCAGGCACGCCAGGCCGCCCCCGGCGGAGCGCCCGTCCACTTCCACGGCGAGCCGGACAAGTGCGCCGAGTACGGCAAGGCCGTCGGCGTCGCCGTCCAGGTCTGCCGACGCGCACTCGACGCCGCACGCAAGGCCGGCGCGGACGTCCTCATCCTCGACACCGCCGGCCGCCTCCACGTCAACGACGAACTCATGGGCGAACTCCAGCAGGTCCGCCGCGCCCTCAACCCGCACCACGTCTTCCTCGTCGCCGACGCCATGACCGGCCAGGACGCCGTCAACAGCGCCAAGGCCTTCCACGAACGCCTCGAAGTCGACGGCGTCATCCTCACCAAGTTCGACTCCGACACACGCGGCGGCGCGGCCATCTCCATCCGAAAAGTCACCGGCGCGCCCATCCGCTTCGTCGGCGTCGGCGAAAAGGCCGAAGCCCTCGAAGAGTTCCACGCCCAGCGCATGGCCGGACGCATCCTCGGCATGGGCGACGTCGTCTCACTCGTCGAAAAGGCCCAGGAGCAGGTCTCCGCCGAGGACGCCGAACGCCTCGCCGAAAAGATGGCCCGCGGCGAGATGACGATGGACGACTTCCTCGCCCAACTCCGCATGTTGCGCCGCCTCGGCCCCATGCGCCAGGTCCTCGGCATGTTGCCCGGCGTCGGCGCGGCCCTCAAGGACGCCCACATCGACGAGGGCCAACTCGACCGCGTCGAGGCCATCATCAACTCCATGACGAAGCAGGAACGCACCGAGCCGAAGATCATCAACACCAGCCGACGCCGCCGCATCGCCGCAGGCAGCGGCACCGACCAGAACGCCGTCGGCCAACTCGTCAAGCAGCACGACGCCATCAGCAAAATGACGAAGCAGATGGCCGGCATGAGCGCCAAGTCAAAGGTCGCCGCCGTCAAGGAACTCGGCGCAGCCGGCATGGGCGGCATGGTCCCCGGCCTCTCAGGCATGCCCGGCTTCAGCGCCAAAGGCTCAACCCGCGCCAGCGCGCCGGGCCGGTTCAAGCAACGCAAGAAACGCCGGTAAGTCCTGAGTCCTGGGCCTTGAGTCTTGAGTCCTGAGGCCCGGAGGGCGGATCTCAAGTCTCATACGGCTCGTGTGAAGTCGCTGCGCCCCGGGTACCCCGCCATACCGTGGCGCCTGTGCCCCGGGTACCCCGCCACTCCGTGGCGGCTTCGCCCCTCCCCCTCCCCCTCCTCTTCAACGCGCAACGTCTTCACACAACCCGTATGATCGCGTCGTACCGGGGGACGGGTGAGGCCTTCGAGTCGGACGCGAAGGAGCGGTTCGTGTACCACGCGGCGGGGTTCAGGTCGTCGGGGTCGTACATCGACGACGTGGTGCTGCGCGACCGCGACGCGGTGCAGCCCGAGGCCGACCCGGCCAACACTGATCCCGCGGAGACGTGGCTGTTCGAGAGCGACGGCGTGCTCGAGGAGCGGGTCTTCATCTGCCAGAACTGGCGCGCCGACGCGGCGCTGGTGGTCGATTCGTCGGGCGCGGCGGTGCAGCGGGCGTGGTACACGGCGTACGGCGTGCCGACGGGCGCGGACCGTGCCGACCTGAACGGCGACGGCGTGGTTGACTCGTCGGACGCGTCGGTGTTCAGCGCGTGGCACGGCGCGAGCGACATCCGCGCCGACTGGAACCTGGACGGCACGATCAACAGCACGGACACGATCGCGTACCTGAACGCCTACAACTCGGCGGCGACGCTGGGCGGCCGCGGCGTGCTGTCTTCGGCCGCGCTGGACCTGCGCGTGGGCTACGCCGGTTACCGCTGGGAAGCGTTCACGGAACGCTACCACGTGCGGCACCGGGTCTACGAGCCGTACCTGGGCGTGTGGCAGAGCAGAGACCCGATCCGGTACCACGCGAGGACAATGAACCTGTACGAGTTCACGAGTTCGAATCCGATCGCATTCCTCGACAGCCATGGCTTGGACATCGGCAGGCAGGGAGAGGACTGGGGGGTTAGGCCGCAACCCAAGAAACCGCGTCCTCCTAAGCGCAATTATGAACTTGATCCAAGCGACAAGCACTCTCCGGGCATCAAGAAGAAGAACATTCATGAAATCGCCGAAGATCTGAAGGAGTACTGCAGCCAATCACAATGCAACCCCTGCCCGCGCACCACAATTTCAACGCATGGGGAGCCGGGTGTGATCGACACAGGCGACATCTTCATCACTCCACAAACGCTAGAAGACATTAGGCGAATGCGAGATGACGATCCAACTCGCCAATGGCCGCACTACCAAGATCTCGACAACTCGCTGAAAGATATATTTGAACATTCGTCCGAAGTGGAGTTCTTTTGCTGCGACGCCGGAGCGGGTGACGAAGGCAAGAAACTGGCAGATCTGCTGTACGATCTGTACGGGAAGCCCGTCACGTTGCCGAGAAGCACAGTTCGCTACCTTCCCGGGGGCATCAAATGGTATGACCTTCCCTGGAACGAGCCGTTTAGCCGAAAAAAGGAACGGCGTGGACAGTGAACACGTGAAAGATCGAGTTGGCGTGCGACGACCCGTCGCATATATACTCACCGCACTGTTATTCGTTGCAGCCGGGGTTTATTTGGTGGCAAATATGGCCAAACGCAAGCCCAACACGGACTTTGGCGCTTGGATATTTGAAGCATCGCGTATCGCGATTGGTAAAATGCACGACTACCCCTCGGTGTCCGTCGAGGAAGCCCTTGCCGAATCGCTGGCTCGAATGCGATCTCGTGGATTTGGCTATCTTGACTATTATGAAACGTTTTCCGTATATTATAATAGAAGTCGTGAGGCGTGGCTCTGCGAGCAAGGCAACGGCAGCCCCGCCGTGCTCCTGCTCAGCGGGGAGCCGAGCACTTTAGCAAGGAACCGAGGCAAGTACGCCGCCATAGTATCCGACTCATTTCTTGTCATCTTTCTGGATGAAGAAGAGGCTATTTCGATTCGCGACGATCTCTCATTATTGACTAGTCACAAATAGACCGAACTTGTCCACCTCCGGTAGACACGGTGAGTGTATCAGCGACGACCCGCCGAACACGGTGGCGGCGTACCGGTACAACGGCCTCGGCTACCTGATCGGCGAGCACGCGGACTTCAACGCGGACAGCGAGGTTGACGGCGACGACCCGTGGCGGTGGTTCGTGTATGATGAGCGCTGGCGTGTGATCGCGTCGTACCGGGGGACGGACGAGGCCGTCGAGGCGGACGCGAAGGAGCGGTTCGTGTACCACGCGGCGGGGTTCAGGTCGTCGGGTTCGTACATCGACGACCTGATCCTGCGCGACCGCGACGCGGTGCAGCCGGAGGCGGACCCGGCCAACACGGACCCGGCCCAGACGTGGCTGTTCGAGAGCGACGGCGTGCTCGAGGAGCGGGTCTTCATCTGCCAGAACTGGCGCGCCGACGTGGCGCTGGTGGTCGATTCGTCGGGCGCGGCGGTGCAGCGGGCGTGGTACACGGCGTACGGCGTGCCGACGGGGGCGGACCGGGCCGACCTCAACGGCGACGGCGTGGTTGACTCGGCGGACGCGTCGGTCTTCAGCGCGTGGCACGGTGCGAGCGACGTGCGTGCCGACTGGAACCTGGACGGCACGGTCAACAGCACGGACACGATCGCGTACCTGAACGCGTACAACTCGGCGGCGACGCTGGGCGGCCGCGGCGTGCTGTCGTCGGCCGCGCTGGACCTGCGCACGGGCTACGCGGGCTACCGCTGGGACGCGTTCACCGAACGCTATCACGTGCGGCACAGGGTCTACGAGCCGTACCTGGGCGTGTGGCAGAGCAGGGATCCGGCCGATTATCTCTTCGACATCAACGTGTACCGCTACTTGACGAACAATCCAGTTGTTGACCGCGACTTCACTGGGCTGGGCCCCCCATGGTGGGACGACTACTGGCGAGATTTCCGGGAGGGGATTAAAGAACTCCGTGACTACTGGCTCGACCCTACTCCAGGAGTTACTATTCCAACATATTCTAAAGTGAGCTTCGCGGTTGCCGGCGGCTGTGGCGAGCTCGCGCTGAAAAAGGCTACAAAGGGTAAGAGTCAGAACTGCGTCGCGTTCTGCTGCGCGTCATGGGGAACATATCGGTACTTTGGCGGAAGCACAGGGTACAGTCGAATCGATCAGGCGATTGATGGAATTGCCATCGGTGCCGGCACGACTTCCCTCTGTGTGAGGAAGGGGCCTGGCGAGCGGCCTCTCCTGTGGGAGTTGATACACCAATGACAGAAAGTCCGAAGGCACCGACTCGAAAGGCCATGTCGCGAAAGCGATGCCAGGGCATCGGAGGGTGCTTCTCGTCTAGTATGCTTGCAGCACTGACTATCGTATTCACGATGAGGATCGTCGTGTTGTCACCTGCGCTCCCGTATTCATTCAAAATCGCGCTTGCCCTCTTGCTGGCCAGCAGCCCAATGTTGTGGGCGTTCGCATGGGGCGCAGTCATTGCCTGGATTAAGAGCACGTCCTTTTATTCACGTGACTACCGATGTGTAGCTATTGAGGTTGATAGCAGGGTATGGCGGCTGTGCGCTGGAATAGCCGTATTGCAGGTTGTTCTTGCAGGGAGTGGTGTGCTGGGAATGCCAGTTCAGATCGCATGTCTAGGATTCGTTTACGCTGCATCTGTATCGTGGGCGGTGTGGAACATGACGTATGCAAGGATTTGGGTAGCATCTATTGATGGCAGTTGTGTTGTTCGACGCTCGGGAACATTCAGAGGGTATGACTTGCACAAGAGAGGGTTGACGACCGCTGACTCGATAGATCGGTTGAGCAAGCATTCAGATGTACTCTTGATTTGTAGGGGCGTAATTGCCGAGGCCTGACATGGGCCACAGCCGATGATGTCGTTTCCGAGGCATTTCCCGCGGTGGGCCGAAACTCTGTCCTCTGGCCTGGAGGTCGCGTCGGCAGGGTTTTGCGAGCTACGCGGCGAGCCGCTCGTGAATCTTCAGCACGCCGCCGAGTCGCGTCCTGCACCGAACCGGGCCTGCGGGGCAATGAGTGCGGATCTGGCCTCGGCTACCTGATCGGCGAGCACGCGGACTTCAACGCGGACAGCGGGGTGGACGGGGACGACCCGTGGCGGTGGTTCGTGTATGATGAGCGCTGGCGTGTGATCGCGGCGTACCGGGGGACGGACGAGGCCGTCGAGTCGGACGCGAAGGAGCGGTTCGTGTACCACGCGGCGGGGTTCAGGTCGTCGGGTTCGTACATCGACGACGTGGTGCTGCGCGACCGCGACGCGGTGCAGCCCGAGGCCGACCCGGCCAACACGGACCCGGCCGACACCTGGCTGTTCGAGAGCGACGGCGTGCTCGAGGAGCGGGTCTTCATCTGCCAGAACTGGCGCGCCGACGCGGCGCTGGTGGTCGATTCGTCGGGCGCGGCGGTGCAGCGGGCGTGGTACACGGCGTACGGCGTGCCGACGGGGGCGGACCGGGCCGACCTCAACGGCGACGGCGTGGTGGACTCGGCGGACGCGTCGGTCTTCAGCGCGTGGCACGGGGCGAACGACATCCGCGCCGACTGGAACCTGGACGGCACCATCAACAGCACGGACACGATCGCGTACCTGAACGCGTACAACTCGGCGGCGACGCTGGGCGGCCGCGGCGTGCTCTCGTCGGCGGCGCTGGACCTGCGCGCGGGCTACGCCGGCTACCGCTGGGACGCCTTCACGCAACGCTACCACGTGCGGCACCGCGTCTACGAGCCGTACCTGGGCGTGTGGCAGAGCAGGGACCCGGCGGGCTATATCGACAGTCTGAACCTGTACGAGTACGCGGTGGGCGACCCGCTGTTCTGGCGCGACCCGATGGGGCTGGGCCTCTGGAAGGACATCATCGATACGATCGAGGACTGGACAGGCTTCGGAGACCCGGATTGGGAATGGAAGGAGATGATCCGCCAGGCGGACTTCATGCTTCAGTCGGCGATGGGCCGACTCTGCATGTCCCTGGACGGCTACAATCCCCTGACCGACGACTTCGAGGAACTGGACGACATCCGTCGGCAGCAGCGGCAGGACGTCAAGGACACCATCCGCGACATCATCGAGACGATCGTGCCGATCCCGGGGCCGGGCAAGGCGCGGGTCTTCAAGAAGTTCTACGACGCGACGAAGAAGACGAAGAAAGCAAAGAACGCTTCAAGGACGAAGAACGTCTGTAAACTGGGAGGAGCGACGGCGTCGTTCGCGGCAGGGAAGAGCAACTGCGGCAATCCGGGCGGATCTGGCAAGAACAAACGCTTGCACGATTGGGTCGAACAGTACAAGCAGAAGCAAGCTCAGAAAAGGGCGAAGCAGGCGAGGGACAGAAAGTTAAGGGAAGCAGAACCTCAGCGGCGCAAGGAAATCGAGCAGATTGCTCCTAATAAGGAGCATCGCAAGAAGCATGATATCGAGAGACACCAGAAACGTCGTAATATAAAAAAGAGAGCCATGATTCGTCCGCTGCGGCATCTTCCACGTCCCAATCTCTTTGAGTATAGTCCGGCCAGATGTGTACTTGGTGTCACGCATGCAAGGTTCTTGCCGAGCGTAGCCGACGAATCGGCACCGCTTCTTACCTCACTGCCGACTGGCTCCGTTGAGGAGAGAGTTGGGTGAATAGGGAACGCCACGAACTACATATTGATTTGTGGTGTGCTTTTCGACGTCTCGTACAGTCAAGAACCGGGCGTTCGCGCAACGCTGATGAGGTCGTAAGGCTCGTCAAAGAGCTGGATGCGGCTCTTCGGTCGGGCCAATATCCATGTTCTGCTACCGCTCATTATCTCCTCGGCGTGATTTATGAGGACGAGCAATCGCCCGTTGAGTGTCAACCTGCGGCTTGGCAAGAGTACAGCATCGCGCTTGAGCAGGGTGATGGTGACGCAGCCATACGCATGGCAAATATGTGCGCACAATTGATTGTGCGTCGCGAGAATGACGGTATCGGAGTGCATTTGCTAAAAAGGGGAAGCGACTGCGGCAATATGGAAGCTTCTTTTCGATATGCCGCGGCACTGTATCAGGGCAATGGAATTCGCCAGAATAGAACTGAGGCCATATCTCGACTTAAGTTGGCAGTTCGCCAGAAATCGTTAGACGCTGCGGTGGAGTTGGCTGCTATCGAGCACAGCGCAATTGATGAACTCGCCGCGAGTGCGCCTTGTTTGCGGTATCTGAGGCGTGCGTCTTCGAATGGATCCGCCGTTGCCAGACACTATCTCGGAGCTGCCCTGCTTCTATCAAAAAGTAAGCGAGGCGCGAGTGATGGTATGTCCTTGCTGCGAGAAGCATCAAAGGATGGTCACGGAGGATCAGCATACCTATTATATGTTGCATATTCAAGGGGCGTTGGCGTGCGCCTAGATCGGGCTGCGGCGCGGCGCTGGCTGTGGCGCGCGTGGGAACTGCGCAACTTGTATGCACGAATGGCCGTGCTTACTTGCCGTCTACGCGGAACAATAGAACCAAAGGAAGGTCTTGAAGAAGTCGCTATGGATTCGCCCTTGAGAACGTGGCATGACTTCCGTTTCCAGTTGTTTATTTTGCATTGAGCGTTAACATGGGCCTGACGTGTGACATAGGCCACAGCCGATGATGTCGATTCCGAAGCATATCCCGCGCTGGGCCGAAACTCTGTCCTCTGGCCTGGAGGTCGAGTCACCGGGGTTTTGCGAGCTACGCGGCGAGCCGCTCGTAGCTCTTGAGCACCCCGCCCAGCCGCGTCCTGCACCGGATCGGGCCGACGGTGGCCTCAGGCGGGTCCGGCCCGGTAATGAGCCGGTTGTCCAGCCCCTGGTGCGGGCGTTCCTCGTGGTAGTGCCGGACCCAGGAAGTAATCAGGTAGGCCAGGTGGCCGAGCCCGAAGACGATGATGTGGTCGAGGCACTCCCGCTTGACGGACTGTATCCAGCGCTCGGCGAAGGCGTTCAGGATCGGCGCCCGGACGGGGAGCGCTTTCGCACGGCACCCGGAGCCGGCGAGCGCGCTGTCGAACGCAGGCCCGAACTTGCCGTCGTGGTCACGGAGCAGGATCCCGGGCGGTTGAAAGCCGTCGGCCTGGGCCTGACCGAGGAACAGGGAGGCCTGCTCGGCCGTCCACTCGCGGGTCGGGGTGGTGGTGGGCTCGCTGACGATCACCCGCCGGCTACCGATGTGCAGGAAGAACAGCACGTACGCGACCCTCGGCCCCAGCGCGGTCCAGACCGTCTTGGTGAAGAAGTCGCAGGCCCAGAGGGTCTCGGCGTGGGCCTTGATGAACTCGTCCCAGCTCTGGCCGCGTCGCGTGGGCGCTGGGTCGATGCCGTGCTCCGTGAGGATGCGTCGCACCGTGGTCCGCGAGATGTTGGTGATCCCGAGCTTGCGCAGCTCGCCGAGCACACGCGTCGATCCCCAGCCGGTCTCCGTGGCGATCCGCACGATGAGCGCCCGGACCTCCTCGGGCTTGCGCGGCCTGCCGGTCCTGCCCGCTCGCCGGCGCCCCGGCCCCTTCCTT
>JAHCJE010000105.1 GCA_026128865.1 Phycisphaeraceae bacterium | reverse complement strand
GGCCTTGCTTCCGACGGCGCGGGTTTGGTATCCCGCGTTTCCGTCGTGCCAGGCCAGTTGGTCGAGCGGGCAGCGCTCCAACGCGGGACGCACGCCTCGCTCGCAGAGCATCTCCCACTCGGCCTCGGTCGGCAAGCGATAATGCAGGCCCGACTTGGCGCTCAGCCAGTCGCAAAATGCTTGCGCATTCTTGAACGACATTGACATCGCCGGAAAGCCCGCGTGTCC
This sequence comes from Phycisphaeraceae bacterium, assembly GCA_026128865.1. Classification (GTDB taxonomy): domain Bacteria; phylum Planctomycetota; class Phycisphaerae; order Phycisphaerales; family UBA1924; genus CAADGN01. The sequence continues at coordinate 12,042 of JAHCJE010000105.1, read as the reverse complement.
GAAGCCTCGATCCATCGTGACGTAGGGCTTGGTCGGACGCGCAACCCCGTCGGCTGGGGCGTCCGGGTTCGGACGGTCGAGGGCATAGGTGAAGATGTCGTAGACGTCCCACGGCATCTCCGTCCGGCTTACCCAGAAGCCCTCGCCGTCTCGTTGGCCGGGCACCCAGACGAGATCGAACGAAACCGTGGTGCCTTCGATACCCTGCTTGAAGGGCTTGCCGGGAGTCGGCGGATCCCCGGCCACAACTGCCGATGCTGTGAAACAAACCAGCAATGCCACAAGACCATGCATGAGATGAACCATGATGCCTATTCGACCTTTCCTGCTCCTGTGCGTTCCACTCTGGCTTCTGCACGCGGGGTGCGCGAGCGATCCTACCGTCGCCACATCCGACTCAACGGAGGCTGCGGAGGTCTTGTCTCGGTATGAGTTCGCCCAGATCCACATGGGAGTCGAGTGCAGGATAACGCTCTACGCCGTCGGGCGGGAGTGTGCGGCCAATGCGGCGGCCCAGGCCTTCGAGCGAATCGCCAGCCTCGACGCTTCCCTGAGCGATTGGCTCCGCGGTAGCGAACTGAACCGCCTCAGCGACGCTGCGGGTGGCCCTGCCGTGATCGTCAGCGAGGACTTGTACCGGGTCATGGACCTTGCGCGGCAGCTGTCCGAAGCCACCGATGGCGCCTTCGACCCGACTGTTGGCCCAGTGGTTCGGCTCTGGCGACAGGCGAGGCGCGATGGACGACTCCCGAACACCGAGGAACTCGCGTCTGCCCTCCTTGCCGTGGGTTGGAAGGAGATCGAACTGAACCCAGAGGATCGAACCGTCCGATTGGTCCAGCCAGGCATGAGGCTCGACCTCGGAGGGATCGGCAAGGGGTTTGCCGCCGACCGGGCAGGGGACGCGCTCCGCGAACAGGGCGTGAACCGTTTCCTGATCGATCTCGGCGGAGATCTATTGGCGGGCGAGCCCCCCCCGGGACGTGAGGGTTGGGCGATCCAAGTCCGGACGGGCTTGAGCGGGGGTACAACGGTCGAAGTCGAGAACGCCGGCGTGGCAACCTCCGGTGATACCGCTCAGTTCGTCGAGATCGGCGGCATCCGTTACTCGCACATCGTCGATCCCCGAACCGGTCTCGGTGTCACGAACCGCATCGCAGCAACGGTCATCGCTCCGGATGCCGCGACGGCAGACGCCCTGGCGTCCGCGGTGTGCGTGCTCGGCGAAGGCAGGGGCAGGGAGGTCGTCGCAGGGTTTGAAGGCGCATCGGTCATCGTTGAAGTCGCACGCTGAAGCGGTCGTTCGGATCGTGTAGGCTTCGCGTGTGGTCGATCCGTGTCTGCGTCGGTTGCCGCTTGGGATAGGTTGAAAGGTGGTCTCATGCGACCGTGTGCGTTCGTGATCGTCGCCTGTGTGTTTCCCGCTCTCGCAATCGCGGCCGATCCTCCGGCGGGCTTTCGATCCCTCTTCAACGGCCGCGATCTTGCCGGCTGGCAGGGGGTTGCGGGCGATCCGCCCGCCGTTGCCGCGATGAGCGATGCCAAACGTGCCGATGCACAGGCCGCTGCGAACGAGGCCTCGCTGGCGCACTGGACCGTGAGTGATGGCGTCCTGCATTTCGACAAGGGTTGGACAAGCCTCCAGACGGTCGAGCATTTCGGGGATTTCGAGCTGCGGGTGGAATGGCGCATCGAACCCGGCGGGGACAGCGGCATCTACATCCGGGGCTGCCCGCAAGTGCAGATCTGGGACAACCCGATCGGCTCAGGCGGCCTCTACAACAACCAGCGCGGACCTTCAGGGCCGATCACGGTCGCCGATCGTCCGCCCGGCGAGTGGAACGAGTTCCGCATTCTCGTGCTTGGCGATCGGGTGACGGTGTTCCTCAACGGTGTGCTCGTCGCAAACGACACGACGCTCGAGAACTATTGGGACCGAACGAAGCCGATCCCGGCCCGTGGACCGATCGAACTTCAGGCCCACGACACGCCGCTGCAGTTCCGCAACATCTGGGTACGTGAACTGGACGCGATCTCTGACGTGCCCGGCCGCTTGGACTGGTGGCGAGAGGCCCGATACGGCATGTTCATCCACTGGGGGCTGTACGCGGTGCCCGCTGGTGTCTGGAACGGACGCGAGGTGCCCGGTGTCGGGGAGTGGATCATGTACCACGGCCAGATCAGCCCGAAGGAATATGAGCCTCTCGCTGCCCGATTCAATCCCGTGAGGTTCGACGCCCGTGATTGGGTGCGGCTCGCGCGCGAGGCCGGGATGCGCTACCTCGTCATCACCAGCAAGCACCACGATGGCTTCTGCCTCTTCGACTCGGCGTACACCGATTACGACATCATGGACGCCACGCCGTTCAAGCGGGACATCATGCGTGAACTCGCGGACGCATGCCGTGCCGAGGGCATCCGTATCGGCTGGTATCACTCGATCATGGACTGGCACCACCCGGACGCGAGCGGCGATCGATTCCCAACCTATGCCGACGTGCTCCGCAAGCAGGTCGTGGAACTCCTCGCCAACTACGGCCCCATCGACGTCATGTGGTTCGACGGGGAGTGGATCCCGGAGTGGACCGTCGAGCACGGCGTCGAACTCGAACGCCTCTGCCGGGCCATCAATCCCATGGTCATCGTGAATAACCGCGTCGGCAAGCGCGGCGCGGGCATGGGCGACATGACCCGCACCGTCGGCGACTTCGCCACGCCCGAGCAGACCGTCCCCGCCACGGGACTGCCCGGCCTGGACTGGGAGTCCTGCATCACGATGAACGACACCTGGGGCTTCAAGGCGAACGACCACAACTGGAAGTCCGCGGACGAACTCCTCCGCATGGTCGTGGACGTTGCCAGCAAGGGCGGCAACCTCCTGCTGAACGTCGGCCCGACGGCCGAGGGGCTGATTCCGCAGCCGAGCGTGGACCGGCTTCACGTGGTTGGCGACTGGCTCGACCGCAACGGCGAGGCGATCTACGGCACGCAGGCCGGTCCCTTCCGACGCCTGCCCTGGGGCCGCTGCACACGCCGGGGCGAAACGCTCTACCTTCACGTCTTCGACTGGCCCACCGATGGCCGGCTGGTGATCGACGGCCTGCGGAACCGGACCGGCGATGCGTGGTTCCACGCCGACCCGCGCCGCCGTCCACTGCCCGTGGAACGGGACGGCGAGCGTGTGGTCATCCACCTTCCGGCGGAGCCATCAAGCCAGATCGTGACTGTCGTCGCGCTCCGAATCGAAGGAGATCCCGATGTGATCACCTCGCCGCTGCGCCCGCGTGCAGACGGCATGCTCGAACTCCAGGCCCGTGACGCAGTGATCGAGGGTGTTCACGCTCAGTACGAAGTCGGCCACGGTAAGGACAACATCGGTTTCTGGACTGACCCCGCCGACACGGTTGCCTGGGAGGCGGTAGTTCCACCGGGCACCTACATGGTTCAGGTCGAGTTCGCTTGCGACGCAGGTTCTGGCGGCGCCTACATCGTGGAGATCGGGAGGCAGCGAGCAGACGGCCGGGTGGCGCCGACCGGCTCATGGACCAGGTTCGCCACGCTCGATCTCGGATCAATCACTGTGGGCATAGCAGAGACGAAGGAGATTCGCGTTCGGCCTGTACGCATCGACGGACTCGCCCTGATGAACTTGAAGGCGGTGCGGTTGATCCCGATCGATGATGACTGATGCCGGAACTTCAACTTCTGGCCGGCGTGAGCAGTTGTTCCGGTTCCTGGAGCAGGCGGACGATCTCGGCTAGGGCGAGCGCGCCGGTTGCGCCGTCGACGACGCGGTGGTCGCAGGCGAGGCTCAGCGGCAGGAGTTTGCCGACGCGGAACCAGCCGTCGCGGGTGACCATGCCCTCGCGGACGCGCCCGACCGCGAGGATGCCGACCTCGGGGTAGTTGATGACGGGCGTGGCGAAGCGGCCCGCGTGGCTGCCGACGTTGCTGATGGTGAAGGTCGAGCCGAGCAGTTGCTCGCGCGGGATCGAGCGGTCGCGGGCCGAGCGTGCGATGGCGTTGATCTGGCGGCCGATCTCGAGCACGCCGAGTTTGTCGGCGTCGCGGATCACGGGCACCATGAGGCCGGTGTCGGTGTCCGTCGCGATGCCGAGGTGGACGGCCCGGTGCTGGACGATCTGCTCGGCCTTGTCGTCAACGGTCGCGTTCAGCGCGCCGAACCGGTCGGCGAGAGCGCGGCAGACGGCCGAGCAGACGAAGGGCAGGAACGAAACCTTCTCGCCGCTGGCGGCCGCGAGTTTGCGGCGGAGCGAGTCGAGTTCGGTCACGTCGGCCTCGTCCATGACGGTGAAGTGGACGGCGGTGGAGACGCTTTCGCGCAGGCGGTTGGCGATGGTGCGGCGCACGCCGCGGAAGGGGATGACGGCGGTGTCCGCGCCGGGCGGGATCGCGGCCTGCTGCGCGGGGGCCGGAGTGTGCGACGGTGCGCGCGCAGCGGCGGGCGACGCGGACGCGGCGGCCGCAGGAGTGGGGGCGGAGCGGGTCGGCGCGGCGGAGGCGGTTCGAGCGCCGCCGGAGGCGAACGCGCGGACGTCCTTCTCCGTGACGCGGCCGCCGATGCCGGAACCGGGCACCCGGTTGATGTCGATGCCGAGTTCGCGGGCGAGGCGGCGGACAGCCGGGGTGGCGAGGGCCTTGCCGTCGCGGGCGGTCATGCCCGCGAGGTCGCCGCCCACCTGGCCGACGACGGTGCCGGCGTCTTCGCGCTCGGCTTCCGGCTCAGGCTCAGGCTTTGGCGCGGGCTTCGACGCGGCGGGCGTGGCCGCCTGCGCACTCGACGCCGAGCCTTGGCCCTTGTACTCGACGAGGACGGAGCCGACCTTGAGGATTTCGCCTTCCTTGCCGTGGAGCGCGGCGATGACGCCGGCGCGCGGGCTGGGCACCTCGACGAGGGCCTTGTCGGTTTCCATCTCGGCGAGGATGTCGTGCTCGTCGACGGCCTGGCCGACCTGCACGCGCCACTTGATGAGTTCGGCCTCGTGCACGCCCTCGCCGAGGTCGGGCAGGATGAACTGGTCTGGGTTCGCGGACTTCGTGTGGGCCATTCGATCGATCCTTCAGGTCTTGTCCTTGCCGCGGTGCTTGTGTCGCTCTCAATCAGAGGAGGCTCGGCGGGATGCTCCGCGGCCTCTGCGTTCGATCTCAGTACGCCAGGCATTCCTCGATCGCCTTCTGAATCCGCGGACTCTCGGGCAGGTAGTCGAGTTCCAGTTTGTAGTACGGCATCACCGTGTCGAAGCCGGTGCACCGCTGCACGGGGGCCTCGAGGTGCAGGAAGCAGTGCTCCTGGATGATGGTTGCGATCTCCGCGCCGAGGCCGGCGGTCTTCGGGGCCTCGTGTACGACCACGCACCGGCCGGTCTTGCGGACGCTCTCGACGATCGTGTCCACGTCGATCGGGTAGATCGTGCGCAGGTCGATCAGTTCGATGCTCGCGTCCTCCGGGAGTTCGTCCATCGCGGCGAGGCACTGGAAGACGGGCGCGCCCCACGTGACGACGGTCACGTCCGTCCCCTCGGCGACCACCTTCGCCTGTCCGATCGGGATGGTGTAGTCCTCCTCGGGCACGCTCTCGCGGAAACTGCGGTAGACGCGCTTCGGCTCGAAGAAGACGACCGGATCGGGGTCGCGGATCGCGCTGAGCAGGAGGCCCTTGGCGTCGTAGGGCGTGCTGGGCATGACGACCTTGAGGCCGGGGTGGTGGGCGTAGATCGCCTCGGGCGAGTCGGAGTGGAGTTCCGGGGCGTGGATGCCGCCGCCGACGGGCACGCGGACGGTGAGCGGGATGGTGACCGCGCCGCGGCTGCGTGTGCGGTAGCGTGCGGCGTGGTTGACGAGTTGGTCGTAGGCGGGCCCCAGGAAGCCCTCGAACTGGATCTCGGGGACGGGGCGCATGCCGGCCATGGCGAGGCCGATGGCGGTGCCCATGATGCCGGACTCGGCGAGGGGCGTGTCGGCGACGCGTTCCGCGCCGAAGCGTTTCTGGAGGCCCTCGGTGACGCGGAAGACGCCGCCGTTGAGACCGACGTCCTCGCCGAGGACGACGACGCGTTCGTCGCGCTCCATCTCCTGGGCGAGAGCCTCGTTGATGGCGTCAACGAGCGTGAGTCCCTTGGTGTTCATCACTTCGGTGCGGGGCATCGTGTTCGTCCTTGCGGAAAGCGGCGACCCGGGAACGCCGATCAGTTGGTCTGCCACAGGTCTCTTGGCTTCAGGAACGTCATCTGACCGACGCTGGTGCGATCCTTCACCATCTCGGAGCCGTACGCGATGCAGGCGAGGATGTCCTCGCGCACGAGGCCTGGATAGTCGCGGAGAATGGCGTCGGCGGATTCGCCCGCGGCCAGCCGGTCGAGAACCAGGGAGACCCGGACGCGATGCCCACGGATGCACGGCTTGCCTGAGCAAACGTCGGGGTCGGCCGTGATGCGATTGGGAAGTTCAGTCGATGCCATCGTGGTTGTCCTCGATCAATGTCCGGCTCGGAGCGCGGCCTGCGTCGGTTCCTGCCCGATCGAACTGGTCCGCAGCGTGTCGCGCTGGCGGGCGATCTCGGCCGGGAGGTCGGCGAAGGTGAAGTTGAAGATGTCGTCGGTCGTGGGCTTCTCGATCCCCTCGGCCGTGCGCACGACCTCCTGCACGATCGCCTTGGCTCGCTCCTCGGCGGCCCGCTGGCGGTTGTCGTCCCACAGGCCCTTGCTTTCGAGGTACTTGCGGGTGCGGATCATCGGGTCCTTCTGCTGCCACGCGGCGACCTCCTCGGGGTCGCGGTAGCGCCGGGCGTCGTCGGCGGTGGTGTGGTCGCCGAGGCGGTAGGTGACAGCCTCGATGAAACTCGGCCCGCCGCCGCTGCGGGCGCGGTCGAGCGCGTCGCGCGTTTCCTTGTAGACGGCGAAGAGGTCGTTGCCGTCCACCTGGACGGTGGGCATGCCGTAGGCGAGGGCCTTCTGGGCGATCGTCTCGGACGCGGTCTGCGTCTCGCGCGGGACGCTGATGGCCCACTGGTTGTTCTGGCAGAAGAAGACGCAGGGCACCTGGAGGGTGGAGGCGAAGTTCGCCGCTTCGTGGAAGTCGCCCTCGCTGGTCGCGCCGTCGCCGAAGTAGGTGATGACGCAGCGCGGCTCGCGGCGGATCTTGTACGCCCACGCGATGCCGGTGGCGTGGAGCATCTGGGTGCCGATGGGGATGCTGATGGGTGTGACGTTCACGCCTTCGGGGATCTGGTTCCCGCGTTCGTCGCCCATCCAGTGGAGGAGGATGTGCTCCATGGGCAGGCCGTGGAGGAAGAGTGCGGCGTTCTCGCGGTAGCAGGGGACGAGGAAGTCGGCGCCCTTCTTCGCGGCGAATCCGGAGCCGAGCGCGGCGGCCTCCTGCCCCTTGTTCTGCGGGTAGGTGCCCATGCGTCCGGAGCGTTGCAGTTTGAAGGCGACCTCGTCGTACTGGCGGCAGATCACCATCTGCTCGTAGAGGAAGGCGACCTGCTCGTCGGTCAGGGTGCCCGCGGCGAGTCTGGCGTCGAGGCGTCCTTCCTCGTCGAGGATCTGCACGTACTCGACGCGCGCTTCGTAGACGACCTTCCTCGGCATCGGCGTCCTCCCGCCCACCCGCTTCCGGGACGGGCTGCTCTCTGGCGACAGCGTAGCGGCCCGGGGGGCCGGCGACGCGCCGGTACGGTTCAGCGTTGCGCGGCGTCCGCGGTCCGGGCCTGCGCATCGCCCGGGAACAACCTGATCGATGAGTGGTCCGTCCGCCGGCCCTTGCCGCGCTGCGGCGTGGGGCTGCGCTCGGGGATGATGAAGTCCTCGGTGGGGAGCGAGTCGTTGTGGCGCAGGGCCGCGTCCGCCGCCGCCAGCATCGTGTCGTCCGCGTTGAAGTAGAGTTCGCGGTAGAAGCGGTTGATTTCGACTTCGGCGAGGTCGAAGAAGTGGATGGCGGCGGCGCGGTCGCGCTCGAACTCCAGCCCGCCGTTGCCGTCGTGGCGGCGCACGTCGCGGTCCAGTTTGCTCAGCGTGCAGGCCCACGCGTGCAGGTAGATGGCCGCGAGAGCGAGGCGGGCCTGCACGGCCTGGCGCGAGACGACGGCCGCGTCGTAGCGCTTGCTGGTCTGCTTGAACTGGTAGGTGTGCTCGGAGATGAGTCGTGCGAGCCGCTGCGCGTGCGGGCGGAGCGAGGGATGGACGCCCTCGATCGCGGGGGCGCGCCGGCGCACGCCCAGGAAGACCTCCGCGGCCAGGGGGATCGCCGCCTTGAGGAGCGTCGGGCTGAGTTTCCGCGAGAGCGGCGCGTCGCGTATGCCGAGCATCCACTCGCCGAGTTGCTTCCCGCCGTAGGCGAAGATAAAGGACCACATGAGGTCGTTCGAGCCTTCAACGATGATGTTGATGCGCGAGTCGCGGAAGATGCGTTCGATCTCGTTCTCGGTCATGTAGGACTCGCCGCCCATGATCTGGACCGCGTCGTTGACGACCCGCCAGCCCATCTCGGAGCAGAAGACCTTGCACGCAGCGGTCTCGACCATGATGTCGTCGTCTCCACGGTCGAGCATGCCGGTGGTCATGTAGAGCACGGCGTCCATGGCGTACACCATCGCGGCCATGTGGGCGATGCGCTGGCGAACGAGTTCCTTCTCCGAGAGGGGATCGCCGAACTGGTAGCGGGTCTGCGACCATCGGATCGCCTGGTTCATGGCCGCGAACGCCCCGCCGAGCATCCCCGCGCTGAGCGTGCACCGCCCGTAGTTCAGGCAACTGAGCGCGACGTTCAGCCCGCGGCCTTCCTTGTGCAGCAGGTTGAACTTCGGCACGCGGACGTTGGTGAACCGGATCCGCGCCTGCCACGTTCCCCGGATGCCGCACTTGCTGCGGTTCTTCTCGAAGATGTCGACGCCTTCCATGTCGGGCGTGCAGACGAGGGCGGTGACCCGCTGGGAACCGTCGGGCATCTTCTGCCCCGCCATGACGGTGAAGAGGCCGCTGATCGCCGCGCTGGTCGCCCACTTCTTCTCGCCGTTGAGGATGTAGTGGCTCCCGTCCGCCGAGAGTTCGCAGGTGGTCTCCTGCCCTCCGGCGTCGCACCCGACGTTGGGTTCGCTCAGGCAGAACGCGCTGAGTTGTTCCTTGGCGAGTTGGGGGAGCCAGAGCCGCTTCTGCTCTTCCGTGCCGAAGAGCATGATGGCCTTGCAGCCGATCGACTGGTGGGCGCTGACCATCACGGCCGTCGAGCCGCAGTATCGGCCGATCATCTCGAGCACGCGGTTGTAACTGGTGATGCCCATCCCCAGCCCGCCGTACTCCTTCGGGATGGTCATGCCAAGAACGCCCATCGAGAACAGCCGGTCGATGACCCAGCGAGGGATCTCCTGTTCCTGGTCGATCTGGATCGCGGGGTGCTCGCTCTTAAGGTAGCGTTCGAGTTCGGCGAGCAACTGGTCGCACCGGGCGGCCTCTTCGGGGCTGACTTCCGGGTAGGGCATCACGAGGTCGCCGCGGAAGCGTCCCCAGAAGAGGTTCTTCATGAAGCCCATCGAGGTCGGCTCGGGGCCGAGCAGGGCTTCCGCCTCCGCGATGAGTTTGCGGTCCTTCTCCGAGACGCCCTTCATCGACTTCAGGTCTGCCATCGGACACCTCTGCGTCACGCGCGTCAGGCCGCGTGGTTCCTCCCCCGGGTGGCGTGATTCCTCGAACTCCGTCCCCCGGGCGTCATCCTTTCTTCGCCGTGCGCTCGAAGAACGCGCGGATCGCATCAACAGCGGCGGGCGTGCGCCGGAGCGAAACGAGACGCTCTCGCTCGGCGTCGAGCGCGGCCTGCCATCCGCGAGCCGTGCCGGCGTCCACCGCGTCGAGCACGGCACGTCCGGGCAGGTTCGAACCAATCTCGCCGCGAACCTCATCGGCGGCAGCGACGACCGCGGCGGCGGAATCGCCGCGCCCGATCCACCGCGACGGCGCGCCGTCGCGCTTCGGCGTCTTCTGGGCGCACACCCACGATTTGGCCGTGCCGAGAAGTTCGTCCGGCATGGCGGCGACGTCATCGAACAGGCCCGCCTCAGCGGCCTCATCGAACGCCATCGTCTTGCCCGTCGCTGTCCGCCGGATCGCCTCCACCGGGTCCATGCGAGCAGGAAGCAGGTTCGTGCCGCCCCATCCCGGGCACAGGCCGAGGGAGGCCTCGGGCAAGCCGACCTGGTATGGCTTGCCGGAGGGTGAAGGCGAGGCGATGAGGCCGTCGCAGTGCATGGCGAGTTCGAGGCCGCCCCCGAGCGCAGCGCCGTTGATCGCCGCCACCGTGGGGCAGGGGAGTTGCGAAAGGACGCCGAAGACACGCTGGCCGTAAGCGAGGTATCGGTCGAGTTGGTCGTCGCTGAGTTCGCTGATCGCCCTGAGGTCAGCGCCGGCGACGAACGCTCGCTCGCTCGCCGAGGCCAGAACGACGGCACGGGCGTCGGCGGGGATCGTCGCCAAGGCTGCTTCGAGACGCTGCATCAGCGCGTGGTCGAGAACGACGACGGGCCTGTCCGCCTGTTCAAGTCGGATCGTGAGCACGCCTTCGTGCTCTCCGCGGTCATCGCGCTCGACTGGCAGCGGCTGGGCCGTCATTCGTCTGCTCCGACCGCCCGGCGGCTGGCCGAAGCCGACACCGGACATACCCCGATCACGTCCCGGAACAGCCGGAGTATAGCGCGCAAGGGCAGCGGCGTGCTCTCGGTTCGGCGAGTTCAGGGCTTCGTGGAGAGGCGTTGTCGGAGCCGGGACTGAGCATCCTCGCTGGCGAGCACCGACGCCGACAACTCGGCTCCTCGGCGAACGAGCGAGTCGTCGTCGGAGCCGTCAAGGGCGTTGAGCAGGCGCTTTGTTTCGCGTAGCGCGAGCGGGCCGGCCTTGGAGAGCCTGTCGGCGAGATCCGCGACTGCCGGTTCGAGATCGGCCAACGTCGGGACGCTACGAGTGGCGAGACCAATCGCGGCAGCCTCCCGGCCGGACATGACGCCGCCCGCGAGAAGGACGTGCCGCGCCTTGCCCGCACCGAGGCGTCTGACGACCCACGGCGCAACGACAGCCGGACAGACGCCGAGATCGACCTCGGGGAATCCGAGTTTCGCATCGTCGTGGGTGAGAACGAAGTCGCAGACGCAGGCGAGACCGCAGCCGCCGCCGATGGCTGCTCCGTTGACGGATGCGATGAGCGCCATGGGAAGTCGGCGAAGGCGCAAGGTCAGTTCGGCGAGCAGGCCCAGGAGGATGGAGCCCACGCCGGAGTCGCCGATGACGGCACGAAGGTCCATGCCCGCGCAAAACGACGGTCCGGCTCCTGTTACGACGAGTGCGGTCGGAGGCGCCGGGGCTGTTTCCAGCTCCGTTGTGCGCGCCAGAAGTGACTCGAGCAGCGGGATCGAAAGGGCATTGCGTGCGTCCGGTCGGTTCAGCGCAAGACGAGCGACAGAGCCGTTGAGTTCAAGAGACGTCGGATCATTGGCCATGATTGCTCACTGTCCTCGGGGCGTGATGCAGGACGCGGAGACGTGACTGCAGTCGCATTCAGCCCGCACGGCATCGCGTCGAGAATAGCGACGCCCTGTGAGCCAGTCACCACTCGCCTTCGAGGCAGGAACCACTGGCCGGCTTCCACTTCGGCAGGGGAGATCGTCTTCCAGAGGCCTGATCGATCGGCTGTTCACGCTCACCCTTGTGTGATGTAGGCCTCCATCGCCCGAACCGTAACCATGAGATCATGGTTCAACGCGGCGTTCAGGTCGCCGATGGAGACCATGCCGGTCGGGCGGCCGTCCTCCAGCACGGGGACGTGGCGGATGCGCCGCTCGCGCATGGTCCGGCGCACTTCGTCGAGCGTGGACTGCGGCGTGCAACTGAGGACCGCTCGCGTCATGATCTCCCCGACGGAGGTCGAGTCCGGGGGTTTGGAGGTGGCGACGAGCCGGCGCATCACGTCGCGCTCGGTGACAATGCCGACCATCCGGTTGGCCGGGTCAGTGACGACGAGCGCACCGACGCGGCGGTCGCT
>JAHCJE010000104.1 GCA_026128865.1 Phycisphaeraceae bacterium | reverse complement strand
CGCCGACGACGAAGGGGGCTGCCGCCGACGTCCCCCCGAAGGGCTGCGTGCCGCCGCCCGGGGCGAGCGAACCCGGGGCGACGCCCGGCGCGGCGAGGTCGACTGTCTGCGCGCCGTAGTTGCTGAAGATCGCGAGCGAGTCGTCGGGTGCTGTAGCAGCGACCGAGATGAGGCCCGGGATGGGGTACGAGGCAGGGAACGACGTAAAGTTCGCGTCGTTGTCGTTCGCGTCGTTGCCCGCCGAGGCGACAAACGTACCGCCCGCGGCGATAAAGGCCTCGATCGCGGACCGCTCCGAGAACAGACCTTCCGGGAACTCGTCGAGGTAGAAGGACGGAGCGAACGCACCGTAACTGTTGTTGCTCGCGACGATGTTGTGCCCGTAGTCCGTGATCATCATCGTGAGGTATTCGTGCGCAGCGACGATGGCGGAGGCGCTCAGGTTTCCGAAGCGATCGGCGACCTTGATGGGAAGGATGGACACGTCCCACGCAACGCCGGTGATGCCGATGCCGTTGTTGCCGACCGCCCCGATGATGCCTGCAGCCCCCGTCCCGTGCCCGTCGAGATCCCGCGGGTCGTTGTTGAGTTCGCCGAAGTCCCAGCCGTAGAGGTCGTCCACGAAGCCGTTGCCGTCGTCGTCCTGTCCGTTCGGAGTCTCGTTCGGGTTGCGCCAGATGTTGGCCGCCAGGTCCGGATGGTCGATGTCCACGCCGGTGTCGATGACCGCGACGATCACATCTCGGGAACCGATCGTCACGTCCCATGCCGCCACGGCCGAAATATCCGCGCCGGGCGTGCCGAAGCCCGTAAAGAAACCGCTGTTGATGAACTGACCCGTGTTGTCGAGGCCCCACTGGTTGGTGAAGAGGGGGTCATTCGGCACTCGCATTGGTTGGTAGATCAGGTTCGGCTCGATCGCCAGCAACCCTTCGAAGGAGCGCTGAGCTGACGCGATCGTCCAGTGGCTCGGTCGCGTCGGCGAGTCGATCGTCGCGTACCGACCCTTGCCGATGGCGCCGAACGTGGCGTCGTCCAGCCCCATCGCCTCCGCGACCCGCTGCGCCGCCTCGATCGCACCGTCGCGCCCGAGTTGCTGATCGAATGTCAGGATCCACGAACCGGTCTTCGCCTCAACGGCAGCGCCACGCCAGGCGACGAACTCCACCACGCCGACCTGGCCCTTCGCGGAAGCCGGCAGCGGACCGACAAACGGCTCGACCGCCGACAACAGCACGCGCTGTTCGAGCGTGTCGATCGTCGCTCGTTCGAACGGCGCGCCCGAGGCGCGGGCGATCGAGGCTGCGGAACGGCGGGCGTGCGCGCCCGAAACGCGGAAGATGCTCGACATCTCAGGACTCCCGAGCCTTGGGGTCAGGCCTCGCTCATGCGATTCGTTTGTCTCGGCGCTCCGCTCGAGGTGGGTCGGCGAGCGGTGGAGGCCCCGCGCACCGCGTGGGCGCAGGCCCCCGGCCGAATGCACTGTCGTGCTACAGCATATCCGCAATCGTGCGGGCGTGGTTCCTCCCACCATTATCCACACGGACGATCGTAGTCTGTTCGGGTCTCACCCGCGCTCTCCTCCCCCCCATGCGGCCGGCAACATCGCCCGTTCCTCCGCGCCTCCCGCCAGACCGAGCGACGCATCGAGCGCCCGGTCGGGCCAATGCGCCGCGCCTGTTCCGTCGATCTCGTTGAGCCACGCCTTCGTAGCCGCAAGCGCGGGGGCGGACTTGTACGCGAGCCGTTCCGCGAGTTCCATCGCCGCGGGAGCGACGGCCTCGGGGCGGGCCAGACTGCGCCATGCAAGCCCGATCCGTGCGGCCTCGCCCCCCGAGATCAGCCCGGTATCGAGCAGCCTCTCGCGGCAGGCCGCGTCGCCCACGCCGGCGCGAAGGAACGGAGCGGAGACAGCCGGCGAGACGCCGAGGCGGAGCACCGGATAGCCCAGACGGGCCTCGTCGTTGGTGATGACGAAATCCGCCCCGCCGAGCAGCGCGCACCCGCCGGCGATCGCCGCTGCGTGCCCGGCCGCGACGACGGGAAGGCGGGACCGCCGCAGCGATCGGACCGCCATCGACAGCCCTCGGAGCAGCGATTTCATGGTCTCGCCCGTCGGATCATCGCGGCAAAGGGAGAGATCAAACCCGGCGCAGAAGACCTGTCCCTCGCCCCGTAGCACGATGACGCGCGCGGCTTGCTCCGCCCGCCGGACCAGGCTCGGCACCTCGTCGAGCATGTCGGGCGTCAGCGCGTTGCGGCGGTCGGGCCGGTCGAGCGTGATGGACGCGATGGCCCCGTCTGCATCGAGGCGGACCATCACATGCCCCCCCGCGCGGCCTGTGCCACGAGCCGCTCCGCGAAGGCCGAGGCGGCCGCGAGTCGCTCCCGGTCCACGCCGGTCTCGAAGCCGGCCCCCTCGACGACGCCGACGAGCAGGGCGGTGGCGATGTTCCCCGGCGCGCGGCCCTCGTCCGAGGACGCGAACGGGCAGCCGCCGAGACCACCCGCGGATGCGTCGAAGGACCGGACGCCCGCCGCCAGTGCCGCCGCGACGCACTCACCGGCACGCCCCATCGTGTCGTGGAGGTGCAGGGTGAGCGGGGCTTCGCCGCTCTCTCGCAGCGAGAAACCGCCCACCAAGGGGCGCACGGCTTCGAGCGCGGGGCCGAGGGAATCGGGGGTCGCCGCGCCGATGGTGTCGCCGAGGTCGATCTCGTCAACGCCCGCGTCGAGGAGCATGGCGGCAACCTCGGCCACCTTTGCCGGCGGGACGTCGCCCTCGAACGGGCACCGCACAATGCAGGAGATGTATCCGCGCACGCGCAGGCCCGCGCCGTGGGCGAGCGCGACCACGGGCCTGAATCGCTCGACGCTCTCCGCGATCGTCGCGTTCACGTTCTTGCGGGTGAATGTCTCGCTGGCGGCCGTGAAGACCGAGACCTTGTCGATCACCCTCCGGCCGGCGTGCTCGTTGACGCGCAGCGCGGCCTGCGCACCCCGGTCGTTCGGAACCAGCGCGGAGAAGACGAGTTCCGGGGGCTTGAGGTCCGCGACGGCCTCGAAGAGTTGCGTCGCGTCGCCCAGTTGCGGCACCCACTTCGGACTCACGAAACTGGTGACCTCGACCTCATCGACGCCGGTGAGCGTGAGCAGTTCCACGAGACGGGCCTTGTCGTCCGTGGGGATGGCGTGCGGCTCGTTCTGGAGACCGTCGCGGGGGGAGACGTCGGTAATCCGCACACGCTCGCTCACGCGGACATTGTAAAGGCGACCGGGCCGTCGCGGGTTTATCGGCCGGTGGGGCGGCAGACCGCGCGGATCGTGCGGGCCTTCGCCCCGCCCAGGGGCCTGGACCGGGCGGGTCAGGGCGATCACGCCTCTCCCTTCCGCCGATGCTCACGCGATGCACCCGGAGGCCCCACCATGCGTTGCCCGTGCTGCGGATTCGGCATGTCCGAGGTCGTCTACGAGGGGGTCCATGTCCACTCCTGCGGCGGGTGCGGGGGCGAGTTCCTCGGCGGCGAGGAACTGGCGCACATCGTCCGCGTCCGCGAGATGACCTTCTGCCAGGCCATCATCGAGGAGATGGCGCAGCGCGAGCCGACGTTCGGCATCCCCGAGGAAGAGGCCGACAACGGCGTGAACTGCCCCGCGTGCGGCGAGTGCATGGACGTCATCAACTACTGCGTGGACACCGGCATCGTCGTGGACCGCTGCACGGAGTGCCAGGGCATCTGGCTCGACAACGAGGAACTGGAGAAGGTGCAGGCGCTCATGGAGCGGTGGCAGGACGAGGCGCCCGCGAAGATCCGGGCCGTCGCGGAGCAACTGGCGGCCGTGCGGAAACGCTCCGAGGCCGGCGTGCAGGTGTCTCGCTTCGCGTTCGTGAACGCGTTGATCGATCGGATCGCGCGGGCGGCGTGACGGCGTTGAAGGTCCGTACGGTGGAGACGGCGTAGGGCATGAAGCCGCCATGGAATGGCGTGCACCCGGCGTGTCCTACTCGGCGCGCTTGAAGAGGTCGAGGAAGCGGTCCTCGTACTCCTTGAACGCGCCCAGGCGGTCGAGTTCCGCCTTCAGGTCCATGGCCAGGCGGCGGTCCGCCTGAGCGTCCTCGAAGAGTTGCTCGATCCGCTTGCGGGCCGCCGCGTCGAGGCGCTTCTTCGCCGGAGGCTCGGCAGTCTCGGCAGGCTCGTCCGCGGCGTCGGCGACTGCGAACTCGCTCTCCTCCTCGTCCTCGCCCTCGGTCATCTTCTGCATGCGGTCGAGCATCTTGAGGATCGCACCCTCGACGATCCGGCCGTGCTCCGTCAGTTCCGCCATGTCGATCGAGACACCGGCGAGTTCCGAAAACGAGTCGAGAACGGCGCGGGCGGCCTTCGGGTTCGGCACATTGGCGGCATAGAACGGGATCTCGCCGAGCAGACACAGGCCGGGCAGGTTCCGCTCCATCGCGGCCGCGAGCAGCACCCCGTTCAGCCCGCCGATCTGCCCGCCCTCGACGGGCTGGGCACCGTTTCGGACGAGTTCCTCGAGGAGTTGCGGCGAGGTGGCGGCGGCGTGAACCGCCGGCTCGTCGGTCGGGTGCACCTGCGACGCCATCGACGCGAACGTGATCACACGCTCGATCTCGAACGCCGCCGCCCGTTCCAGCAGCCGCTGCGCGAACATGTACCCCCCGTGCGTCGGCTGGGCCTCGCCGAGGAAGACGATGAGCGGCCGCCCGGGCGCACCCTCCGGCGTGCGGTAAAAGACGCTGCGGGGCAGGCGCGTCTGCTCGATGATCCCGGACAGCACGTCCACCTGCCCGATGTCGAACTGCTCCGGGGCGTGGACTTCCGCGAACGGGCGGAGGGCCAGTTGCTTGATGAGAAACCCGGCGGCTATGACTGCGACATTGCCCATGCCGGGCCAGGCGGCCAGAAGCCAGGGTCGGAGAGGCGTAGGGGGAGTCTCGGGCATGGCGTACCAATCGGGCGCGAGGAGGAGCGTTCGAGAGAGAAGTGTATGTGCGCGACACCTCCCTCGCACAACCCCGGATCAGGTGTTGACTCGCTCAGACCTGCTCGAACGCAATCGGCTTCGCGGACGCCGGACGTGAGGCTCGGCGAACGCCAGGGTGAAGCCGGACGACTCCCTCCAGGGCATGCGCTTCGATATACTCGACGGCGCTGCGGTCGTGTTCCTCGTACCGCTGGCGAACAACGTGGCATCGCTGGCCGCAGCTGCGGCCGGGAAGCCGATCGTGCACGGCCAGCTCCGCTGCCTGCTGGCTCGGCCAATGCGCGAGCGGGCATCGTTTCGGCAGATTCTGGC
The DNA here is from genome assembly GCA_026128865.1 of Phycisphaeraceae bacterium. Classification (GTDB taxonomy): domain Bacteria; phylum Planctomycetota; class Phycisphaerae; order Phycisphaerales; family UBA1924; genus CAADGN01. Next base: position 7,070 of record JAHCJE010000104.1, on the reverse strand, counting down.
AAGCGTATGGCGTGAAGCCTTGCGATTGCGATTATCCGGAGTGGAGCGCCAACCCCGAGCAGATTCGCGGCGAGTGCATCTGCGATGACGAAACGGAGGTCTTCGGGATGGTCGAGCCGCTCGTGACCAAGCGACCGGGCGTAGCGCTGCAGGTGATCAGCGGTCTTGATCAAATGTGACAACGGGCGGCCGCGCAAGCACGCCTTCGAAGGTGATCTTGACGGGCTGGATCGTGCCGTCGGCGTCGAAGTGCATCTCGTCGATGCATACGACCCGGTGATGCGGGCTTGTTCTGCCCAGCGGCCGCCGGTGATACACGATGTACCACGTGTCCGATCCCGGCACGGGGATCACCGAGTGGTGCCCCGCGCCGGTCGCGACCTCCGGATCCTGCTGGAGAATCTTGCCCACTCGTCGGAAAGGCCCGATCGGAGAGTCGGCGATCGCGTACGCCACCGAGTAGTGCGGTCCTCCCCAGCCGCCCTCGGACCACATCAGGTAGTAGCGGCCGCCGCGCTTGAAAACGAACGGCCCCTCGACGTAATGCTCCGGCGTGATCTCCTTGAAGGTCTCGCCGTCTTCGAACGGGACGAGGCTCAGGAGGTCCGGGGCGAGTTTGACGACGTTGCACCGCCGCCAGCCGCCGTAGTACATGTAGTGCTGCCCGTCGTCGTCGCGGAAGACGAACTGATCGATCCGCTGCGCGCCGTTGTGGAACTTGTCGATGAGCGGTCGCCCGAGCGCGTCCCTGAACGGACCCGCCGGATTGTCCGCGATCGCGACGCCGATGCCGCCGACCTCATCGTCGTTCTGGATGTCGTTGGCCGCGAAGAAGAGGTAGTACCGCCCGTTGGCATGGACGGCCGCCGGCGCCCACAGGGCGTACTCGCCCCACGAGATGTCGGTGAGGTCGAGCACGCGGCGGTGCTTCGTCCAGTGCACCAGGTCCGGCGAACTGAACGCGTCGAGGAAAGTCTGCTTGTCGTACTGCGGGTTGATCGGGCGTTGTCCGCGCTCGCCCGTGTCCGCCCGCTCACCCGCGACGCTGTCGCCCCAGTCGTCGCTCCAGGTCGGATAGATCCAGTACAGGTCGCCGAAGACGACCGCCTCGGGGTCCGCATACCAGCCCTCGAAGACCGGGTTGCCGGACATGCCGCGAGCCTTCAGCGCTGGATCAGTTGTCTGCGCGGCGAGAGGGGTCGCAATGAGAGCGGAGGCGGTGAGCACCGGAAGTTTCACTCGAGTGATCGCGTGCGGCCAACACGCGCAGAGTCGTCGGAGTGGGGGTCGGTTCATCATCGTTGGGCAGTCCTTGCTTCGCGAGGTCTCTGAACGGCGGCGCCGGCGCGGGTCATTCAACGGTCGGTGCGATCCGAATGGAGTGAGCCGCGCGAACGTCAGCGTCGTTTGTCGTCGCGACTCTCCTGCCACTCACGCACAAACTCATTGTCGGGATCGAGTTCGAATATTGCGGCCGCCTGCCGCCTCGCGTCCTCCGTGCGGTCGAGACATTCGAGCGCCCAGAGCCGGACTTCCATGGCCGTCACGTTCGAAAGATCGAGTGCGAGCGTGCGGTCCGCGCAGCGCAGCGCGTCCGACGGCGTGTCGAGTTCCGCATAGCACAAGCTCGAGTAGAACCAGGCTGGCGCGTCGTCGGTGTCGAGTTTCAGCAGTTCCTCGAACGCACGGACGGCGTCCTCGTAGCGGTCGCTCTCGAACAGCGTCAGGCCGTAGGTGCCCCACGTCCACACCTGCTTCGACTCGCGGTGCACGAGGATTCGTGCCACGCGAATCGCATCGTCCCAACGCTCTAGATCCCTCAAGGCATCCTGGACCTCGAAGAGAGCGTGGTTGATACCTTCGTCGGGCTCCTGCTGCGCCAGACGGATCGCCTCGTCAACGCGTCCGCACTTCGCCAGAAGCACGAGCCTGCGCCGCCGGAAGTCGGGGTTCTCGGGAAGAGGTTCGATGGCCCGTTCGATCGCCAGCAATGCCTCCTCGAAGTCGTCCGTCGATTCGGCGAGCCGGGCGAGCGCCGACCACACCCACGGATAGTCCGGATCGATCGAGCGGGCACGGGTCAGCCAATCCTTGGCTTCCGTTAGCCGCCCGAGATTCTGCAACTCAACGCCGACCGAGCACACTCCGCGCACGTCCTCTGGCTCCATGTCCACATACATCTCGAACTCGCGCAGGGCTTCGTCGTAGCGTTCGAGGTACGAGAGCGCCCGCCCCAACTCCCAGTGTGGGCAACTGTGCTCGGGGTCGAGGCGGATGTGGCGGGCGAACGCTTCCGCGGCCTCCTCGAACCTGTCCAACGCCGCGAGCGCGGTCGCCATGTTGTAGTGCGGCAGCGGGTGCTCCGGGTCCAGTTCCATCGCGGCGGTGTACGCCTCCAGGGCTTCCTCGACCAACCCCGCCTGATGCAGCGCGACGCCGAGGTTGTCGTGCGCTGCTCCCATGTCCGGCTCGCACTCCACCGCCCGGCGCATGGCGTCAACCGCTCCCTCGGCGTCGCCGGCGGCGCTCTTCGCGCGGGCGATGAGGAACCAGCACTCGCCGGGGTCGGCGGATGTGCCGATCGCGCGTTCGAGCGGCTCGATCGCCTCGTCGTGCCGTCCGGTGACCCACAGCGCAGCGCCGAGGTTGCGCAGCGTGTGGGCCTCGCCGTCCGACTGACGCACGGCCACGCGGAGTTGCTCGATCCCTTCCTCGGGGTGCCCGGCCTGCACGAGCGCGATGCCGAGGTTGTTGCGGATCGGCCACGCGCCGGGGGTCAGCGAAAGGGCCCTCGTGAACTCGCGGATCGCCTCCTCCACATCCGCGCACTCGTAGGCGTGAACGCCGCGGTTGTACGCCTCCATCGCAGGCCCGTCGGCCTCGTCCGGCGGGATGAGGTGGTACAGACCCGTGTCGAGCATCGAGTGCGCGACGCTTGGGTCCGTGTAGGGGCAGTGGCGGAGGCGGTAGGGTGGCATTGGTCTGTGCCGTGTCAGGCTCGCTAGGTCTGCAGCACTCCCGTCCGGAACTCGCGCGAGTAGTCCCAGTTCCGCGCCGCGTCGAGGGCGGCGATGAGTTCATCGCGGGTGCGGTGGGGCTGGATGATGCGGTCCACCCAGCCGCGGGCCGCGCCGTGGCGGATGTCCTGCTGCTCGTTGTACGACGCCCGCACCGCGTCCAGGATCGCGCGGTGTGTCTCGGGGTCGATGGTCTCGCCCTTTCGCTCACGGCTCTTCTCCTCGATCATGGCGAGCGTGCCGGTGGCCTGGGCCGCGCCCATGACGGCGCACTTGGCGCTCGGCCAGGCGAAGGAGACGAACTGGTCGAAGGCACGCCCGCACATGGCGTAGTTGCCCGCGCCGTAACTGCCGCCGATGATGACGACAATCTTGGGGACGACGCAGTTGCTCATCGCGTTGACGAGTTTCGCGCCCGCGCGGATGATGCCCGCCTGCTCGCTGTCGCGCCCGACCATGAAGCCGGTCGTGTCGTGCAGGAAGACGATCGGGATCTTGCGCTGGTTGCAGTCCATGATGAACCGGGCGGCCTTGTCGGCCGAGTCGTCGTAGATCACGCGGGGCATGTTGGTGGACTTCGACGGGCCGGCGCGTCCGCCGGGCATGGTGCGGGTGGTGAGCGTGCACTGGTTGGCGACGATGCCGACGGCGTGTCCGCCGATGCGGGCGTAGCCGCAGACGAGCGACCGCCCGTACTCGGCCTTGTACTCGTCGAAGTCGGGGGCGAGGGATTCGTGGCAGTCCGAGTTCGGCACGGCACGGGCGTCCACGATGCAGGCGATGATGTCGTTCACATCGTACTGGGCACCGGGCTTGTCGGTGAAAACGGTGTAGATGTCGGTAGGATTACGGAATGGCGGAGCCACCGCGGAGCGAGGATCGAGAACCCGTAAGACTGCGGCGGTCTGTTCGATCGCTCGCTCCATCGAGACGCGCTCAACTGACCGCGCCTTTCGAAGTTCTCCATAGGCTTCCCGGAGTTCCTCACGATCCTTCGATGCGGCCATTCCCGAAGCGGCATCGTACGATTCGCGCGATGCGCTCGGCATGCCGCCGAGCGCGCGAAGAATCTCCGAGGGAGCGACACGGAGTCGAGAGTTTGTGCCATCGGAAGTGCGGGACTTCGCGACGAGTTCTCGCAGCCGACGCAGGCACGCCTCGTCGTCCTTCTCTCTGAAGTCGATCGTCCCGCTGACGCTCGCGTGCATCTCCGCGCCGCCGAGTTCCTCGTCCGAGACCTGCTGCCCGATCGCGGCCTTCACGAGCGCGGGGCCGGCGAGGTAGAGGCCGGAGCCTTCGGTCATCAGGAGCGTGTCGCAGAGCACGGGCAGGTAGCCGCCGCCGGCGACGCAGTAGCCCATGATGGCCGCGATCTGCGGGATGCCCTCCGCGCTGATGACGGCGTTGTTGCGGAAGATGCGCCCGAAGTCGTCCGTGTCGGGGAAGACGTCCTCCTGCATGGGCAGGTAGACGCCCGCCGAGTCGACGAGGTAGATCAGCGGCAGGCGGGCCGTGTGGGCGATGGTCTGGGCGCGGATGATCTTCTTGCACGTCATCGGGAAGAACGCGCCGGCCTTCACGGTAGCGTCGTTGGCGATGACCATGTGCGGGCGGCCGTGGACGAGGCCGATGCCGGTGACGACGCCGGCCGCGGGCGCGCCGCCGTGCTCGGCGTACATGCCGTGGGCGCACCAGAGGCCGAGTTCGGTGAAGTTTGGGATATCGTCGTGGTGGGGGTCGAAATCGCGGGGCTTCCGCTCGGGGCTTGTCTCGGCATCGACGAGCCGGACGATGCGCTCGCGGGCCGTGAGCCGTCCCTTGGCGTGCTGGCGTTCGATGGCCTTCGGGCCGCCGCCGTGGCGTATCTCGCGCTCGGTGCGGAGGAACTCGTCGGTGAGTCTGTGCAGGTCGTTGGCGGTCGCGGTCAAGTCGCGGCTCCTCATCGGCTGGTTCGTAGCGTAGCGGGCGTCAGCGATCAGCCGGGTTTCGCGGGGAGTTACACGGGTGTCTCCCGGTGCGAGCCGGTTATCCACGGTTGGATGAACATCGCAACGGCTTGTCGTCGAATGACTTACAGCAATTTGCGAACAAGACAGAACCCGTACATTGACAGGGCGTTCGGTCTTTGGTACAGTCCGCCTGCCGGGCACGCGGCCAGCACCGCCCCCGGCCGGGTGGAGCGCGACGGGCGCGACCCCGACTCGTGCTGGGACCGGCACGATCGGCACCGGCTGACTCCCGGGGCGCGGCGTGCGGCGAAAGGACGGCGGATCATGGCTTCCACGAAGGACAACGGCGCGGTCGAGATCAAACTCGAGGACAAGAGCAAGCGGCAGGCCCTCGCCAACGCTCTCGCACAGATCGACAAGGCCTTCGGCCGCGGCTCCATCATGCGGCTCGACGAGGAGGCCTACCTCGCCGTCCCCGGCATCTCCACCGGCGCGCTCTCCCTCGACCTCGCGCTCGGCGGACGCGGCATCCCGCGCGGGCGCATCGTCGAAATCTTCGGGCCTGAATCCAGCGGCAAGACCACGCTCGCCCTCTCCGTCGCAGCGCACGCGCAGCGCAACGGCGGCGTCGCGGCGTTCATCGACGCGGAGCACGCCCTCGACCCCTCCTGGGCCAAGCGCATCGGCGTCAACATCGACGAACTGCTCGTCAGCCAGCCCGACACCGGCGAGCAGGCACTCGAAATCTGCGAACTCCTCGTCCGCTCGAACGCGGTGGACGTGATCGTGGTGGACTCGGTGGCCGCGCTCATTCCCAAGGCCGAGATCGAGGGCGAGATGGGCGATGCACATGTCGGCCTCCAGGCCCGTCTGATGAGCCAGGCGATGCGGAAACTCACCGGCGTCATCGCCCGGTCCAACTGCACCGTCATCTTCATCAACCAGATCCGCGAGAAGATCGGCGTGATGTTCGGCAGCCCCGAGACCACGCCCGGCGGACGCGCCCTGAAGTTCTACGCCTCCGTACGCATCGACATCCGGCGCACCAGCGCCATCAAGGAGGGCGAGACCAACGTCGGCAACCGCGTGCGGGCCAAGGTCGTCAAGAACAAGGTCGCCCCCCCCTTCCGCGACGCCGAGTTCGACATCATGTTCAACGAGGGCATCTCCGTCGCCGGCGACCTGCTCGACCTCGCCGTCGAGGAGAAGGTCGTGCAGAAGAGCGGGGCGTGGTTCGCCCGCGGCGACGTTCGGCTGGGCCAGGGGCGCGAGAACGCCAAGCAGTTCATCAAGGAGAACCCGGACCTGGCTGCCGAGATCCGCGAGGCCGTCCTCAACGCCCGACTCCCCGGACGCAAGCGTGCCGCCGGCGGATCGGCCTCCGTCTCGCCCGCGCCGGAACTGGAGGAGGTCGAGGCCTGACCGCGACGGCGCGGCCGGGCGGGCCGGTTCGGTTGTCCCCGTTGCGGGTCCGGGGCTACCCTTCCGGCCCACAGTTGCGGACGTGGCGGAACTGGCAGACGCGCTAGGTTCAGGTCCTAGTGGGAGTAAAATCCCGTGGAGGTTCGACTCCTCTCGTCCGCATGTTGACCCAGCCGGCCCGGGACCGTCCCGGGCCGGTTCGTTTTCCCGCCTCGCCCGCCCGAGACCGGACGGGTATGTTGCCCGCTCATGGCCCTCATCTACGCCGGCATCGACGAGGCGGGGTACGGGCCGATGCTCGGGCCGCTCTGCGTCGGGTTCGCCGCGTTCCGCGTCGAGGGCTGGACGGAGGGCGAGCCGGCCCCGGACCTGTGGGGCGTGCTCGCGCCCGGCGTCTGCCGCGAGCCAGGCGACAAGCGCAGCCGTGTCGCCGTCGCGGACTCCAAACGGCTGAAACTCTCGAACCAGTCGAAGACCCGCCACCCGCTGACGCACCTTGAGCGGGGCGTGCTCGCGTTTGCAGGAGTTACGGGCGATGCGCCCGGCGACGACGCCGCGCTCTTCGCCGCCCTCGGGACACGCCTCGAGGACCGCCCGTGGTACCGGGGGAATGCAGCGCCGTTGCCCGTGTCCTGCTCGCCGGAGTCACTCGCGTTCGCCCGTAACGCGGTCGCTCTGGCGT
>JAHCJE010000103.1 GCA_026128865.1 Phycisphaeraceae bacterium | reverse complement strand
GGGGTGAGTGGTTGCGCATTTCGTGCTACTTGGGCGTGACCAATGCAGGGGCCTTGGGCTTTCCGTCGCCGTCGGTGAGCGTGACCTTCGCGGGTCCGACGGCGTCCGTGAGCGACTTGACGGTCGCGGCGTCCAGCGTGGCGGTCGTGACGGCGCCGGTGTCTGGATCGACGGTGATCGACTTGCCCCTGGTGTTGGCGCCGACCGCGAGTGCGCCGCCGGCGACGGGCACGCCGAAACCACTGAACCTGAGAACGGGCGCGGAGTTGAAATCGGCCTTCAAGAGCGTGACGCGGAACGGCTCATCGCGGAGAATGACGAGGGCGGTCTCGGAGGAGGCGGACCCGGGCTTCGCATAGGCGAACTTGTAGGTGTCGGTGGAGAGATCATACTCGATGGCGCGGGTCGCGCTGCCGTAGCGGGCGTCGTTCTGGACGTAGGTGGCGTCAACGCAGACCTTCCTGGCCGCGAGTTCGACCTGGTAGCGGGAGCGTGACTCGGCGTACCTGGGCAGCGAGACGGCCGCGACGACACCGACGACGACGAGCACGATCGACAACTCGATGAGTGTGAAGGCCCGGATGCTGGCGTGGCGCCTTTGCATGGTCGGCTCGTCGGGACGGGGCGGTTTGGGCGAAGTCGGGTTCCCTCTGGACAGGACGCCCGCGAGAGTCGCGGGCGTCCCGGGTCGAATCGTCGGGGGCTGGATCGGGTTGCCGTTCAGGCGTTCGACCCTCCGGAAGTGCGGGTCAGGCGACCACGCGCGGGGATCAGTACGAGGTGTAGGCGACGCCGCGGTCGTCGAGGACCGTGTCGGCGGCGTTGACCCTGATGGTCCCGGTGGCGGCGGTGTACCACCATCCGAAGTTGGCCGTGCCCTGTGTGTCGGTGACGCCGGCGTAGCCCTTGTTGGTGCCGACCTTCTGCTTGGGGATGGTCCGCAGGTACGGCCCGTAGATATGGGTCGTGTCCTTGGTGGCGGAGGTGTTTCCGTTGATGTCGGAGTACTGGGTGAGTTGTTCCTCGAACTTGGCGAGGGTGGGGTAGGCGCCCGCGTGCTCGGTGTGGTAGAGGTCGATCGCACTGCGGAGAACGGCGAGGTCGGAGACGACAGCGGAGTCCGCTGCGCCGGCCGCGCCGCGGCTCATCCGGGGGATGGCGATGGCGCCGATGATTCCCAGGATGACGACGACGATGACCAGTTCGATGAGGCTGAATGCCCTGTTGCGACGGATCGTGTGAGTGTGCATCTCGTGTGTTCCTTCCGGTGTCCGTACATGGAACCGGCGGCAACCCGGCAGCCGGTGATATAGAGTGGATCGACCCCTCAAGTCCATCTCTTGAAGTGTTCTGATCCGCTCCCGGCAGCATGGATCGTCAGAGACCGTACAACTTCACGCTGTTCACAGCCCGCCCGGTAACTGCACCTGCTAACGCGGCTTGTCCGCGGAGGTCCGGACGCGGAGTTCATGTACGATGCCATCTGCGGTACGAACATGGGCCACTCCTGGCTCGACCGCAACAAGGCAGACGCCCGACCGTTCCTGGCCGACGATCATGAGATTGCCGTTGACGATCGCTGCCGGACGAGTGCCGCCGGCCATGACCGCGGTAACCACTGGGACGGGTGACACCGCGATATCCGGCAGCCGCGCTGAGCCTTCGTGGTTATCGCCCTCGTCCTCTGCCGTGACGGCTGCGGGAAGCCACTCCTGTGGAATGGCGAACGCATCGCTCGTCGAGGCAACGCCCAGATTCTCGGTCCGAGCGAGTGTGTCGAGCAGTTGGGCAAGCTTGGCGGCCCCGGTTATGTGAGCGCTCGCGGAGTTCTTCGTCGCGGCCGGCAGCCCTGGCACCCCTGTCGAGCCCGCCGTGAGTTCACCCGGTGACTGCGTGGCGGCAGATGCCCCTTGCGGACCTGACGCCCCCAGAAACACCTGGTCCGCCGTCAGAGCCAACCCCGCCACGGCCAGCAGTCCGAGATAGACCTTGCGCTGCTTGTTGAGCCTCATGGCCCAACTAGCCAATATCAGGGAGGTCGCGGCAAGGGAAGAGAGGTCAAGAATCTAGTCGGCGGCGTCGGCCGGCGCTGCATACCACAGCAAGGTGAACTGGAACGAATCTGCGGGCAGCTCACCCGCCCCACGGGCCGCGAGGCGGAATGAAGAGACTTCGGTATCCGGATACGTTGTATGAAGGGCGTTGAAGAAAGAGGCCGATGCCGGATATGACGCCTGCCCTGAGAGGCGAATCTCGACGAGATCAAAGAGTTCCTCGCGGGTGGCGGCACCGGGTTTGATCTCGTCGAGTTGCAGTCCGTGCGTACGCGCCAGGTTCGTCAGGCCGGCAACACGCTCGTTCAAGCGACGACTCGGAACGAGCTGCACCGTCACGTTATCGAGCACGCGGTGCGCGTCGGCAAGGGACTCCGTGAGCAGGCGCTGCTCGTGCTGGGCCAAGGTCAGTTCCGCAAGTCGCGCATCTGCCAGGACACTGAGCGCCTCACGCTCCGCACGGGCCTTGAGGGTGGGCTGCACACCGAGAAACCACGCACCCACGGTGATCACGGCGAGCAGGCCAACGGACGGTGCGTCGATCGAAAGGTGGCTGGAGGGGCGATCAGGCATTGTCAGTTCCCCACGGGCGATCCGAGCACGCAGTCGAGCGAGAATGCGACAGCCTCACCGCGCGGCGTGGCGCGACGGACTGTCTCTATCAGCCTGACGCGATCAAACACGCCTGAACGTTCAAGGGCAAGCGTGAACTCCGTGATGTGCTCTGGGGTTCGGCTGAGTCCGCCGATCGACAGCTTGTACCCCCCCTCAACCAGAGACTCCAGGTGGCAGCTTGTGAGCGCCAGGTCATCGCCGCGATCGCGGGACAACAACGCGAGAAGAACGCTCCAGTCAGGTCGATTGGTGATCTGACGAGCGGCCTCGGCGCGCCGACGGACGTCGGCGAGTTCTGCTTTCAGTCGAGCGGTGGAAGCATGGCTCACCTCCATCTGCTGAGCTGCCGCAAGAGAGACCGTGCGTGCCTGTGTGTCGTCTCCTTGCAAAGCCATCCGCACACCAAGACAAGCGGCGATAGCCGCGAGCGCATAGACGCAGGCGACGGCTACCCACGCTCGGATGCGTCGGGCGCGGCTTCTCGCGAGCAGGCGAGCCAGAGGGATAAAGTTGACGGCGTCCATGGCTTATCCGTTTGAACGATCGGCCAGACCAATGGCGATCATGAGCGACGGCTTGGAGCAACGGGGCAGAAGACGCGCCGGGACGTCCAAGACCGCGGCCGTCACCGCGGCCCGAACGCTGAGTCCACTGAGATCGGTGAGACGCGCAGCGATACCGGGGATCATCGCACCGCCACCGTGCAGAATGACGTCCGCTGCGTGCGTATCGGGGTAGCGGTGCGCCGCATAAGCAAGGGACAGGTTGAGCTCACGAACAAGGCCTGAGGCGTAGTCGGCAATGGCGGCGTGGGCCTCGTGCAGCGCACGCTGATCCGCCTGGGTTGCGGCATCGTCGCCGACCAGCCCGACGTCCTCGATGAGATACTCCGTGACTGCAGAGTCGACGTCGAGCGCAGATGCCAGTCGAGCATGGAGTGCACCGAGACCAGACTCGGGCACGGCGCGAGCGTAGATGCATGTGCCGCAGTGGAACAGCGCGAGACGGGCAGCGGAATGCCCGAGATCAATCATGCCGTATAGCCCTTGAGCGAGGCTGCGCGCTTCGATGCAGGCCCGCGCAGCGGCTAATGTGCCGACGTCGAGTGCAGTCACGCGCAGACCGACACCCTCGAACGTTTCGATCAGCGTCTCGGCATCGCCGTGGGGACATGCGACGACCATCACAGGTGTCCCCGCACCGCGCCGTGATGAAGCGGGTAGTTCCCAGCACGCCATCTCGAAGCCATGTGGATCACGCTTGTGCATCCTGGCAAGTTCCATCCTCGCAAGCTGCTCCAGTGGGGCACCAGACGAACGCGGCGGTAGATCAAGAATGCCCGTCAGAAGCGTGGACCAGGGAACGGACAGGACCACGTCACGCCCCGCGAAGCCCTGGCGCGCGAGCAGGCCCGCGATCGTGGCGGCCTCGTCACTCGTGACCGGGCCTTCAGCACTGCGGCGCATCGTCGTACCAGCGTGGAGTCTCCTCCCGGGAGCGTGCGACAGCTGAACCGCCTTGATGGCGTGCGATCCAACATCGATGCCTATCGGCGATCGACTACGGGCTGGCGAGAGTCCGAAGGGCATCTCACGGACCTCCCTGAACGACCGACGTTACGTCGAACAGCGGCAGGAACATGCTGATGGCAACGAAGCCCACGACAAGCCCGAGCGCGATGAGGATCAGCGGCTCGATGATGCTGGTTACAGACTTGACCACCATCGCATTGTCCTCATCCATGCAGTTGGCGAGGTTCAGCAGAACCGCACTCACGCGGCCTCCCTGCTCGCCGTTCCGTACGGCCTCCGCAAAGGATGGCGTAACGAGCTCCGATGACGCCAGCGCATCACTCATGGCCTCGCCTCGCGTAACGGCCTCCTCGATCTTCACAAGAAGCTCGCGATAGTGCGAGTTCGTCATCGCCTGCCGGGTGAGGACCAGAGATTCCAAGAGCGGAACGCGACTCTCCAGCAGGACCCCGAGCAGCCTTGCGATGCGAGCGGTGGCGAGGCTGCGGATGAGCCTGCCGAGCTTGGGGGCACGCACGGCAACGGTGTCGAGCATCTGCCGCCCACTCGGTGTGACGAGCCAGTACAACGCACCAACGACGCTTCCGCCGAGCACAATGATGACCGCCCACCAGTACATGCGCAGCAGTTCGCTGGTCGACATGAGAAGAGCGGTTGTCGGAGGGAGCGGGGCGTCGAGCGTCTCGAAGAGGCCGCTGAAACGCGGAATGACGAAAGCGATCATGAGCACGAGCACGGACACGGCCACGAAGATGAGCAGCGTCGGGTACACCATCGCGCCGACAATGGAGCCACGCATTACTTCCTGCTGACGCATGAGCGCGGCGAGACGCGAGAGCATGTCGTCGAGATGCCCGCCCGATTCACCGGCCGCGACGAGACTCCGCGCAACCGCGTCGAACACGCGCGGATGCTTCTCCATTGCGTCGGCGAGTGTGGACCCTTCCTCGACACGCCTGCGTACGTCGGCAACGACAGCGCGGAAGGCCTCGTCCTTCGTCTGTCGCTCGACAGCCGCCATGGCCTGCACGACGGGTGTGCCTGTGCCGACAAGGATTGAGAGTTGGCGCGTGAACTCGGCGAGGCACCTCGTTCTCGACCCGCGCCTGATCGCAAGGCCGCCTTTCGTTGCTGCCGACTTGAGAGCGGCCTCGCTCGCCTCGTTGATTTCAAGGACGAACAGCCCCTTACGACCGAGAATATCGGTCGCTTCAGCGCGAGATGCCGCTTCGACCTTCTCTATCTGCCGTCGGCCGCCGCGATCAAAGGTGACGCACTCAAATCTCATGCGGCCCTCCGGATCTCGACCGTAGGCTGAGCGTCGTTTGCATCCTCGCCACTCTCGTCGGTCTTGGTAACGCGGAGCACCTCCTCCAGACTTGTCTTGCCGTCGAGCGCAAGCAGCACACCCTCTTCGCGGAGGGTCTTGTAGCCGTGGACTTTCAGCGCGCGGCGGAGTTCATGTGACGGTGCAGCGCGGTAGATCAACTGGCGTATGTCGGATGTGACCTCCATGACCTCATAGATACCAAGGCGGCCGTGGTAGCCGCTGTTATGGCATGACTGGCAGCCGGCGCCCTTCTTGAACGCTTTCCCTGCCAGTCCATCAAGCCCTGCATCTCGCAGGACGTGCTCTGCGGGATAGTACTTGGTTTCGCATGAAGGGCAGATCGTACGGGACAGACGTTGTGCGACCGCTCCGTTGAGCGCGCTCGAGAGCAAGTAGGACTCAACGTTCATGTCAAGAAGGCGAGCGATCGCTCCCGGAGCGTCGTTGGTGTGAAGCGTGGCAAGCACACCATGGCCCGTCAATGCAGCCTGCACCGCAACGCGTGCGGTCTCCTCGTCACGGATCTCGCCGACCATGATGATGTCGGGATCCTGTCGCAGAATGCTGCGCAGGCAGCGTGCGAATGTGAGACCGATCGATTCGTTGACTCCCGTCTGGTTGACGAGGTCGAGCTGGTACTCGACAGGGTCTTCAACCGTGATGATGTTGCGCTCGGGGCTACGCAGGAGGTCGAGAGCCGAGTAGAGAGTCGTCGTTTTTCCCGACCCTGTCGGGCCTGTGACGAGCACGAGGCCGTGTGACTGCCGCAGGATGCGTTTGAAGGTCTCCATGGCATCCAGTCGGAAACCGAGATCCTCGAGCCGCACGCGCAGGTTCTGTTTGTCAAGGATGCGGACAACGAGCTTCTCGCCGAGGAGCGTCGGCAGGCTGCTGACACGGAGGTCTATCTCTCGCCCTTCAGCAACGATGCGGACGCGGCCCTCCTGCGGCAGTCGCTTCTCTGCGATGTCCATCTTGCCAATGACCTTCACTCGAGACACGATCGCAGCGTGCATGCCCGGGGGGGGCTTCATGAGGTCGCGCAGCACGCCATCGATGCGATAACGGACGCGTGTCCCCCGTTTGTCGGGCTCGATGTGGATATCACTGGCACGGTCCTTGACCGCGGTGAGGAGCGCAACGTTCACGAGATTGACGATCGGGCTACCGGCCACCATCTTGTCGAGATCGGTGGACGGACCTTCGTCAACCGTCTCACGCTCGACGACCTCAACGTCGGTCTGAGCGAGAGAGGTCAGGAACTCGTCGACGTCGACATTGCCGCCCGAATACTTGCGGATGAACTCGATGATATTGCCCTCGAGGGCGAAGACGGGGCGGACTCGGCAGCCGGTGAGCGAGCGAAGCCTGTCGATGGTCGGCAGCGACTGCGGCTCGGCCATGGCGATGGTGAGCACATCGCGCACTCGGAAGAGAGGGATGACCTTGAGACGTTCGGCCTCTTCCTCTCCGATGAGCTGGAGCATCGCAGGGTCGATGAGGCCGTGCCGGAGGTGGCAGCCCTTGACCCCGAGGCAGTTGGCGATGGCGCGAACCAGCGTAGAGCTGGTGATGACGCCCTGCTCAACGAGCATCTCACCGAGCATCTGGCCGGAGGCTTTCTGATCCTCAAGGGCGCGCTGCAACTGCTGCTCGCTGATGAGGCCTGCCTGCAGCAGCGCCTCCCCCACACGAATCTTCCTGGCCGGCGTTGTGCTCACAGGAAGCTCCTGACGGCGCAGTTCACGTCTTCGTGGCACTCGAACAGCGGTGCGAGTTCTGTGAGGTCTAGGACTTCTCGCAGTGTCTCGTTTACCGAGCTAAGTTTCAGGGCCTGCCCTCCCGCGCCGAGCTCTTCCGTGAGTTCAACGAGCACCTCCAGCCCACGGCTGTCGGCGTAGGCGATCGCGGAAGCATCGATGACAAACCTACCGAGGCTCTTGCGAAGAACGTCCGTGGCACGGGACTTGAGCTGGTCGGCGTCCTTCTGGACCAGAGGCCCGACCGGCTTCAGAACGGTAACGGCACCCTGACGCTGCTCGATGATCTGCATGACGCCCCTCCCCGGGCGGGTTGGCTACGCGGCCCGCGCGTGCATGGGGATCGAGAGGGAAAACGTGCTTCCTTTGTCGAGTTCGGACTGGACCGTAACGTCACCCCCGTGGAGGCGTATGACCTCGCGGGCGAGGGCGAGACCCAGCCCGGTGCCTGTGAGTTCGGCTACGCGGCGGTCCTTTGCCCGATAGAACTTGTCGAAGACGCGTTCGGCGTCCTCTGGAGCAATGCCAATCCCTGTGTCTACCACATCAACGGTGAAGTTCTCTTCGTCGTCGGCGACAACCACGCGCACGGTGCCGCCGGCAGGCGTGTACTTCAGGGCATTGCCGATGAGATTGTGGAGCGCCAGGGCGATCTTGTCACGATCACCCTGGATGACCGGCAGTTTCGGTGGCAAGTCGAACCGCAGGTCAAGTTTCTTCTCCTCGGCTTGGGCGCGGTAGTCGGCCTCGAGCTCGGCGAAGAGGGCGTCGAGGCGAACGTCATCCTCGACTATGCGGAGCTGGCCCGCCTCGATCTCCGCCACTGAAAGCATGTCGGATACGATACGCTCGAGTCGGCGGCTCTCTTGGTGAATGACGTTGATTGCCTGGGCGCGATCTGCCGGTGTTGGTTCGCCGTCGAGGAGCTGCTCGACGTACAGACGGATGTTCGTGAGAGGTGTGCGCAGCTCGTGCGAGGCCTGGGCGACGAAGGCGTTGCGGGCGGCGTCTGCAACTCGTTGCTGCGTTACGTCCTCGATGAGAATCATGGCCGCGGCAGAGTCCTCCCGCCTCACAGGCCGAACGCTAAACCTGAGCACGCCAGCGCCGCTGTCTCCAGTGCGCTCGATCTCGACCGCGAGCCGGCTCCGTATCGCCCCCGATGCAACCCCGCGGATCGTGTTCAACAGCCGCTCGTCCGTCACGAACTTCGTGATCTCGCTGCCTACAACCTCGTCCCGCTTTGCGCGGAGAAAGACGGCTGCCGCGCCGTTGGCGTACTTCGTGCGAAGGTTCTCGTCGATCAGGATTAGACCCTGCCAGAGAGCGTCGCACGCGTCGTCGAGTTCCCCGCGGGCAGCCCGCTGTCCACCGAGGGTCTCAGCCGCGTGCTGGGCACGCTGGCGCCGGCGCTCGATGTCCCGCTGTGAGAGTAGGTCGTTCCATGCGCGTGCCTCTCCGCCGAGGGACTCGTCGACAGCCAGTGTTTCTGACGAGCGCTCACCCCGCTCGAAGGCCACGAGGCTGGCACGGATTGCAGCCATGCCGCGCAATCTGCGCTGGAGTACGCGCGACACCAGAAGGAGGGAAACCAGCCCTACAGCGCCAACGATGCCCGCGGCTGCCTGCGCATCCCGCAGCGCACCGGTTGGCATCGTGGCCGGACCCGATGCTTCAAGGCGGGCTCGTCCTCGGCCTGGTACATCCACAGCCTGCGCGATCACTACCCTTCTCGCACTGCTCGCCGCGGGCGGAGTGAGTGAGACCTCCGGCAGTTGCGGCGGGAGGTGGTGTGCAGTGATCTTCGCTGGATCCGCAGCGGCGAGAACCCCGCCGTCACCGAGCACGATGCGCATCTCGTCGAGGGAGTTGGAGCGGGCCGCGTCAATGACAATGCGTCTGACTGCGGTGAGGTCGCCTGAGGCAAGCAGAGGCGCTGCCGCTTCCGCTACAAACCGACACGCGTTCTCGACCTGTGCAGCCCGGGCTTCGCGCATGGCTTTGGCATGGCCGCGAACCGTCAGCCATGCCGTGAACCCCACCGAACCAACGACGACAAGCGTGATCGCCAGCGCAGCCCAGACGGGCGCGGACTCCCCGGTGAAGCGCGCTGAAGCGGCTGCCCGCTCGCCGAGTGATTTCCCCCGTGGCTGTTCGCCTGTCTGAATCATGGCGCAGCACCACCTCCCCTGGTCGTGGACCCGTGAGGGGTATCGGCCGTCGCGAAGCATGAATCAAGATGTGCCGACTGGGAGGGGAACACCAGCGAGAAACGCTGCTCCGATAACCCCACGCGGGAGACCGCGGTTGACGAGCCCCTGCGGCACTACGCGGGTACCGCCACTCCTACTCTGCATTTCTGAGCAGTGGCTGCCCTGCTCCCGGAAAGATCGAACAGGCTGCTCGGGACACACCAGGGCCATGACGCCGGGCGGGATCGCCTCCGAAGTGATCAAGCCCATGCCCGGCATGCCTGTTCGTGCTTGTGGCAACGAACGCGATGGCGGCGTTCGTGCGAGACGGCTGGTTCTCGTGGTGGGCGTTCTGGTGGATCACGTCGCGGGTGCGGCGCGTTTCCAGATCGGGACGTCGCGCTTGAGTCGATCGATGAACTCGTCCATCGCGTCGATGGCCTCGCGCCGGTGGGCAGACATGATGACGAGACGGAAGGAGCACCCCCCCACCGGCACGAAGCCGCGGCTGTGCTCGACGCTGATTCGGAGCAGGCCGAGGCGCTGGACGAGGTCGTCGGCGATGGCGTGCATCTGGCGTTGGGCCATCGGCTCGTAGGTTTCGTAGTGCAGGCCGTCGATCGGCTCGCCGTGCTGCGTGGGTCTGACGATGCCCTCGAAGACAACCGCCGCGCCGAAGCCGGGAGGGCGCTGCTCCGTGGTGTATGCGCCGAGCGGGCCGTCCGAAATCTGGACGCTGACTGTCATCATCCCCCCGAGACCAGGCCGATCAGGGCGACTTCATCGCCGGAGCGAACGACCGCTTCGGGGTCGGCGAACTCGCCGTTGAGGGCGAAGCGCAGGCTTGGCAGCATGGGCGCGAGCGCGGGACAGGCGTCACGAAGCAGCGGCACGAGCGACGCGACGGTCGGGTTCGTGCCGGCCCGAACGGCGACCACCGACGAACCCACGGCGGCGGCGGCAGGACCAAAGAGCAAGACGGCGACGTCCATCACGCGGAGTGTATAAGGTCAACGGTCCGGGGACGATCGCTGCATCGCACTGTTCGACCTCTCAGGAGAACCCGGCATGAGCCTCCCCTCGGCGTATAGAAGGATCGGCAAGGAACAGCCGGAACTGCTCAAGGCGTACGAGCGCTTCGGCGAGATGTGCGCCAAGGCGGGGCCGCTGGACGCGAGGACGATCGCGCTGGTGAAACTGGCGATCTCGCTCGGGGCGGGGCTGGAGGGCGCGGCGCACTCGCACTGCCGCAAGGCGCTCGCGGCTGGGTGGAGCGCGGAGGAGTTGATGCACGTCGCGCATCTGTGCGGGCCGACGATCGGCTTTCCGCCGATGATGCGCAATCGGGGGTGGGTGGAGGACGTGGTGGAGAAGGCCGCGAAGGATGGCAAGAAGGGCAAGGGCGGGGAGAAGCGGAAGAAGGGACGATGAACCGGGGCGATGCGCTGCCCGCTCCGGGCGATGCGCTGCGAGCGTTGCTGGAGCGTTTGTCGCCGGTCGGAACGGAGCGGGTGGGGCTGCGCGACGCTGCCGGGCGTGCGCTCGCGGAGGATGCAGCGACGGATCGGCCCAGCCCCGCGCTCTCGGTGAGCGCGATGGACGGGTACGCGGTGGACCTTTCGCGCTTGCGGGCGGGGCGGGTGGCCGTGGAGGGCGAGGCGGCGATCGGTCAGCCACCTGTGACGCAGCGTGAGGGATGCGCGGCGCGGATCGTGACGGGCGCGCCTGTGCCGCACGGCGCTACGGCGGTGCTTCGACGCGAGGATGTGGCGGAGGGTGAGGGGTGGATCGAGATTGGGACGGACCTGATCGCGCGGGTGAAAGAGGGCGAGAACATCCGGCGGGAGGGCGAGAACGGACCGGCCGGGACGGTGTTCGCGCGGGCCGGGCGTGAGATCACGCCGTCGGTGGCGGGCGCGCTGGCAGCGTTCGGCGTTGCGTCGCCTCTGGTCCGGCGGCGGGTGCGTGTGGCGATCGTGGCGACGGGGGATGAGGTTGTGCCGCCGGATGAGTCGGTTGAGCCGTGGCAGTTGCGGGACTCGAACTCGTCCGCGCTGTCGGCGTTCGTGGCGGGAGCGGCGTGGCTCGCGCTGGTCTCGGTGGAGCGGTGCGCGGATGAGAAAGCGCCGCTGCGTGCCGCGCTGGGGCGGGCGTTGGACGGTGCGGATGCGGTGCTCGTGTCGGGGGGGGTGTCGATGGGGCATCGGGACTTCGTGCCGGGAGTGCTGGCGTCGCTCGGCGTGGAGCGTGTGTTCCATCGGGTGGCGCAGCGGCCCGGGAAGCCGCTGTTGGGGGGCGTCGGGCCGCGCGGGCAGTGCGTGCTCTCGCTGCCGGGCAATCCGGTGTCGGTGATGGTGACGGCGCGGAGGTTCGGCGCACCCGCGCTCGGGCGGCTCGCGGGCCTGGAACGGTTCGGCGGACCCGATGGCTCGGTGACGCTCGACGGCGAGGAGGAGCGGGCGATCCCGCTCTGGCTGCACCGGCTCGTGCGGCTCGCCGCGCCGGGGCGTGCGGAGCGCGTGCCGACGCGCGGATCGGGCGACGTGATCGGGGCGGCGGGGAGCGATGGGTTCGTCGAGATGCCCCCGGGGGAGAGCGGATCGGGGCCTTGGGCGTACTACGGTTGGAGGCTGGGGGGAGGCGCGGCGTGAAGGGTGACGCGGACCAATCGGGGATGACGCACGTGGGCGCGGACGGTCGGCCGCGGATGGTGGACGTGGGTGAGAAGGAGGTCACGGCGCGTGGCGCGCGCGCGGAGGCGTTCGTGCGGATGTCGCCCGGACTGCTGGAGTTGGTGCGCCGCGACGCGCTTGAGAAGGGGAGCGTGCGCGACGTGGCGCGGCTCGCGGGGATCATGGCGGCGAAGCGGACTGCTGAACTCATCCCGCTGTGCCACCAGTTGCCGCTGGATCATGCGGAAGTGTCGGTCGAGGTGGTCGAGGGTGGCGTGCTGATCGTCACGGAGGTTCGGACGCATGGGCGCACGGGCGTCGAGATGGAGGCGCTGACGGCGGCGGCGGCGGCCGCGCTGACGGTGATCGACATGGGGAAGGCGGTCGATCGCGGGATGGTGGTCGAGGGACTGCGCGTGGTCGAGAAATGGGGCGGCCGGAGCGGGCACTACCGGGCGGAGGGCGTGCGATGAGCGCGATCCGGGCCGCGGTACTGACGGTGAGCGACCGGTGCTCGCGCGGCGAGGCTGAGGATGTCTCGGGGCCTGCGCTGGCGGGGATGCTGCGTGAGCGGTTGGGGGCGGAGATCGTGGAGAGGGCGTGCGTGCCGGACGAGGTGGAGCGGGTCGAAGGTGCGCTGCGCGGCTGGGCCGATCCTGGGCGGCGGATCGATCTTGTGGTGACGAC
>JAHCJE010000102.1 GCA_026128865.1 Phycisphaeraceae bacterium | reverse complement strand
GCATGATCGGCGCGTCGAGTTCGAGTTGCACGCCGCCCTCGGAGACGTCGTAGGCGTGTCCTTCGAGCCAGGCGGCGGTCTCTCCGACGCGCACGCTGACGGGCGTGTACATGGGCTTGAGCGCGATGCGCTCGAACTGCCGGCGTTCCGCCCCGTTGCTGGTCTGCATGGCCGACTCCCGGGAGCGCACAACGCCGCACGGGCGCACGCTCTCCCCCCTCCTATCGGCCCATCGACCGGCGAACTTCAGGACGACCCGCCCCCGCAGGCCCCAGGCCTCAGGCCTCGGGCCTCTCCCCCACCACCAGTTGCACGCTCACCTTGGAGAGGTCCAGGCCCATGCGGCGTGCGATCTCGCCGATGGTTGAGCAGCGCATGAGTTTCTCGCCGAGTTCCTCGGGGACGTCGAGGACCCGGCCGTCGGGCATGGCGAGGTGGACGTGCTGGTGGACCTCGGCGTCGAACCGGCACGCCCCGTTGCCGTTCGTCGAGGGGATGCGCCGGCAGAGGCCGGCCTGGGTGAAGGCTTCGAGCGTGTTGTAGACGGTGGCGAGGCTGAGGCTCTCGTCCTCGTTGCGCACGGACTCGAAGAGTTCCTCGGCCGTGGGGTGCGAGCGGGAGGCCGCGAGGGCGTCGTACAGCACCTCGCGCTGGCGCGTGCAGCGCAGGCCGTACCGCCTGAAGACTTCTCGAACGCACTCAGCCTGTTGGTGCACCGCGACCGCCTTCCCCGCCCGGATGGTTGGAATCCTGCGGAATCATTGGCGCACCGGACCGCCCGGACCACGAACGCCGGGAGACTCCGCCTATTCCCCCTCGTCTTCCCCGTCGGGGGGGGTCAGGCACATGCGGTGGTGGGGCACGCCGACCTCGGTGAACTGCTCGCCGTCGATGCGCCAGCCGAGCCGGCTGTAGAACCCCATCGCGTCGTCGCGCGCGTGGCAGAAGACCTCGCGCAGGCCCAGTTCGCCGAAGGCCCGCCGCTCCAGTTCCACGACCAGCCGCCGCCCGATCCCCTCGCCCTGGCGCTGGAGGTCCACGGCCATCTGCATCAACTTGCCGACGCCGGGGTCGGGATAGTCGGGGATGAGCAGGGCGCACCCGATCACCCTCGGCCCGGACGGATGGTCGAAGACGGCGACGAAATGCTCCGCACGGTCGTCGATGCCGAAGTCGCGCCGGAACGCCTCCATCGAGTATCCGATCGGCCGGAGCAGCACGGCATCGCGCAGGGCGCACTCCTGCCCGTAGAGCGGATCGACCGTCGTGATGCGTCGTACCCGGATCATGCGGACGCAACCTCAGCCTCGGGGCCGACCCCGCCTCCCACACCCGATCCGCCCCGTCCCGACGGGCCGAGAGCCTACACGCTCGCCCCCTCCCCGCACAACCCGCAGGCCCCGAGCGTACATTGTCCCGGTGGCCCGCCCCACGCGCAACGACGCCGAACTCCTCTGCGAACGCTGCGGCTACTGCGTCGAGGGTCTGCCCGCGGGCGCCAGGTGCCCCGAGTGCGCCCGGCCTGTCGCCGACAGCCTGCCGCACGCACGGCCCGGCAGTCCGTGGCAGATCGACCCGAGCGCGGCGTCGTGGTTCGCCACGAACTGGGCGACGCTCTCCCGGCCGGCGGCAACCATGCGCACGGCCCGGATCGATTCGCGCAGTTCGCGTCGCCTCCTGATCATCAACTGCTTCGCCGCGGCGGCTCCGTACGGAGTGCTCGCGGGGCTGTTCACGCTAATGGGGATCCTGCGCACGGAGGTTCTGCTGTGGGACGATGAGACACACCTCGCCAACTTCGCCCTCGGCGCGCTGTACGTCTATCTGGCGTTGTTCGGCGTCTGGGCAGCGCACTGGATCCCACTCCTGGTGCTGCTGCTGCTCATCGCCGTGGCACTTCGTGCGATTGGGCGGCTCCGCGGCTGGCGGGTCACGCTGCCAGTCGCGATCACCATCACGGCGCACGCTTCTGCGGCGGCCTTCCTGCTGCCGTTCCTGTTCGTCACCGGCATGACTCTTTGCTTCCTCACGGCCATCGTTCTCGGGGAGGTGGGCCTCTTCCTCGGCTCCTTCGTCGAGATGCTCGGCTTCACCGTGGTCGCAGCCCTCCCGTCGTTGTGCGTGCTTGTCGTTTTCTTCCGCACCGGCCTGCGCGAGTGCCGCTACGCCAACCCCAGCCGCCCCTACGATCCCCCGTCATGAACCCGCGTCGTCCAACCCGCCCCGTCTACGTCGGCAACAGCCGCACCGGCATCGTGCAGATCGGCGGCGGGCTGCCGGACTCGGCCGGTCGGGCGACCGCCCCCGCGCCGGTCTCCGTCCAGACCATGACGGCCGGGTACACGCACGAGGTAGACGCCTGCGTGGCCGAGATTGGCCGGCTGCACGCCGCGGGGGCGGACATCGTGCGCGTGGCCGTCCCGGAGAAGAAGGACACGGCCGCCCTGCCCGAGATCCTCGCCCGGACGTCGGTGCCGATCGTGGCGGACGTGCACTTCCACTTCCAGCGGGCGCTCGAGGCGGTCGAGGCGGGCGTGCACAAGATCCGCCTGAACCCCGGCAATATCTCCGACCGCGCCCAGGTGGTGGAGGTCATCCGTGCGTGCAAGGCCGCGGGCATCCCGATCCGCGTGGGTGTGAACGAGGGGTCGATCGTGGAGCGGCGCGACAAGCAGAAGCGGCTGAAGGAACTCGGCGCGGTCTTCAGCGAGCACAAGCACGGGTATCTGCTCGCGATCATGGTGACGAAACTGGAGGAGTACCTCGACATCTTCTACGAGGAGGACTTCCGCGACGTCGTGATCAGCGCCAAGAGCATGGACGCGGCCCTCACCATCGACGCCTACACGGAGATCTCCCGCCGCTTCGACCACCCGCTGCACCTCGGCGTCACGCACGCCGGGCCGCGCGAGACCGGGTGCATCCGCTCGGTCGTCGCGCTCGGGACGCTGCTGGCGAACGGGATCGGGGACACGATCCGCATCTCGTACGCCTCCGACCACGTCGGCGAGGTGGAGGACGGGCTGGAACTGCTCTACACGCTGGGGCTGCGCGAGCGCATCGGGGCGGAACTGATCGCCTGCCCGACGTGCGGGCGCATCCAGGTGGACCTGTTCACGCTGGTGCAGGAGGTTCGGCGGACGCTGGCGGAGCGCGTGGAACTGCCGATCAAGGTGGCCGTCATGGGGTGCGTGGTGAACGGGCCGGGTGAGGCGGAGGGGGCGGACGTGGCGGTGTTTGCGGGGGATCGGCGCGGGATCATCTACGTGCAGGGCGAGCGGGTGGCGAACGTGCCGGAGGGGGAGATTCTGGCGCGGCTGCTCGACGAGTGCCTCGCGTTCCAGGAGCGTGTGCGCCGGGGTGAGGCGCGGCTGGGGGAGAAGAAGGTCAGCATCGTGCCGCCGGACCCGCTGGGCGAACTCGGCAGCGGGTGGGAGAAGATGGCGGCGGAGCGTGCGCGCTCGACGCCGATCACGATCCGGACCACATGATGCGTGGAGCAACGAGGTTCCGGTTTCCAACGAGTTCATCCTCGTCAAGCGCTTGCTTACGCGCGCGGCTCGTTGCGCCGGCGCGTCAGCGCGCCCTGCCGGGCTTGGCCTGCGCGTCGAGCATCCGTGAGACCATGGCCCGCATGGCCTTGGCCTGCTCGGCGTCGAGGCCGGCCTCGTCGAGGCGGACGGTGATCGCCGGCAGCCACAACTCGCCGGCGAACTGGAAGCCCATCTCCTCGACCATGCGCCGTTCGAGGTCCGGGAAGTGGCCCGCGCCGTAGAAGACAGCGACGCTCTCGACGCCGGGCCGCTCGTCCATGGCGCGGCGGAGGTCGTCGAGGACGACGGTGTTGCGATCGACGATGAGGACTTCGAGCAGTCTGCCGGCCTCGCCGAGTTGGGCTTCGAGGATCTCGTCCGCTCGGGCGACCATCTCGAGCATGGCCAGTTTGGCGGTGGTGCGCATCCCCTCGTTCATGCCCACGAACCGCAGGAGCACGCCCGCCATCCGCGACATCATGGACTCGCCGGAGAGGGCGCGGAACAACTGGTTCGCGGCGGCGGCGGTCCGCTGATCACCGGGGTTGGCCTCGCCAGGTTCTGGTTCGTCCCCTCCGCCGCCGGTTCCGCCGCCGGTGAGCACCGACCGCAACTCCTCGACGGACATGTCGCTGTTGCGCCAGTGACGGCGATCGTAGTCGATGCCCCGCAACTGGAACTCCAGCCCGAGGGCATCGGCCAACTGCTGCTGAATCCCCGGCTGGCGCGGCACGTCTGGCTGAACGGACGCACGCACGCCCTCGAACGCGATCGTGAGGTCGGCCGCCGCGCCCTCGCCGCCCGGCTCGCCGTCCGCACCGAGGCTGATCAACTGGAACCAGTGCTCGCCCATGCACACCATGAGCGGCGTGCCCCAGGCGTCCACGATCGCGCGCTCGATGACCGAAGGATGCACGCCCGGCAGGGCATGGGACAGGGCGTCGAGCGTGGCGGGGAACGCGCCCGACTCGCGCTTGGCCGCGATGAGCAGCATCGAGGTGTAGCGGAGGCGTGCCTCGGTCTCTTCGATCTTCAGCGCGTCGCCGTCTACGTCGCCGCCGGTGAAAGGCCGCTCGCCGCCTACGCCTTCGTAGAGGACGAGGTCCTGGGCGTCGAGGAAGGCCTGCACGTCGTCGTAGAAGGACTGGTCGGCGACGTGGACAGCGCCGACGAGGTGCACGACCGGCACACCGGCCCGCGTCAGCGTTCGCACGGAGAGTTCGAGGGTGGAGGCGAGACCGCCGGCGTCCTCGCGGACGCGCATGTACTTCGCCGTGCGCTCGGCCTGCTGCCCGAGGGCTGCCGACCCTACGACAACGCCCACCACACCCGCGATCCACGCCGTCCGATTCATCCGCATCGCTCGCTCCCGTCTGTGACTCTCTGCTCGTCCGTTCTTCGGTTTACCGCCCACGCCGGCGATGAGATGCTGCCCGAAGCACCGAATCCTCGGATGGATGGACACACGCTCGCTCACAGGGCTGTCCGCCCGGCGACGATCCCTCGGACCCTCGCGGCGCAGGCAGTGGCGCGGCGTCGCACTCGTTCGTCGCTCTCGCCGCGGGCCATCTGGACGACCTGGGAGGCCAGTTCCGTCCATCGCCTGCCGACCGAGGTTCGCCCGTCGATAGTGAGCGCTCGCGAGGCGAGCCAGGCCGCGGCGAGGCGATGGCCGGGCCGCTCGTCTCGGAGCATGCCGACGAGTTCGCCCGCGGCGGCATGGCTGTCGCCGAACGCCAGCATGGCCCGTAGCGCGTTGGCTCGCACGCGGTGATGCCCGTCGGCCTTGAACTCGATGAAGGAGACCGCCGCTTGTGCCACCGACTTCGGCGCTGCGAAGTCGGTGCGCTCCCGCCGCATCCGCCTCGCCAGCGCCTCGACCGCGTTGGCGCGCACCCGATCGTCCGGGTGCGCGAGGCACGAGCGGAGGGTCTCGGCTGCGCGTGGCGGCGCGCCGGCGTCGCCGAGGGCGGCGACGGCCGTGGCGATCTCTCGGTCGGTCGCGCCCGCTCCGCCAGCCGCGAGCGTGAGCAGGGCATCCGCGACACGAGCGTGCAGCCCGAAACGACGCACGACGCCGAGCGCGCGGAGTCTCGGCGCTTCGGCCGCCTGCACGAGCAGTCCGCGCAGCATCGAGACGAGTTCATCGGGGTTCGCGGCGAGCAGGCGGCGGGCGGCGAGGCGGGACGCGGCCGAGTCGGGGTCGAGCGGGTCGAGTCGGTCGCGGTCGGCCTCGGCGATCAGGCGCACGCAACGGTGCGGCGAGAGGCAGAGCCGACCGGCGAACCTGCGGCGTGCAGCATCGGAGGGGCGCGGGCCGCTCGGCGGGGCGCCGACGGCGGACCAGAGGAGCGTCGCGGTGCGGGCGACGATCGGGTCGGGGTCGAGGCAGTAATCCGGGAGGTCGGAGGAGGATGCCGCCCGTGCCGCGGCGAAGCGGACCGATGGTTCGGGGTCGGTCACGAATGGTCCGAGGGCGGCGGCGCGTGTCGTCTCGTCCAGCGCAAGAGCATCGACGAACGCCGCCACGCCGGCCCGTGCGGCGGCGGAGAGGCGGCAGAGGCTCGCGCCGTCAGGCAGCACGCCGCCTGACGCCACGACGCGAGACCGCGACTCCACCGCGCCCTCGATGGGGCGAGTTCGGACCTGCATCCGGCGCACGCGCTGACGGCGCGCTGGCCTCATCAGCAGGTGCCAGGATCGAAGAACCGCTTCGTGCTCGGCGACCGACTCCGCCCTGCTGAGACGCTCGAGTGCGACCGGCGCGACCACGCGGTCCGCGACCCACCACAGGGCAAGCCGTCTCGCGACCGCCGAATCGGAACGGCGAAGCGCCGCTCGAACACCAGCATGGTCGTCACTGGAACGCAACTCGGAGGCGAGGCGGGCGCGGCCCGGGCCGAGTCGATCGGCCTCGAAGGGGCGCGGAAGCAAGACCAGCGCGCAGAGCGTGAGTTGGCGCGTGCGCCGGATCGACGCCCCCGCCATGCACCGCGCGACGATCCCCGCGAGTTCATCGGCCTCATCGACGGCGTCGGGCGCGCCAGGGTCCATCGGCCTCGCCAGCACGTCGGCCGGCGCATCGGAGCCGAGCAACGCACGAGACTCGACACCGGAAGCTCGCACGCACAGCCGAAGCAGCCCCACGCCCGCCGCGACGGCGATCCGCCGGTCCGGATCGCCGAGCATGTCGGCGAGCAGCGAAGCGAGGGCGGGGTCGCCCGACTCCTGTGCCACGCGAACCGCGGCGTAGCGAGCGGCAGGGTCGCTGTCCGCGACGACCGTGCGAAGCGCATCCTGCCAGCGACCCCGGCCGGCAGCGAGGCTGATCCGGCGCAGGCACGGCCCGAAGCGGCGCCAGGTGCGCGCGACCTCGACGAGTGCCGCCGCGGCCACTTCCCTTCGTGCCGACGAGGCTCGCCCGGGAATCAGGGCGAGTTCGATGAGTTCTGGGCCGAGGGCTTTGAGGTCTTCATCCGGAGCCTCGCGGACGGCCTGGGCGATCGCTCCCAACCTTCGCCCCGGAGCGAGTTTGCGCAACGCATCGACACGGGCGGTGAGGCCTGCCATTCGCGTGTCCCTCGCGGGGTTGCCCCCCCGGGTCCGAAAAAGTCGCCCAAAACATGCTAGTCATTGTGGACACGGGGTGGAGGAGTCAATATCTTGGGCCGCATGTGGGGGCCTGCCAAGGCTGGCCGGGGGCGTCGCCGGGAACGGACGACAGCACGCAACCCCGGCCTACTGTCGCCGCTCACTCACTTGGGGCCGGGACGGTCGCCGGGACGGTGTCCGCGCGGCCGCGACGGTGGCGTTCGGCTGAGGCCGGGACGCTCGAATCCAGGAGCACGCATGGACACGCAGACGAATCCGAGCAGTCTCCAGTCGTACCAGGTGGTTCTCTATGACCGGGCCCTGCACCCGGAACTCTTCCAACTCAAGTGCCGAAAGGTCGTCAAGCACGGGGCGTACGAGTTTGAAGGCTGGCTCATGGGGGGTGCACACCTGCTGCGCTTCGAGCACGGGCCGGTCTGCGCCTGCGAACTCGTGACCGACGAGGAGCACAACCTGCCGACAGCCGGGGTGGTCACGGCGTTCTTCTGCGCCGGCGAGCGGGACTTCGACCACAAGTTCCGCGACACTCCGGTGAACTACATGACCACCGTGCAGACCGAGACGCTGAGCGAGAACCTCTACCTCGCCACGTTCGAGGAGTTGCTGGAGTTTGCCCGTGAGTCCCGCGCGCTCGCCCACCGCTGGAACAACGCGGCCGGGCCTTGCTTGTCAATCCTCGACATCCAGCGCTTCAGCCGCGAAGTTCACGCGCAGTCGTACCATCTGCTGGCGACCGGCGGCGTCGTGCTGCGGACGCAGACGATCTTCGAGCACGCGTGAGCGCTCACCCGGCCCGGACCGCCCATCCCGACGGGTGCGGTTCTCATAGGTCCCATAGGTCTCATGGGACCTATGGCGTCGCTCGCGTGGCTTGACTCCATACCATGCTCCCTCCGTCCGCCCCCACTCCCGCGAGCGACGACCCATGACCGGATCGACCACGCCAACACCGGACGCCAAACCCGGCTATCGCCAGACGCTGAACCTGCCGCAGACGGCCTTCCCCATGAAGGCCAACCTCGTGCAGAACGAGCCGGAGTCCATCAGGCGGTGGGCGGCGATGGGGCTGTACCGTCGGCTGCGCGAGCGGGCGCACGCCGAGGGGCGGCGCCGCTGGCACTTTCACGACGGACCGCCGTACGCCAACGGGTCGCTGCACCTGGGGCACATCCTGAACAAGTCGCTGAAGGACTTCGTCGTGCGGTCTCGCTCGATGATGGGACTGGACGTGCCGTATGTGCCGGGGTGGGACTGCCACGGGCTGCCGATCGAGCACCAGGTGATGACGAACCTCGTCGAGAGCGGCAAGGCGGCGAAACTCGCAGAACTGGACGACGATCGGCGCAAGATCGCCGTGCGCCGCGACTGCAGGGCGCACGCGGAGAAGTTCATCAAACTCCAGTCCGGGCAGATGGTTCGGCTGCTGACGCTCGCCGACTACGAGCGGCCGTACCTGACGATGGACCCCGCGTTCGAGGGTGCGACGCTGGAGGTGCTGGCGGACCTCGTGGAGCAGGGGCTGGTGTACCGCGCGCTCAAGCCGGTGCACTGGAGCATCGCCAACGAGACCGCGCTGGCGGAGGCGGAACTCGAGTACGAGGACCGGGTTGACCCGTCGATCTACGTGGACTTCGAGGCGGCGGACGGGGCCGAGGTGTTCAAGGCGTTCGGGCATGGCGCGCCCGCGCCGGCGTCGGTGGGGTTCATGATCTGGACGACGACGCCGTGGACGCTGCCGGCGAACCTGGCGATCGCCGTGCATCCGCGGTTCGAGTACGCGCTGGTCGAGGTGGACGGGCGGACGACCGTGATCGCGGCCGCGCTCGTCGAGCAGGTGACGAAGGCCGCGAAGGCCGGGAGCGTGCGCACACTGGCGACCACCGCGGGCGAGCGGCTGCTCGGGCTGCGCTACAGGCACCCGTTCGTGCCGGATGCCGGCGGCACGGGCGTCTCGCCAGCGCCCACACGGTTCACCATCGTCGCTGCGGAGTACGTCACGCTCGAGGACGGCACGGGCCTCGTCCACACCGCGCCGGGGCACGGTGCGGAGGACTTCGCCACGGGCCGGCGCGAGGGGCTGCCCGTCTATTGCCCGGTGCGCCACGACGGCACGTACGACGACTCCGTCCCGGACTGGCTGCGGGGCGTGGACATCTGGAAGGCCAACGGCCTCATCACCGCGAATCTGCGCACGAACGCGCGCCTGTTCCACGAGGAACGGATCACGCACTCCTACCCGCACGACTGGCGCAGCAAGACGCCCGTCATCTTCCGGTGCACGGAGCAGTGGTTCGTGGGCGTGGACACGCCGACTCGCCGCGAGGGCCGCACGCTGCGTCAACTCGCGCTGGACGCGACGAGCGAGTCTGTGGCGTTCGTGCCCGAGTGGGGCCGCAACCGGATGCGGGGGATGCTCGAGTCGCGTCCGGACTGGTGCATCAGCCGGCAGCGTTCGTGGGGGCTGCCGATCCCGGCGTTCTTCCTCGACGACGGCTCCGTGCTGCTGACGCCAGCAAGTGCGCGGGCGGTGGCGAAACTCGTGCGCGAGAAGGGGAGCGACGCCTGGTTCACGAGCGGGCCGGAAGACCTGCTGCGCCACTACGACGCGGCGAGCGACGCGGATGCGCCGGAGTCGGTGCGGCGCGATCCGTCGCTGCTGCGCACGGCGCGCAAGGGACCGGACATCCTGGACGTGTGGTTCGAGTCCGGCTCCACGTGGAACGGCGTGATGCGCGAGCGTGAGGGGCGCGACGCCGTGCCGGTGGAGTTGTACCTCGAAGGGTCGGACCAGCACCGGGGTTGGTTCCAGTCGTCGCTGCTGGCCGCGCTGGGGGCGACGGGCGGGCCGCCGTACAGGGCGATCCTGACGCACGGGTTCATGGTGGACAAGGACGGGCGCAAACTCAGCAAGAGCAAGGGGCACAGCGTCGAGGACCTGTTCAAGTTGTTCGGGGCGGACGTCGTGCGTTGGTGGGCGTCGTCGCTGGCGTACGAGCAGGACATGAAGACGGACGACGAGTTCTTCCGGCTCGCGGGGGAGAGTTACCGCAAGGTGCGGAACACGATCCGCTTCATGCTGAGCAACCTGTACGACTACAAGCCGGGCGGTGGGAGTGTCGAGTTTGCGCCCACGTCGCTCGACGCCTGGGCGCTGGCGGAGTACGCCGACCTGGAGCGTCGCGTGGTCGAGGCGTACGAGCGGTACGACTTCCGCGCGGCGCACCTGGCGATCTACGACTTCTGCAACGACGCGATGAGCGCGGTGTACCTGGCGGCGGTGAAAGACCGGCTGTACTGCGACAGGCCGGACTCGGCGCGCCGCCGGGCGACGCAGGCCGCGCTGTGGCGCATCACGGACGGTCTGTGCCGACTGGTGGCGCCGATCCTGTGCCATACGGCCGATGAGGCGTGGCGCGCGCTGCACGGGGCGGGCGCGGACGACGCGGAGAAGTGCGTGCACCTGGAGACGTTCGCGGGCGGCGACTCGGCGAACCGTCCCGCGCGCGACCCGCGATGGGCGAAGGTGATGGCGGCGCGCGAGGCCGCGCTCGCCGCAGTGGAGCGGGCCAAGACCGAACTCGGGGTCGAGAACCCGCTGGACGCGGGCGTGACGCTGCCCGATCCGAACGGCGAACTGGCGGCGTTCGACGCGCGCGACCTGGCGGACCTGCTCGGGGTCAGCCGGGTGGCGCTCGACCCAAGGGCGGGCGCGCCGGTCGTGCAGGACCTGCGTTCCGAGCCGAGGTGCGAGCGGTCGTGGAAGCGTGACGGCACGGTGCGCGCGCGGAGCGACGGGGGGATGCTCTCGGACCGCGATGCGGAGGCGATCGGCGTAGCGTGATCAGCGGCATGGAGGACCGCTCCCTGACGGTCGCGGCTCGTTAGAACACGGTCGCGGCTCGTTGCGGGCGCGGTCGCGGCTCGTGGCGTGGTCCGATAGTTGTTCGAGAGCGACGGGCACAGGCGGGACGCCTGTGCCACCGGGTTGCGGCCGGACAACGGGCGCTCGGAGCGGCGGAGGGATGACGTGGCGGATTCGCAACACCGGGCTTGAGGCGCGGCGTCGGCGTGTCGATGAAACGCCGCATGGAGACAAACTCTTTTGAGTCGGGGCCTGAAAGGCCCCGCCCCGCGCAGTCGCCGCATGCCGAAGGGACAAAGTTCCGGCGTGCCGACCCCGAGGACTCGCCGCCGGTGGTCGAACGGCTTGAGGCGCTGGCGCACGAACTCGGCAACTTGCTCGACGGCTCGATGCGCACGCTGTTGCAGGCGGAGCGTTCGCTCGGCGACGCCGAGGGCGGGGCGGTCGACGACGCCCGCAAGCGGCTGGACACGGTGCGCGGCTCGCTCGAACGCATGGCGGACCTCGTCCACGCGGCGATGCGGGGGACGCCGGGGCTGATCGGCTCGCGCACGTTTGGGCCGGGAAGGCCGGTGACGCTCGCCGAGGCGATCCGGCACGCGGCCGACGTCGTGCGCCCTGATGCGGACGACCTGGGCATCACCATCGACCTGCGGCTGGACGCGGGCGCGGAGACGGCCGGCTCCGGGCCGGTGTACCCGATCGTGCTCAACGGGCTTCGCAACGCGGTCGAGGCGATCGCGGCGTGCAGGCCGAGCGCGGAGGGCAAGCCGGGCGGGTGCATCGAGGTTCACGCTTCGGTCAGCCCGGCGGGGCGCGCGTGCGTGCTTATTCTGGACGACGGGTCCGGGCTGCCGACGAGCAACGGCGAGGGGCTGTTCCGCCACGGGTTCACGACCAAGCCCGGCGGGCGCGGCATCGGGCTGTCGCTCAGCCGGAGCGTGGTGCGTGAACTGCCCGACGGTGCGATCGAGTTGCGCCCGCGGACGGACCTTGCCGACCCGGCACGGCCCGGCGCTGCGCTGGAGGTGCGGTGGATCGTGCGGGCGGAGGACAGGCGGCGCGCGGGGTGATGAGCGCGGCGTCCTGTGTTTGTGCGAGGCTTGGAGGGGGCATAGGGGAAGGAGCCGCCGCGGAGTGGCGGGGTGCCCAGTGAGCGAACAGCGTCCAGCGCGCGTGCTGATCGTTGACGACGACCCGATCGTGGCGGAGTCGCTGGCGGAGTTCATGCGCGCGGAAGGGCACGGGGCGGCGACGGCGTTCAACGGGGTCGAGGCGCTGGCCGCGCTGGAGGCGGCCGAGGACGAGGGCGATGCCTTCCGCGTGGTGGTGTGCGACGTTTCGCTGCCGGGGATGAGCGGGATCGAACTGCTTCGGCGGATGGTGCGCGAGCGGCCGGGCACGGCGGTCGTGATGCTCACCGGCTACGCGAACGTCGAGACGGCGGTCGAGGCGCTCCGGGTCGGGGCGGTGGATTATCTGACGAAACCGGTGGTGGACGAGGAACTGCGCGTCGCACTGGAGCGGGCGTTGCGCCAGCAGGCGCTGATGGCCGAGAACCAGCGGCTGCGCCGGCAACTCGACGGGCGGTACAGCCTGGACGGGATCATCGGCGGCGACCACCGGATGCGGAAGATCTTCGAACTGGTGGAGGCGGTCGCCCCGACCCGCACGACGGTGCTGATGACGGGTGAGAGCGGAACGGGCAAGAGCCTGATCGCGCACGCGATCCACCACCGCTCGCCTCGGCGCGACGGTCCCTTCGTCGAACTCTCGTGCGGGTCGATCCCCGAGACGCTGCTGGAGAGCGAACTCTTCGGGCACGTCAAGGGGGCGTTCACGGGCGCGCACACCGACAAAGTGGGCAA
>JAHCJE010000101.1 GCA_026128865.1 Phycisphaeraceae bacterium | reverse complement strand
ACCTTCTCGTAGTTGCTCTCCTCGTAGCCGGTCCGGTGGTCCTTCACGCGGTTGTCGTAGAAGACGTAACTGCGGATTTGCGTTCCCCAGCCGCGGCCCATCTCGGCCCCCTTGGCCTCGGCCAGTTCGCGCTCCCGCTTCTCTTCCTCCAACTGCTCCAGTTTCGCCGTCAGCAGCGTCATCGCCTGGTGCTTGTTCTGCGGCTGATCACGGAACGTGCTCGCCACCACCATGATGCCCGTGGGCTTGTGCACGATGCGGCACGCCGACGCCACCTTGTTCACGTTCTGCCCGCCGGGGCCGCTCGAGCGTGCGAAGAACGTGATCTCCAGGTCCTTGTCGGGAATCTCCAACGCCACGTCCTCGAACTCCGGCGTCACGTCCACGCTGGCGAAACTCGTCTGCCGCTTCCCCTGCGAGTTGAACGGCGAAACGCGGGCCAGCCGGTGCGTCCCCCGTTCGCAACTCAGGTATCCGAACGCATACGCTCCCTTGACGTGCAGCGTCACGTGGTCGATCCCGACCTCCGTGCCGAACGTCTTGGAGATCTCCTCGAGTTTCCACCCCATCCGCTCGCAGTAGTAGACGTACATCCGCAGCAGCATCTCGGCCCAGTCGTTGGCCTCGGTCCCGCCATCGCCGGCGGAGATCGTCAGGTAGCAGTTCCGGTGGTCGTGCCTGCCCGCGAGCAGCGATTGCAACTCGACCTTCTCCATCCGGCCGACAAGCCCGTGCAGCGACCCGTCCGCCTCGGCGAGCAGGTCCTTGTCCCCGGACTCCTTCGCCATCTCGTACGCGAGGCGCGCGTTCTCGAAGTCCTCGACGATCCCCTTGAGCGGGTCCGTCTGGGCCTTGAGCAGTTTCAGTTCCGCCACCGTCGCCTTCGCGGCCTCCGGGGCGTCCCAGAAACCCGGCTCTCCCATCTTCGACTCGAGTTCCGCCAGCCGGCGTCGCTTCGACTCGTAGTTAAAGAGAGTCGCGGATGGTAACGATCCGCGCCTCAAGGTCGTCGATCACGGGCTGGTGGGCGTCGAAGTGCATGGTGGCTCCTCTGCGGGCCGGACTCTAGGCCGACCGCCCGGCGGCTTCGCCCGCCCCGGCAACCCCGCGCGACCCGGCCGATATTCTTGTGAGGCCGCGCCGAACATCCGCCCCGGCGGCGTTCAGGCTCCGCGAGCAGCCCCCGCCGCTCGACAAGGAGACCGCCATGCCGAAGACTCTCGTCCGCATGCGCCCGTTCGCCCTCGCGATCGCCGCCCTGACCTTCGCCGCACCCACCTTGACCGCCCAGCCCGAGCCAGCCCCGGCAGGGGCGAGGCCGAGCGGAGAGCGGATCACCCCGGCCCGGACGCGGGACACGTCTCCTCTCATCACGCTCCGATTTCCGGGTGGCTCGCTGCCCGAGTACGTGCAGGCCGTCAAACTGGCCTCCCAGGACAATCCGGTCAACGTCGTCATCCGAGGCGAGGCCGGCGATGTGCGCCTGCCGCAGGTGTTCCTCGAACGGGTGTCCATACGGTCAGCGCTCGAACTCGTCACGGGCAACTACGCGATCGACGACCTGGCCGTGCGAGCGGATGTCTCGATCCAGGGGGCGTTCCCCGACCCCTTTGCAGGACCTGGCGAGCCGATCTACCTGATCGAGGTCCGTCGTGATACGGGCAGAAGGACAACGCCGACCGGTCGGCTGATGCCTGCGGAAACGCTCGTGGTCTCGATCCGTGACCTGATCACACCGCTTCCCGGCGATCCGGCCAACTCTGCGATGTCGCGCGAGTCGGTGTTGACCGCAGTCGAGGCCGCCCTCACGACCGCCGCGGCCGATTCGGAGCCGACGGTTCGCTTCCACGAGGACACCGGCCTCGTCATCCTGAACGCCCCGCAGCCCGCGCTCGTGGCCGCCCAGAACGCGATCAACGCCATCAGTTCGGATCTCGCCCGCCGGCGTGAGCTCGCCAAGTTGCAGTCAACCCGCTCGATGGCCGACGCCGCCAAACTCGAACTCGAACTCGCGGACGCGCGCGCCAACGCCGAACTGCAATCGATCGGGATTGAGAGGGCGAAGCAGCGCTTCACCATCGCCGAGCAGGAACTCAACGAACGCAGAAAACTGGTTGAGCAGGCCGCGATTCCGCCCTCCGAACTCCGAGCAAGCGAGGAGCGGCTCGCCGAAGCGGTTGCCATGATGCGCGCCGCCGAAGTCGAGCGCGAGCGTGCCGCCCGCCGCATGAACGCCATGCAGGCGATGCTCGAAACCGCGAAGACAGCCTCCGCCGGTGCCCCGACCGATCCCGCCGCCCGCCTGACCGCGGAGAACGCCGCGCTGCGCGAGCGGGTCGCCTCGCTCGAAGCCGAACTCAAGGCCATGCGCGAAGAGCTCGCCCGGCTCCGCCCCCGGGACGGAGGGACACGCTGACAGCCGTCGCTGCCATCCCGGCCGCCCCGCCCACTCGCGTGGACACCACGCCATCTATGCCGCCTCCCGCGCCAGCCGCGCTCAACCTCAACGAGCGCGGCGACGCCACGCGCGACCTGACCGCTGCGATCTCCCGCGGCGACGCCGCCGCCTTTGCCCGCTTCTACGAAGCATGGTTCGATCGTGCCTTCAAGACCGCCCGCTCCCTCACTGGCCGCGACGAGTCGTTCTGCCTCGACGTTGTGCAGGACGCGATGCTCCGCGTCGCTCGCCGCATCCCCACGCTCCCCGACGAGCGCTCGCTCGAACGATGGCTCTCCCGCGTCGTGCGCTCGGCCGCACTTGACCGCCTTCGCCGGGAGAGACGCCGCATTCAGCGCGAACGTTCGCGCTCGCCCGCGCCATCTCCCGCTCGCCCAGACGAACTCACCGAACTGATCGAACGCATCGACCGGCTTCGCGCGATCCTCACCAAGCTGCCCGCTGAAGATCGCTCGCTCATCGACGCCCGGTTCGGACGCGCCCGCACCCTCCGCGACGCCGGTGAGGAAGCCGCCATCTCCGGCGACGCCGCCCACGGCCGCCTGCGCCGCATCCTCAACCGCATGCGCGGCACCGCATCGGAGAAACACCCATGACCGCCGACCCGACCGACACCCCCGCCCTCAGCCCTGCGGGCATCGCACGCCGCGGTGAAATCCTCTCGCTGGCGCAGCGCGCCCTGCGTGCCCGCGCGCGCCGACGCATCACGGTCCGGGCATCGCTCGCCTCGCTCCTGCTGATCGTGGCTATCGCGGCAGGAGCCGTGCTCACCAAGCAGCAGCCCAAGCCCACGCCCCTGCCGAGCGCTCAGCTAGGCTCGGACGGAGTCCCCGAACCGCTCCATCTCCCTGCCTCTCTGGGCTCCCGTGTTGAGATCGTTCGTTCCGATCCCGGCATCCTCCGGCGCACCGCGATCGCAGTCGCACCTTCGCGGGCGGAAGTTCTCGACGACCGCGCCCTCGCCGATGCTCTCGCCCAGGCGGGTCTGCCGGCTGGCGTCATCCGCACACCCGATCGCGTCACCATCGCACCGATCGCACGCTCCGCGGCCTTGCCCCCACACCCCCCCGGCGGCGATCCTGGCGCACTCCCAGCCACGCCGACCGGCTGACCTGGCCCCGGCTATCGTCCACGCGTGCCGCTCGCTCAGGGAACCATCGCCACCGGCATCGCGACCCAGACCGCCCCACCAGCGCAGAGCGAGGCGCTGGCCTTCATCGCCCTCGCGGTAATTCTCGTCGTCTCGCTCCTGGTCATCGTCGCGCTCGGCGCGCTCGCGCTGATCGTCTCTCGCCGTCGCCGTCTCGCTCGCTCACACACAATGCCCACACCGGATGAACCACCAATCGACGCATGGGCCGAGGCCGGCCGCCGAATGCCCCTCGAAGAAGGCCCCGCGACCGAACCCGGCTCCGACTGAGGCACAACCGAGGATCGACGATGCCGCGCTCCGACTCAGACACCGCTGGCGACCCGACCAGTTCCCTCGCGGATCGCCCTGTCGCGCTCGTAACCGGCGGGCTTCGGCGGGTCGGACTCGCGGTCGCGCACGCCCTCGCAGCCGCAGGATGTGACCTGATCGTCACCTGGCGAACCGACGCCGAGACCGCCCGCAAGGCCGCCGCCCAACTGCACAAGACCGGCGCGCACGTCCGCCTCGAACGCCTCGATCTCGAAGACCTCGCATCGGTTGCTGCGCTTGGCGAGATGCTCGCCGTCGAACTCAAACGCCTCGACGTCATCGTCCACAACGCCTCCGTCTACGGCCCCACGCCGCTCGCCCGCATCACCTCCGAGGCGATCTCTCGCTACTTCCGTGTGAACGCGCTCTCGCCGTTGCTGCTCTCCTCGCGCCTGGCGGGTCGGCTCGCCGAGTCCCCCCGCCCCGGCGGCGGCTCGATCGTCGCCCTGCTGGACATCCACTCGCTGGGACGCCCACGACGCGGGTACTCGGCGTACTCCATGTCCAAGGCCGCACTCGCCGAGCTGGTCCAGAGCCTCGCACGCGAACTCGCCCCGCGCGTCCGCGTCAACGGCGTCGCACCCGGCGTCGTCGCCTGGCCGGAACAAGGCCCCGAGGCCGACCCTGAGGCACAGAAGGCCTACCTCAAGCGTGTTCCGCTCGCTCGCGCCGGCACACCGCAGGACGCCGCCGAGGCGGTGCGCTGGCTCGCCCTCGACGCGCATTATGTCACGGGAGAGATCGTTCGTGTCGATGGTGGTCGCTGGGTCGCCTGACACCGTGCATCGATCGCCCTCAACCGGCAAATCGAACCGTCTCCGCAACGATCATTGCTACAGCCGCAAGCGTCTGGAACGCAACCCCGATCTTGATGTGAGATGCAACCGCATCGATGTGCATCCGGTCCAACGGCGCGCCGATCAGCGCTCGCAGCCGCCTGCGCCGAAGCCCGATCGACCCGTGCCGCCATGAGAATCGCTCCGGCTCCGACCCGTTGAGCATGGCGACGCGCCCGAGAGCGCTCGCCATCGCCCGCGCTGCCTCGTGCGAAATCGTCCCGGCCGCCTCCGCGGGCGGCGGGTGCGTGCTCGCGCTCAGGTGCCGGGCCGCGAACGCGTCCGCCTGCCATTCGAAGCGCCGGCTGACAAACCCGAACACCGCAAGCCCGACCGCGAGCGACACCATCACCACGCCGATCGCGGGCCATCCGTTCGCCGGATCAAGACCAAGAACCCGCCCCGCTGCGCTCGCGCCCGCTCCGGCCACCGTCGCACTGCCGAGGAACGCCGCCGCCAGCCACGGCGCGTGCCTCTGCCGCACGTGCCCCACCTCGTGCGCCATCACGGCCTCGACCTCGTCCGCCGGCAGGCTCTCCAGCAGCGCATCCGTCAGCAGCACATAACGCGCCGGCCCGAGAAACCCCACCACCGCTCCGTTGAGCATCGTCCCGTCCGTCCGCCACACCAGCAGCCCGCGCACGCGCACGCCGTTCGACCGCAGCACGCGCTCGAGCCGGTCCCGCAACTCGCCGGCTGCGAGCGGCACTGTGTCCCACAACCACCGCAGCGCGAGCGGCAGCAACGCAATCACCACCACGACGCCCGCCAGTTGCAGCACGCCCTGCGCCGGCGCGACGAACTCCGGCCGAACCGCCCACGCCGGAAGCGCGCCCGCCCACCCAGGCGCCGGGGGCAGACCGGGCGAAGCCGCCCGCACCCCCTCATCCGCCAACACGGCTGACTCCGCGAGCCGCAGCACGGTCTCCGCCCACCCCAGGATGAGCGCGACCGGCACCGCCGCGAACAGCACGTGATGCCGCGCCGCCTGAACTACGAACGCCCTCCGCGTCGGCAGCGCGGGCACGTGCAGCCCCTCGTCGAACCGGCGCATCAGCATCGCCTCGCGCAACCGACGCTCGACCGGGTAGATCGCCCACCATCCGGCGATGAACACCGCCAGCGGCGGCGAGGCCGCGAGCAACTCGTCCACCAGCAGCAGATTGCCCACACCCGCGCGCACCGCGTCCAGCCACCCCATCGCCAGCACGTTCCACGCGTGCAGCCCCACCGCCGCGGGCCTCGACCACGCGACCACGCGCCTGCCCGCGCTCGCGAATGCGCCGGGTCGAATCCAGCCGCCGCCGGCACACCCACGCCCATACCGCGACGAAACCCGCCAACGCCGCCATCGGCGCGAGCGACACCAACGCCGCAGCCGGCGCGCTCAGCCCGCCCGGAGCGTCCACCTCCAGCGCATCGCGGAGGTTCCCCACGATGAAGACCGCGATGACAAGCAGGTGCATCATGCCCCGCGCCGCGCCTCACTCCCCCCGCGGCCGCCGGACCTCGCCCAGGTCGATCAGCACGCCGTCCGGCTGGTACAGGTCCGCGTTCAGCAGGTCGCGGTCGATGCTCGTGAAGACCAGGCTCGTTCGCCCGAGCCGCGCCGCCGTCACCAGGTCCGGCATGCTCGGCCCCGCGAACTCCCGGTTCCGCGCCTTCTGCGCATGAAAGTGGTAATGCGCCAATGCCCGGTCGCTGGCGTCGATCATGTCTTGCGACGCCACGAACTCCCGGTCGTGCCGGCGCTGGCTCGCCCGCGGCACGAACAGCACCGCCCGCACACGCTGCCCCTCGGCCTCGACGATCCCGCCGTATTCCGTCGTGCCGTCGTCGCGGTCGAGGTCCGCCTGCCGGAACAACTCCCGGCACACGCGCTCGTCCGCCAGCGCATCGTAGATCACAAGGATCGTCAGCAGATCCGCCCACGTCAGCCGCTCTTCCCAGTCCGCGAGCCGGTCCGGGTGCGGCTTCGTGAAATCCGTGTCGTCCTTCACGCGCCGGTAGTGCCGCCGGTCAGCAAGCCGCGAACGCACCTCCGAGAGCAGTTCACCCCGCCCCGCCGCGATCCACTCGGGCCGGTTCGCCGTTGCCCACCGGATTGGCTCGGCGTGACGCAGCCCCAGCCCGCGCCGGCGCTCGGCGTCCAGCGACGAGATCGCCCGCGTCGCTTCGCTCCACCACGCCGCGTTCTCACGCTTCGACCCGTCGCGCAGCGAGCGGAGCCACTTCAGTTCCTCCCCCGTCACAGGTGCGGCCGCCAGGTCGCGGAACGCCGCACGGATGTCCTCGACCGCAGCACGCGACTCCCCCGACACGCCGGAGGTGTCCATCGTCCCGAGCATCTCCGCCCGACGCACGCCCGTCGGGTCGAGCCGCCCCAGCAGGTCCCACGCGCTCGCCCGCACACGCTCGTCGTACCGCACGTCGCCTGGTCCGGGGTCCGTCCGCGGGTCGAGGAACACGCCCAGCACGACCTCCTCCACCGGCCGCCCGGGGTGCAGCGCCTCGATCGCACGCCATTCCGCCCGTTCATTGTCCTTCACCGAGAGCATCGGCCGCGACAGGCTCCGCACCAGCGCGCTCGTGGCATCCGTCCACCCGCTCCGCGCCGCAACCGTACCCAGCAGCGCGACCACCTCACGGTCCGGCTCGTGCGGCAGCATCAGCGACACCAACTGCCGGGAGTCCGCCTCGTTCTCCGCGTCCGACAACACGGCCCGCAGCGCGGCCATCCGCACGTCCCGCGGCTCGCTCCCGCTCCACGCGATCGCCTTGAACGCCTCGCGCGTCACGTTCCGGTCGACCGCGTTCCTTCCCGATGCCTCCCAAGCCGGCCCGACCGCCTCAACCCGGGCCTTCGTCGAGAGTCTCGGATTCCGAACGTCGCTCAGCGGGTCCGCCGAGCGCGCCGCCCCCCCCCCGCCCCCGCACCCGGCCGCCACGACCGCACCCAGCGCGGCCCCCGAGCACCACAGCCTCAGTCGGATCATGCTCATCGTGCCCGAGTCTACACCCGCCCCGCGACCCCTCCCGGACTACCATTCCCCGTCGCACGACGCGACGCGACCGCATGGCCAAGACCGCCGCACAATCCGAATCCCCGACCCTCCGCGACCGCGTCGCCCGCGTCATCGAACTGATGCGCCCGGCCGTTCAGGCGGACGGAGGCGACCTCGAACTCGTCGGCGTGACCCAGGGCGGCCTCGTCCGAATCCGCTTCCACGGGGCCTGCGTCGGCTGCCCATCCGCCACCATGACCCTCCAGATGGGCATCGAGCGGAACCTGAAGGCCCACGTCCCCGAGGTCTCCGGCGTCGAGTCGGTCGATTGA
Organism: Phycisphaeraceae bacterium; assembly: GCA_026128865.1. Lineage (GTDB taxonomy): Bacteria > Planctomycetota > Phycisphaerae > Phycisphaerales > UBA1924 > CAADGN01. The sequence continues at coordinate 5,004 of JAHCJE010000101.1, read as the reverse complement.
CACCCCCGGGCCGGCCCAAACCTTACAGAATCCTTCCGCTCGAACCGGCCTGAAACGGGAACCGTTTCAAGCATCTGAGCACAAAGTGTTTGTGTCGGCCCCGCAATCCGGTATGCTCCGGGCGGTGGACCGTGGCTGGACGCCGCGGGTAATCGGAGGCGGTCAACATGCTTGTCATCACCCGGCGCGAGGGCGAGGAGGTCGTCATCGGCGACCCGCGACACCCTCTCGGAGTCGTTCGCATCGCGTCGATCAAGGGCGAGCGCGTGCGCGTCGCCTTCGACTTCCCGCGCGACGTGGACATCCACAGGCGCGAGATCGCCGACCAGATCGTCAGCGAGGAACCCGCCGTCGCCGACGCGGCGGTCGCCGCCCGCTGAGCCACGATCAGCCATCGACGGCCCACGGGCCTCGCTGCCCGTGCCGCCGTCACTCCGGCTTGCCGCCCGAGAGGTCGTAGACCCATCCTTCGACCGCCCGCTCGTAACTCAGCACCTCGCCCGGCGCGAAGAACAGGCCCAGTTCCCGCTCGGCCGCCTCGGGGCTGTCCGAGCCGTGGATCAGGTTGAAACTGTTCGACACGCCGAAGTCGCCGCGGATCGTCCCCGGCTCCGCCTTCGACCCGAACGTCGCCCCCATCATCTTGCGGCAGACGCCGATCGCCCCGTTCCCCCGCACCGCCAGCACCAGCACCGGCTGGCTCGTCATGAACTTCACCAGCCCCGGATAGAACGGCTTCTCCCGGTGGGCCTCGTAGTGCCGCGCGGCCAGTTCCGGCGAGATCCGCATCAGTTTGCACCCGACGACCTGCAGCCCCTTGTCCTCGAACCGCCCCAGAATCCGCCCCATCAGCCCCCGCTGCACCGCGTCGGGCTTCAGAATGATCAGCGTCGTCTCCATCTCGGATCGCCTCCTGTTTCGTGTGGGCCGAACCATAGCCCCGGAGGCGAGCCACAGGCTCCGCGCCGTCACTCGAAGACATGCGAGGCGACTCCGCCCGCGGCCATCGCGCCGCCTCCGAAGCCGAGAAGGACGGAGAAGCCCAGCGTCGCCAGCATGACCGCCACGAGCGCTGTCCCGCAAAGCCCCCCGATCCGGATTCCCAGCGGCTCGGTGCACCGTCCCCACCGGTCCGCCCAGGCAACCAGGCACCCGAAGCAGCCAAGCCCCCACAGGAAGAGTCCGACGAGCGCTGTGCCCATCAGCACCGGGCCCTCAGTTCCCGCGCTCCGATCGAGCAGGGCGGCGACCAGCGCGATCGCAGCGCACAGCGGCGCCACCAGCCACGGGCCGTGAAGAATCGGAAGGCACCGGACCCAGTTGGCAAACAGCGCGTCCCGGCCGGCCGGCCGCGCCAGCCGCGTCGCCAGCCAGCCGACGAACCAACTCCCGGCGACCATCGCGCTCATCAGCCCGAACGCGGCCACCATCGCGCCCCAGTGCCAGCCGAGCACGCCCGCGCCCAGCGCGTACACCGGGATCACCACACCGTACAGCCTGAGCCTCGCCGTGCGGAGCGCCGGCCAGGCTCGCTCGGCGTCGCGCACTCGCTCGTCCAGCGCGATCTCGCGCGCCCCAACCTCCGCGCCGCACTCAGGGCAACGCCCCATCGGCAGCCCGCCGACGCAGTAACCGCATTCGCGGCAAGTCATCCCGTCAGGCAGGCGTTCAGATTCGGTCAAGGCCGCTCCCTTCGCCGTTCGCGCCTTCGCAGACAGGTACGCGAGCCTGTGCGTTCCCGTTCGAGCGTCCCGAAACCGCCCCGCTGTTCCTTGGGATGCCGACCCGGACCCGCCGCCAGTTTACCCAGATTCACAATCAAAGAATCTCGGCGAATCACCGGGGAAAGTCGGGTTGCACTGCTCGTTCACTCTCTGTATCTTCGTGTCGTGCGCTGACGATGGCGCACCGCGGCGCGTGCGTTCCCCGCATCGCCTCGTGGGCACCCCCAGGCAGGAAGCCCGATCTGTCCGAACGCCGGCGGCGAAAGTCGCCGGTTCAACCTCGCCCCACCCCCCGGCCGCCGGGATGTGAGACGAGAGCGCCCGGAGGAAGCGCTCCGTTTCGCGCCCGGCGGCCGGTCCTTCTGCCGCGCTCACTCAACGTCCATCTGCAGCGCGCGCACCAGGAAGCCGTAGATGTCCGCCGCCTCCTCGATGCGCTTGCTCGTCGGCTTGCCCGCCCCGTGCCCCGCCCGCGGCTCGATGCGGATCAGCGTCGGGTTGCCGCACGACTGCACCCGCTGCAACTCCGCCGCGAACTTGTAACTGTGCCACGGCGCGACGCGGTCGTCGCCCTCGGCGGTCGTCACGAGCGTCGGCGGGTAGCACACCCCTTCACGCAGGTTGTGCAGCGGCGAGTACGCGTAGAGGGAGGCGAACTCGTCGGCGTGGTCTGCGATCCCGAAGTCCGTCTGCCAGTTGCGCGCGTTCGCGCTCTGCAAGTGGTACCGCAGCATGTCCATCACGCCCACCGCCGGCAGGCACGCCCCGAACAGGTCCGGCCGCTGCGTCATGCACGCCCCGACCAGCAGCCCACCGTTGCTCCCGCCCTGGATCGCCAGCCGCGGCGTCGAGGTGTAGCCGTTCTCGATCAGCCACTCGGCCGCCGCGATGAAGTCGTCGAAGACGTTCTGCTTGTTCGCCTTCGTCCCCGCGACGTGCCAGTCCTTGCCGTACTCGCCCCCGCCGCGCAGGTTCGGCATCGCCCAGATGCCGCCCATCTCCAGCCACACGACCCGCGTCACGCTGAACGAGGGCGTCATCGAGACGTTGAACCCGCCGTAGCCGTAGAGCAGCAGCGGCGCGCTCCCGTCCAGGCTCACCCCCTTGCGGTGGACGATGAACATCGGGATGCGCGTGCCGTCCTTGCTCGCGTAGAAGACCTGCTTCGTCTCGTAGTCGTCCGGGTTGAACCGCACGTCTGATCGCCTGAACTCGCGTGCCGCGCCGGTGCGCACATCGAGCCGGTAAACCGTCGACGGCGACGTGAAGCCGGTGAACGAGAAGAACGTCTCCGGGTCGTCACCGCGCCCGCCGAAGCCGCCCGACGACCCCATGCCGGGCAGGTCCACGTCGTAGGCGTGCGTGCCATCGCGCTCGAAGACCCGCACCATCGAGTGCGCATCGCGCAGGTACGACGCCACGATCCGCCCGCCCACGTACGACACGCTCCCGAGCGTCTCGGCCGCCTGGGGCACGACCTCCCGCACCGCCTCCGGCGCGCTCGCGTCGACCGCGATCACCCGGCGCAGCGGGGCGTCCTTCGTCGTGGCAAAGATCAGTTCGTCCCCCTCGTTGCCGACGAAGTTGTACCGCGCGTCCCACTTGTCAAACAGCGGCCGCACCTCCGCCCGCCCCTCGCCCGGCGCGGCGATGAACACCGCGTTCGTCAGGTACCCGTCGAAGATCGAGACGATCAGGTGCCGACCGTCCTCGGTCACCCCCGCGTACGGGTTCCAGGTCGGGTGATCCGGCGCCTCGTACACCAGCACGTCGGTGTCCTGCGCCGTGCCGAGCCGGTGCCGGTAGACCTTCACCGCCTGCTGATCGTCCGCCTTGCCGTTCTCCCCGATCGGGTACCGGCTGTAGTAGAGGGCCGTGCTGTCGCGCTCCCACGAGACGCCCGTGAACTTCACGTGCCGGATCTCGTCCGGCAGGTGATTGCCGGTGTCGATCTCCATCACCCGCCAGATCTTCCAGTCCGACCCGCCGTCCGAAACCGCGTACGCGATCAGCCGCCCGTCCGGCGAGACAGAGTAAGACGCCAGCGCGACCGTGCCGTCCCCCGAGAACGTGTTGGGGTCGATGAGCACCCGCGGCTCGGCGTCCAGCGACGGCGCCCAATACAGCACGTTCTGGTTCTGCAACCCGTCGTTGCGCTCCCAGAAGTACCGCCCCCCCTCCTTGAACGGCGTCGTGTAACGCTCGTAGTCCCACAGTTCGCGGATGCGCGCCGCGATGCGGTCTCGCTCCGGCACGTCCGCCAGCCACGTGAACGTCAACTCGTTCTGCGCCGCGATCCACGCCTGCGTCTCGGCGGACGACTCATCCTCCAGCCACCGGTACGGGTCCGCGACACGGACGCCGTGCATCTCCTCGACCACGTCGCCGCGACGCGACTCGGGGTACGAGGTGGGCTGGGCCATCGCCGGCGCGGCCGCCGCCGCCAGCACGAGAACGATCCGCGAGCGCATGGTGTCTCTCCGTTGCCAGTTCAAGGCGTGCTACTGCACCAAACCCTTCGTCAACCGCATGAACGCCGTCTCGAGATTCACAGGCTCCTCCGTGAACTGCGTGAGCCGGAACCCGCCGTTGATGAGCAGGTTCGGCAGGTCCGTGTACGACCGACCGCCCGCCTCCTCGAACGTCACGTGGAAGAGCGTCCCGACCTGGCCGTTGACAATTCCCGCCCCGTCCGCCATCGCGACCTTCTTGACGCCGGGGAACGCCTGCAGGACCTGCTCGGCCCGCTGCGCATCCCCCACCACGCCGACGTGGATCACGTGCCCCACCCGCGCCCGGCGCAGGATGTCCGCCACCGGCCCGCTGTACAGCAACTTGCCCCGCTCGATGATCCCCACCACATTGCACAACTCGGCCAGTTCGTGCAGGATGTGCGAACTGATGAGGATGGTCTTCCCCATCCGCTTCAGTTCCTTCAGCAACTCGCGGATCTCAATCCTCGCTCGCGGGTCCAGCCCCGACGCAGGCTCGTCCATCAGCAGCACCTTCGGGTCGTGCAGCAGCACCCGCGCGATGCTCAGCCGCTGCTGCATCCCGCGGCTCAGGCTGTTCACCTCCGCCGTCGCCTTGTACGTCAGGTCCGTCAGTTCGAGCACGTCGTTCACCACCCGACGCCGCTCCTGACCGTGGATGTTGTACGCCGCGGCGAAGAACTCGAGGTACTCCGTCACCACCATGTCCTCGTACGCGCCCATGAAATCCGGCACGTACCCGATCATGGGGCGGATCTGGCGGTTCTGGTACCCGATCGTCAGCCCGC
>JAHCJE010000100.1 GCA_026128865.1 Phycisphaeraceae bacterium | reverse complement strand
GCCCGCGAGGGCGGCGTCGCCGAGGGCTTCGCGGAGGGAGTCGGCGACGATGGGGCGGTCGGCGAGGCCCGCGAGGAGCGTGGCGGCGGCGAGGCCGACGGCCGTGAACGCGCCCATCTTCACGAGGGCGTTGCGCTGGCGGATCTCGCGCAGTCGCCAGACGGCCATGGCGACGCCGGTGACGATGACGGCGAACATGCCGATGGACTGGTCGAGCGCGACGCAGACGAGGATGCCGTGCAGGCACCCGACGGCGAGCGCGACGCGCTGGTCGTAGGCGATGACGACGATGGCGGCGACGAAGACGGTGGGGGCGACGCCGGTGAAGAAGAGCATCCACGGCTCGGTCACGGTCGCGACGCAAGCGATCGCCTGCGCGCCGACGAGCAGGCAGGCGATCCAGGCGACGCGTGAGACGTTGCGGCGCATCCGCGGGCTGAAGAGGGCGGCGTAGAAGGCGACGCCCGCGGCGACGGCGAAGACCGCGCCCGCGATGCTCGCACGCCGCAGGGCGATGCGCCACGTCGGGGCATCGGCGGCGAAGTGCTCGAGTTCGGCCCGGGCGACCTCGTACTGCGCAGGAGTGAGCGCGTACCCGCGGCTGTAGATCACCGCGCCGACGGGCCACTCGTTGACGATCGGCGCGACCGCCTCGGCGGCGGCGTTGCGCTTGGCCTCGGTCGAGGCGGCGTCGTAGCGGAAGGTCGCCCGGGGCGAGGACGAGAGGCGGCCGACGATGACCTGGCGCATCGGGCGTGCGAAGCCGGCGAGGCGCGCCGCCTCGTCGATCGCGGTGCGCAGCATCTCCGCGTCGTCGATGTTCACGGCGCGGTCGGCCTCGTGCTCGATGCGCCCGCCCGGGCCGAGGCGCAGTTCCATGCGTCGCGTGATGCTCTGCGACCAGCGCTGCCACTCGTCGCGCCCGAGCAGCGGGGTGCGCTCGAGCATCGCCATGAGCGCGTGCACGCGGTCGAGGTAGTCCGGCGAAGGCTCGCCGGCGACCGCCTCGGCCTGCACCGCCGCAAGCCCCTCCTCCGTCAGTCGGAACCGTTCTCGGATGCCGGCCTCCACATCCGCGAGCGACGAGACCGACGCGAGCGTGCGGGGCAGGTTCTCGAGCGAGGAACGCAACTCGGCGAGCACCGGCAGGTCCGCCACGTACACGCCGGACACCGACAGACGCACGCTCTCTCGTTTCTTCTCCGTCTCGAGCGTGTCCACCAGCGTGAACGGCACGCGCACGAGGCGCGTCTCGTTCATGACGCGCCCGACGCTCACCAGCGGCTGCTCGCGCGTCCAGATGGCGATGCCCGCGGCGACCGTGGCGGCAACGAGGGCGATGATGATGCCCCAGCCGGCGACGGGCGACCGGTAGAGGTCCGCGAGGCGTTCGCGGAAGGTCGCGTCGCCGCGACGGCGCAGACCGGACCGGACGCGACCGCCCCGCCGGCCGCCCGGCGAACGAGGTCCCGTCTTGGGGGTGTCCTTCGGCATGGTGGGGGCCTGGCTGGGTCAGCCGCCCTGGAAGGGTACATCGTCCCGACCGAGGGCCTGCTCCAGCATGGCGCGGTGCCGCTCGGAGTGGTCTTCCTCGCCGTAGGCCTCGATCACGCGCTGGACGAGCGTGTGCCGCACGACGTCCGAGCCGTCCAGCCCGACGACGCCGACCCCCTGGACGCGCCGGAGCCTGCGGGCGGCGTCGATGAGGCCGCTGTCGGTCGGCTCGGGCAGGTCGATCTGGGTGACGTCGCCGGTCACGATCATCTTCGAGCCGTGGCCCATGCGGGTGAGGAACATCTTCATCTGGCCGCGGGTGGTGTTCTGGGCCTCGTCGCAGATGATGACGGCGTTGTTGAGCGTGCGCCCTCGCATGTAGGCGAGCGGCACGACCTCGATCACGTCGTTGTCCATGAAGCGTCGGATGGTGGGGAAGTCCATCATGTCGTGGAGGGCGTCGAAGAGGGGTCGGAGGAAGGGGTTGACCTTGGCCTCGAGGCCGCCGGGGAGGAAGCCGAGTTTCTCGCCCGCCTCGACGGCGGGGCGGGCCAGGATGATCTTGCTGATTCGTCCGGACTTGAGCAGGTGGACGGCGGCGGCGACGGCGAGGTAGGTCTTGCCCGTGCCCGCCGGGCCGATGGCGATCACGAGGTCGTGGTCGCGGATGCAGTCGATGTAGGCCTGCTGGTTGGCGGTCTTGGGACGGACGGGCCTGCCCGCGGCGTAGACCTCGAGCCGGCCGTCCCAGTCGCGGATGCCGGCGATGGGGCCGTTGGCGCGGGTCGCGCCGTGGGCCGCGATGCGCGCGCTCTCGTCGGCGATGAGGCCGAGGACGTCCTGGCGGGAGCGGACGGTCGCGCCGCCGGAGCGTGCCGCGCCCTCGCAGAGGCGTTCGAGTACGCTGCGCGCGACACCGACCGCGCCCGGCTCGCCGCTGACCCGGATGAGGTCGTTGCGTGCGGCGACGTTGACGCCGAGAGCCTCGCGGATCATTTTGAGGTTTCGCTCGCCCGAGCCGACGACGGCGAGCCTTTCAACCCCTTCGGGGACACGAACCGTGGCGTCCAATCGAGTGATGCTCCTGGATGCGTGGGCGGGAAGGCCGCCCGGTGCCCCGAAGTCTAGTCGAGGCCCGGGAGGTGGCCCGGGCGACAGTGGGCAGTGGACAATGGACAGTGGACAGTGGGAAGCCCGGGGGACAAGGGGGGCAGCGGAGAGAGGTGGGAGGCCGGAGGGTCGTGGCTGGAGGGTGAGTTTTCGAACGCCCCGTCTTCGGCCTCAAGCCCCAGGCCTCTGGCCGCAAGTCTCAGGACTCAGGACTCAGGACTTCTTCAAAGCCTTCCTCTTCGCCATCCTTCTTCTTCTTCTGCCCGCCTGCGGGACGGCTGGGCGGCCGGTGCACCTGGCCGCCTCGGGTGAGGGGCCGGCGGTCGTGGTGGGGGACTGGGACGATGTTGAGGCGGCGGTTCGGGTTGCCCTGAGCCGGCATGAACTGACCTTCGCCCGGCGCGAGGGGAGGCTGAGCGACCCTGTGCTGGTCTACATCGTCCACGGCGTGCGCGACGAGCGGGGCACGCTGCGGGTGGAGCGTTCCGGCGATCCGGGCGCGGGCGCGGTGGAGATCACGGTCGCGTGTCGCCTGGATCCCGCGACGGGGGCAGCGCGAGCGCGGGCTGTCGAGCGGGATGTCGCCCGACGCATCGAGCAACTCAGGGGCGAGGTGGCGCGTCCGCTGGCATGGTGACAGAATCCGAGCGTGTCGGCAGTGGGGCGGGGATAGCAGACCCCGAGCGCGGGATCGCGCCGGGCAGGTCTACGGCCACCGTCGTTCCCTGCCCCCAGATGGATCGCAGTGAAACCGAGCCGCCGAGGGCGCGGACGGCGTGCTTGACGATGGAGAGCCCGAGGCCCGTGCCGCGCAGCTCGCGCGGTCCTGAGCGGGCTGTGTTCACTTGGTAGAAGCGTTCAAAGACACGCTGCTGCTGCGCGAGCGGAATGCCGATGCCGCGGTCGATGACATCGAAACGAACGGTTCGCTGCGCCCCGCCGGTGGGCGCGACACGGCCCACGACCCGGACGGTTGTGCCCTCGTGGGCGAACTTGACGGCGTTGTCGATCAGGTTCCGCAGGATCAGTGTGAGCAGGCGCGGATCGGTCTCCATCGCGTCGAGCGCGGGATCGAACTCGAAGGAGAGCGTGAGGTTGCGCTTCGCGCAGGCCTGCTCGAAGTCGGCGCGGAGTGCGCGGGCGATGCCCGAGGCGGCGCACCGCTCGATCGCGGCCGGCGTCTCGGGCGATTCGAGGCGGGACAGGTCGAGCAGGTCGGCGACGAGTTCCTCGAGGCGGACGGCGTTGGAGGCCGCGAGGTGGAGCATGCGCTCGCGGATCGACGGGTCCTCGTCTCCGAACTCTCGCAGTGTTTCGAGCGCGGTGCGGATCGAGGCCAGCGGTGTTCGGAGTTCGTGCGAGGCGTTGGCGACGAAATCCGTCTTCAACTGCACCGTCGCGGCCTGCTCGGTCACGTCGCGCAGGGCGAGGACCGCACCGGGCGTGGCGCCGGTTTCGGGCGCGAGGTCCGCGGGCGCGGCGAATGCCTCGAAGATGCGCACGCTGTCGCCGTCGGCGATGCGGACCGTCTCGCGCCCGGCGCGCCCCGTCGTCGCGTCGGCAACGAGCGACACGAGTTCGGGCTGGGGGAGCAGGTCCTCGACGGGGCGGCCTTCGAGCGAGCGCGTGCCAGTGGCGAGCAGTGCGGTCGCGGCCCGGTTGGCGATCGTGACGGTGCCCGCGCGGTCGATGCCGAGGATCGGCTCGTCGAGAGCGTCGAGCAGCGTGCGCAGGGCCTCGCCGCGTGCGCGCGCTTCGCGAAGGCTCGTTTCGTCGGCGCGCGAGCGATCTTCTCGGGCGGCGCGGTCCGCGGCCGAGGCGTGCAGGCCCCACGCCGCGGTAACGGCGGCGATGAGCGAGGCAAGCGACGCGAGGGCAGCCACCAGCGACGACGGCGCACCCATCGGCACCGCGATCCACGCCGCCGCGAGCAATGCCAGCGCCATGCCGAGCCATGCCCATGCGGGTTGTCGCGCCGGGCGTGCGGGGGTCATGCGGTCAGTCCGTCCGTTCCGCTCCCGAGCCTGTGGCCGACGGTTCAGCGCTCTCCGGCTCGGTCGAGAAACGGTAGCCGACGCCGCGCACCGTCTCGATCATCCCGCCGTCTTCGCCCAGTTTCTTCCGCAGCGCGGTCACGTGAACGTCGATCGTGCGTGGCGTAACTGTGATCCCCGGACCGATCGCCCGACGGATCAGCCCCGCGCGTGACACCACACGGCCCTCGGACTGCACCAGAGTGCTCAACAACCGAAACTCTGTCACCGTCAGGCGGATGGGTTGCCCGCGGCACGAGACTCGATGGGCGTCGGCGTCGATCTCCAACGGGCCGGCACGCAGCACGTTCGAGACAGGAGCCGCGCCGGATGTCCTGCGAAGGACAGCCTCGATTCGCGCGAGCACAACCTTCATCGAGAAGGGCTTCGCGATGTAGTCGTCCGCCCCGACCGCCAATCCGACCAACTGGTCCAACTCCTCGCCCTTGGCCGTCAGCATGATGATCGGGATCGACGCGGTCGCGGCGTTTGTCCGGACGCGGCCTGCCACCTCGGTACCCGAAAGTTCGGGCAGCATCAGATCCAAAAGGATCAGGTCAGGTTTACGTTCGGCAAGAAGCCTCAGGGCCATCCGCCCGTCCAGGGCGGTCGTGGTCTCATAACCTGCCTTGCTGAGATTGAGTGCGAGCAACTCAGCCAGATCACGCTCGTCTTCGACGATCAGAATGTGCCTGCTCGATTGCATGTGTCTGCCCAGCAACGACTTAGGTTTGTTTTCGAGTGGGCGTGAGACGGCGGACAGCCCGAGAAATGTAGCGTCTTCGAAGTTGGTCCGCCTGTCGGGAGGGGTTGTGTTTGCGCGAAGAAATCGCCTCTCCGGCCCCCCTGAAAGGCACGGAGGGCAGAAGAAAAAGGTGTTGAACGGGGGGTCGGGTGGACGAAGAGCGGGAGGAGTTTGCAATCGCTAATCAAGCCGGGTAGACTTCCGGCCGTTGCGAGTGAATACTAGCGTCCCGGCGGAAAGGTCCGTCCTGGGCATCAAGAGGGTCGGGGTAGTCTTTCGGGACTTCAGGCGGCTAGATTGAGTGGTTCTCGAGCATCGTGGGAGTAAGCACTCACTCTGAATGAAGACACGTCGCCCGAATGCGGGCGAACGACGGATAACGAATCCGGCCTCGTGGGCCGGTGAGAACGAAGGACAGAGTTTTTCGGTTACGGGACGCAGGCATTCGACGCGTTCCAAACCCCTAGCAAGGAGTCTCAGATGAGTCAGTCCAGGAAGCTTGCTTTGCTCGCGGGTGCGGCTCTGAGCCTGAACGCGTTCGGCGTTGCGTTCGCTCAGACCGCCGATCAGGACCGGGCGTACCAGGCCGAGATGCTCGCCGACGCGAGCAGCCGGACCAGCCTCCTCCAGCACGGCGGCGGCGGGCACGACGGTCAGTTCCACATCGGCGACGGGACCGGCAACTACCGCCTCAACATCGGCGGCTACACCCAGTTCCGCTACGTCCTCAACTTCCGTGACGACGACTCCGTCGGCAGCGAGGACGAGGATTTCGCCAACGGCTTCGACCTCGTTCGCGCCAGCCTCGTCTTCTCGGGCAACGTCATCAACCCCGAGACCACCTTCTACATCCGCGGCGACTTCGCCGGCTCATCCGACCAGGGCGACGACGGCGGCTCCTTCGCGCTCAAGGAGGCGTGGGACAACTACCAGTTCGACAATGGCGTCGGGCTGAAGTGGGGCCAGTTCAAGGTGCCCGTCCTCCGCGAGTGGGCGGTCTCCGACACCTACCAGTTGGCCGCCGACCGGTCTGTCACCCACTCCGTCTTCAGCCCCGGTTTCACCCAGGGCATCGCGGTCCACTACCGCGACGAGTCGTGGGGCATTCTTCTCTCGGCGAACGACGGCCCGAACACGGGCAGCACCTCGTTCTTCAGCTCGGCTGAGTCCGACGTCGGCCTGACCGGCCGCCTCGAGATCAAGTGGGCGGGCGACTGGGAGCAGTTCGACGACTTCACCAGCTTCCGCGGCAGCACCGACGGCTACGCCGGCATGCTCGGCGCGGGCATCCACTGGTCGCACTACGGTGATACGGCCGCCTTCGCGGGCGGGGCTCCCGTCGCCGTCGCCGAGATGGATGTCATCCTCTACTCCGTTGACCTCTCCATCGAGGGCGACGGCTGGAACTTCTTCGCAGCCTTCATCGGCCAGCACAACGACCCCGATTCTTCGGACAGCTGGGATGACTTCGGCTTCGTCGTCCAGGCTGGCTGGTTCATGACCGAGCAGTTCGAGCTCTTCGGCCGCTGGGACGCCGTCTTCCCCGACGAGGACGGCTACGGCCCGGGCTTCGACGAGGACTTCCACACCCTCACCTTCGGCGCCAACTACTACTTCATCGAGGGCAGCCACGCCGCCAAGTTCACGGCCGACATCCAGATCTTCCTCAATGAGGTCGCCGAGAACACCCCCGTCGCCATGACCGCTCCCAACGCGCTCACGACCCTCCTCCCCGACACCGACGACGGCCAGGTGGCCCTCCGCTTCCAGATGCAGCTCGTCTTCTGATCCGCTGCTGACGGACACCAACGCTCTGTGATCGACCGGCCGTCCCGCAAGGGGCGGCCGGTTTTTCATGCCCGGCACTTCGTTGACGAAGCGACGGTTATCCACATCCAACACAACTCCGATTGCTAATGGTAAAGTGCCGTCTTCACGAAACCTTGCTGGAGTCCGAACATGATCTCCAGACCGATCGCTCTCGTGGTTCTTGCCCTGACAGGCTCCGCGGCCGCCGCCTCACACGAGACGACGAACGCGCTCGAACTCAGTCGATCCCCAGCCTCGTTCTCACGCGCAGCCTTGACCGCGCCCCCCTTCGAGATCACGGACGACGAGAACGCCGCATTCCGTCTCCGCGTCGGCGGTCAGGTCCAGTTCCGCTACGTCGCCAACTTCCGCGACACGGACGACACGGCCGACGACCACGACTACGCGGGCGGGTTCGAGGCCCGCCGCACCAAGATCAACTTCTCGGGCACGACGCTCTCGAAGGACCTCTCTTTCCGCGTGCTCGCGGCCTTCGACCGCAGCGGGGACGGCACGTTCCGGCTCGAAGAGGCGTGGCTCCGCTACAAACTCGGTGACGGCTGGTCGGTCAGAGCGGGGCAGTTCAAACTGCCGTTCCTGCGCGAGGAGAACGTGTCGTCGACGATGCAGCTCGCGGCTGACCGCTCGGTGGCGAACGAGGTCTTCAACCAGGACTTCGCGCAGGCGGTGGAGTTCACGCGCGAGTCCGAGTGGTGGCGCGTTCTTGCCGCCGTCTCGGACGGATTCGCGTCGAGAAACACCTCGTTCTTCAGCCCGAAGGAAGCGGACGTCGCCCTCACCGGCCGCGTCGAGCGCCGCGTGGGCGAGGCGCCGTGGAAGTCCTACGACGACTTCACGTCCTTCCGTGATTCGCCCACGGGCTGGATGGTGGGGGGGGCGTTCCACTGGCAGCACACGGGGGACACGGCCGCGTTCTCGGGCGGCGCGCCCGTCGCCGTCACCGAGGCCGACATGATCTCGTACACCCTGGACCTCTCGGTCGAGGGGGGGGGCTGGAACTTCTTCGCGGCGTGCGTCGGGCGGTGGACCGACGCGGCGGGTGTGAAGGCGTGGGACGACTTCGGCGCGGTCGTGCAGGGCGGGTACTTCTTCACCGAGCGGACCGAGGGCTTCGCGCGGTGGGACGCGGTGTTCCCCGACAAGGACCGCGCCGGCCCGCACGACAACTTCCACACCCTCGCCGCGGGGCTGAACCACTACTTCATCGAGGCGAGCCATGCGGCGAAACTGACCATCGACGTGCAGGTCTTCCTCGACGACCAGGCGGGCAGTTCCTCCGTCGTCTCGCCGCAGGGCGGGATCGGGATGCTTCCGTCCACGGAGTCGGGGCAGGTGGCGGTGCGCGTGCAGATGCAGTTGCTGTTCTGAGCGCGATGGCGCAAAGAACGCGATGGGCTTCCCGATCCGTCGGCTCTACATTCGATCGACGGCCGGGATGCCGAGCGTGTCAAGCCCATCTGCGAGGACGCGTGCGGTGAGATCGCACAGGCGGAGGCGTGAGCGTCGCGTCGCGTCGTCGTCCGCCGCGAGGACGGGGCAGGCGTCGAAGAAGACGCTGAACGCGCCGGCGAGGTCGTAGAGGTACGCGCACAGCCGGTGCGGCTCGAGCGAGTCGCCCACGCTCCGCACCGTGCGCGGATACCGCAGCAGCGTGAGGGCGAGCGCCTTCTCGGCGGGATGCTCGGCGGCGAAGGGGACTGCGCGGTGGTCGAGCGCGACGCCGCGCTCCGCCGCTCTGCGGAAGATGCTCCGGATGCGCACCAGCGCGTAGAGCAGGTACGGCCCCGTGTTGCCCTCGAACGCCAGCATCCGGTCGAACGAGAAGACGTAATCCTTGATCCGCTCGCCCGAGAGATCGGCGTACTTCAGGGCGGCAACGGCCACGGCGTGCGCGATCGCGCGGCGCTCATCCGCCGGCAGGTCGGGGTTCTTCTCGGCAACGGTCCGCTCGGCGCGGGCCTCGGCCTCGTCGAGCAGGTCGCTGAGTTTCACATTCTCGCCGGTGCGGGTCTTGAAGGGGCGGTTGTCCTCGCCGAGCACCATGCCGAAGGGGGCGTGCTCGAGGCGCGCCGGCTCGCTCGCGCCGGGGCGAGTCGCGTACGAGGCCTTGCGGGCCGCGGCAAAGACCTGGCGGAAGTGGAGCGACTGCCTCGCATCGACGGCGTAGACGACGCAGTCCGCCCCCATGCCGTGCACGCGCCGCCGGATGCCCGCGAGGTCGGTCGTTGCGTAGAGGTACCCGCCGTCGCGCTTGCGGACGATGCAAGGCTCGGCGATCCCCTCGTGCTCGAGGCGCACGACCAGCGCGCCGTCCGACTCGACAGCGACGGCGCGGCTCACGAGGTCGTCCACCAGCGGCCCGAGTTCCTCGGCGTAACTGCTCTCGCCCGCGCTGTCGGCGGCGGTGATGCGCGTGTGCAGCCGCTCGCAGGTATCGAGGCACGCCCGCATCGTCACGTCGTAGATGCGACGCCACACAGCGACCGTCGCCGGGTCGCGGCTTTGCAGCGCGACGAGCGTCCGCTTCGCCGCGGCGAGCCGCTCCTCGGCCTCCTCGTGCTCGGCAAGCAGTTCCGCCTCCGCCTTCGGCCCCATGCCGTAGCGGTGGACGATCTCGAGCGCCTTGCCCTGCCCCGCGCACTCGCGCTGCGCGTCGCGATACAGCCGGTCGAGGTCGTCGAGCGTCACGCGGTCGAGGTCGACGCGACCGGCCTCGGCCTCGCGGCGCAGGCGGTCGGTCACCATGGCGATGGGCAGGCCCCAATCGCCGACGTGGTTCTGGCGGATGACCCTCTCGCCCAGCCGCTCGAAGGTGCGGGCGAGGGCGTCGCCGATCACGGTCGAGCGCAGGTGCCCGACGTGCATCTGCTTGGCGAGGTTCACGCCGCAGAGGTCCACGACGACGGTACGCGGTGTCGCGGGGGGGGGGATGCCGAGTTCCGGCGTGTCGAGACGCGCCAGCAGTGAGGCGATGGCCGCGGGGCGCAACCGCACGTTGATGAACCCCGGACCGGCCACGTCGCGCTCGCTCAGCGGCTCGGCGAGGTCGCCCAGGTCCGCGTGGCGCACGATGGCGACGGCGATCTCGCGCGGCGGGCGACCGGCGGCCTTGGCCAGGGGCATCGCGGCGTTGCACTGGAAGTCGCCGAGTTCCGCACGCTTGCTCGGCGCGATCATCGGGTCCACATCGCCAGGCGTGCCCGGCACAGCCGCCACGATCGCGGCGCGGAAGCGATCGGATAACGCCTCAACGGGGTCGAAGGTCGCCGGCGATTGTGGGTTCCGTTCGGTCATGGGCATGGATGGTAGGGACGTTCTGACGAGCCGCAACCGTCAGGGAGCGGTTTGCTGTGACGAACACTCTCGCTCGATTCCTACGGAGCCGGCTCGTTCCAGGCGTCGAGGATGGTGCGGAGGCGCTCGGCGAACCCGACCGCCGCCGTGCTCGGGATGAGCGCGAGCGGGTCGTCGATGACCGCCACGCGCCGCCGCTCGACCGCGGGGATGGGCAACGACGCCAGCCGCCCGAGGTTCGCGGCGATCTCCTCCCACTTCGGCTCGAGGGCCTCGGGCGTGCCGGGTGTGCGTGGCGCTATGAGCACGATCCCGTCCGGCGCGAGCCGGAGCACGTCCTCCGCATTCAGCGTGACGTAGGGCTGGTCCCGGTCGAGCGCGGGAACGCCGCCGAGCAGAGAGAGTATCTCGTGGTGGTAGGAGCCAGTCCCAAGGGCGGCCGGCGGCGACGCCGACAGCAACAGCAGGACGCGCCCCGCCCCGCTCCGATCGACGCCGTCAGAAATGCGATCGAGCGACGCGACGACCTCTGCAGCGTGCGGGTCGTCCGGCACGAACTCGGCGGCGGCGTCGGCGGCAAAGGCGCGGATGTCCGCGAGCGTGAGCAGGCGCACCGTGTGCACGCTCCACGCGTGAGTGACTGCCAGTTGGACGAGGCGTGCGGGCAGGTCGCGCGTGCCCCATTCGAGGATGACGTGCGTAGGCCGCGCCGCGAGCAGCGATTCGTAGTTGATGCCGGACTGGTCGCCGCACACCGGCAGCGATCGGTCGAGGACAAGGTCCCATCCGTGGCGGCCGACGATGCGATCCTCGAGGCCCAGGTCGCGCAGCGTGACGGCGACGGCGGGCGAGAGGGCGACGATGCGCGGCGCGGCCGTCGGCTCGGCGGGCGAAGCGGCGGTGGGGAGGGGTGAACGATCGGAGCACGCCGCGAGCAGCGCAGCCGCGAGAACCGTCAGCGACGTACCGAGCCTCCGCATCGCCACAGCCTATCCGGCTTGGGACGCGCCGAAGCGAGCCTCGATGTCGCGGCGGAGTGCGTCGAGCGCGTCGGCATCGTGCAGCACGAAGGGCCAGGTGCGGTCGTCCGCGGCGGCGGGCAGCGAGGCCAGTCTCGCAAGCCGCTCGGCCTCGTCGTCGAGCCGGCGCAGGTCGTCCGCCCGCTCCGCCCGGTAGCGCTCCAGGAGCGACTGCATCTCGGCGAAGTGCGGGGCCGCGTCGCCGCCCGATTCCTTGGTCGTGCGCACCCGGTCGAGGATCGCCTGCTTGGCGCGGGCTGTCGCCCCGTCGCCGATGATGGATGGGTCGTGGCGCGCACGGTGGGCCAACGCGCGCGCGGCGGCGGCCCGGGCCTCGGTCGGGCGCTCGCTCGCGCCGAGGGGCAGTCGCAGCGGCGCCGTCGCCAGCACGGCGGGGGCAAGGTCAGTCTCGCCGAGCCACGACGCGAACCACGCCTCGGTCACGCGGTCGTACCCCTCGGGTGAGCCGGTCGCACCCCCCCCCGTGCCGTGGATGAAAAGGTCGCACAGCCGCCGGCGGACGAGGCCGGTCATCAGCAGCCCGCGCGGTGCGAGCGCGCGCGAGTCGATACCCGACATTTCATCGCTGAAGACCGGCCTGCGCGGACGGCCCGGCGCGAGGCGCCACAGCGGCAACTCGACTCGGTCGCCGATGCGCTCGAGGGAACGCACCCCCGCGCCCGGGCGCGCGGCCGCGGCCTCGTTGTACGTCCGCGCGCACAGCGCGGGATCGGCGCGGATCGCGTCGAGGACTTCCGTGAAAGCGTCCGTCGCGAAGAGTTCTGTTGCGAAGATCGCGCGTGGCGATTCCTCACCTCCGATCAGGTCGCGCACCGCGGCGTCTGCCTGTCGCGCGAGCGACGGCGCGTCCGCGTGGCGTGCGAACGCCTCGGCCGTCCGGCGCAGTCCCGCCACGACGCCGGGCGTCGCCGCTCTTGCGCCGGCCGCACGGTCGGCGTCAATACTCGCCGCGTGCCGCATACCTGTGGGCACGCCCGCGCCGTCCTCGCGTGTCGCGCGCAGGTCGATCTCCTCGGGCACCGCCTCGCCGTGCTCGCCGCGGGCGGGGAATCGCAGGCGTGTCGGCTCGCCCTCGTCCTGATCGACGACGAGCCACACCGCTTCGCCGCTGACCGCGCGCGCCGCCGCGGCGCACGCGAACCACTTGGCGAGAATGCCGGGGTGCCAGACCTCCGCCTGGTGCCCCGACATGACGACGGGTCGCCCCGCACGCCCGCACCGTTCGGCGTGTTCCTTCGCCAACGCGGGCCACGCCCGCGCATCAGGCTCGATTCGGACTTGCGGCGCGGGCGGTTGCGCACCGTCGGCCCTCACGCGCACCCCGCCTCGACGCCGCAGAGGGCCGCGGGCGGGAGCCGGTCCGCGCAGCGTTCCAGTTCGCAGTGCAGCACCTGGCGGTAGTGGGCGAGCCGCACCGCCGAGTCGTCGAGTTGGCCGCCGAAGGAGCGCGTCGGGTCGTTGTAGATCAGTCGCACGGCCAGTTCGCGGACGCGCAGCCGCGCGGCGGCGGCCTGCACCCAGAACTGCATCGGGAAGGCGTAGCCGCTCTCGGTGAGGTGCAGGCGGCGCAGCGACCCGACGCGCATGGCCTTGAACCCGCAGAACGAGTCGGTGATCTCCTCGCCGCCGGCCTCGCGGAAGACGCCGCCGAGGCGCCGGTTGATCTCGCGGGTGATCT
>JAHCJE010000010.1 GCA_026128865.1 Phycisphaeraceae bacterium | reverse complement strand
CCAAGCCGCACCGTGCCGGGCTGTCCGAGTCGCCCGAGAAGGAGATGCTGCGCGTGCGGCGGTCGGCGCGGCTGACGCAGTGCGCCTGGCCCGTCGCCGGCGCGCTCAAGGCGATCGCGGCCGGCATGGCGGGCGCGGGTGCGCCGATGCCCGCCGTGCTGCCGTTCCTGATCCTCGCGGGCGTGCTCACGGTGGTCGGGTTCATGGGGTTCGTGCCGCTCTCGCTCTGGCTGGCGGATCTGGCGGACTGGGCGATGGACACGTCGCTGGGCGACCGGCTGCGCGTGGTGGCGTGGATGATCGCGTTCGGCGGCTCGATCGCCACGATCGCGTGGAGCGGGGCGGCGGTCGCGGCGGCGGTCGGTGGGGTTGTCGGGCCGTTCGGCATCGTCGGCTACTTCGCCACCATCGCGGTGCTGGTCGCGCTGGTCCTGTTGATGGTCGCGGAGGTCCAGTTGTTCAACATGGCGCGATGGGCGAGGCAGAACGCCGTTGCCGGGATGGACCGTGACCTTCGCGTGGCGATCCGCAAGGCGAGGCGGTTCGATGGCACCGGGCCGAAGGCGACGGCCGACGCGCCGATCCCGGCCGGGGCGGGGGCGCACCTCGGCCCGTTCAGCCCCTGTCCGAAGTGCGGCTACGAGCAGGAGGGGCTGCCGCCGGGCGCGCCGTGCCCGGAATGCGGCCGCGAGCCGGAGGGCGGTCCGGGGCGGGGCATCGTGATGCGGCCGCTGAAACGAGACCCGGTGCTGGACGTGCCGATCCCGGTCAGCGAGAAACCGCCGCCCAAGCCGTAGAGCCAATCCCCAAACTCCTGATTCACCACAGAGGCACAGAGGGCACGGAGAGAACAACCCGGATTCCCGCCTGTGTGCTCTCTGTTCCTCTGTGGTGAGATTGGTTCTCCGAGGTTACGGGATAGGTTCTCGTGCGGGCTGGTTCCGGGACGCGGAGGGTCGAACAATCAGGCATGGACGGCCTGCCCCGCGGGGCGAAGGTGCTGGTGGCGATGTCGGGCGGCGTGGACTCGTCCGTGGCCGCGGCGATGCTGGTGCGCGCCGGGTGCGAGGTGGTGGGGTGCTTCATGCGCCTGGGGACGCCTGGCGAGTCGGCGGAGGGGTTGGTGCGGTGGGACGCGAAGGCCGAGGCGTGCGCGCCGAACCGCGAGCGGCGGCAGGGGTGCTGCTCGGTGAACGACGCGGCGGATGCGCGGCTGGTGGCGGCGGAACTGGGGATTCCGTTCTACGTCTGCAACTTCGCGCGCGAGTTCGGGCGCGTCATCGACTACTTCGTGGACGAATATGCGAACGGGCGGACGCCGAACCCGTGCGTGCGCTGCAACGACTGGCTGAAGTTCGGGCGGCTGCACGAGTACGCGCGGCAGATCGGGGCGTCGTTCATCGCGTCGGGCCACTACGCGCGGGTGGAGCAGGAAGGGGGCGGCGGGCGGTGGGGGCACGCCGGGGCCCGGCTGCTGCGGGGCGTCGATCGCGGAAAGGACCAGTCGTACGTGCTGTTCGGCTCGCCGCGCGAGCGGCTGGGGGAGATGCTGCTGCCGGTGGGGGGGATGCCGAAGCGCGAGGTTCGTGCGATGGCGGAGAAGTTCGGGCTGCCGGTGTTTGACAAGCCGGACAGCCAGGAGATCTGCTTTGTCCCTGATGGCGATTACGCCGCGCTGGTGGAATCGCGTCGGCCCGGGGCGGCCGAGCCGGGGCGCATCGTGGACGCCGAGGGGAACGAGGTCGGGGAGCACGCCGGCCAGCACCGCTACACGATCGGGCAGCGGCGCGGCGTGGGGGTCGCGCTCGGGCACCCGATCTACGTCATCGGGCGCGATGCGGAGACGAACACGGTGGTCGTCGGCTCGCGCGAGCGGCTGATGGCGAGCGGGTGCGAGGCGGGGCAGGTGAACTGGCTGACGGAGCGCGAGCCGTTCGGGGAGTGGCGTCCGTGCCTGGCGCGGTGCAGGTACAACAGCGAGCCGGCGCTCGCGCGGTGCCGGCTCGAGGGCGATGGGCTGGCGGTGCGGTTCGACGAGCCGCTGGCGGCGGTCGCGCCCGGGCAGGCAGTTGTCGTCTATGACGCCGAGGAGCCGGACTGGGCACTCGGTGGCGGCTGGATCGAACGTTCCGTGCCGAGCGGCGACCGCTAGCGTGTCCGCGGCTTGCGTGCACGGGGCTGGGTGCTCAGCGAGCGCGTTGCCTTGCGAACAATCAGCAGGTGGTTGAACCCGCGCTGCAGCAGGCCGGTCCGCAACACTGCGGATGCCCGTCCGCCGTGGCTCAGTGTTGCGCTGTGTCTGACAACGCAGACCCAGTCGATCGGCTCGAAGCGGCATTCGAGCGTCGCGAACAGTTCAGCGCCGATCGGCTGCAAACGACCGTCCGAGCACGAGTCGCTGACGTAGACGGCGGCGTGGCGACCCGGACGCAGCACGCGGTGCATCTCGGCGAAGACCTGCCGCATGGCGTCGTAGTACGCGCGGCCCCCGTCCTTGCCGCCCGCGTCGAGCCTGCCGATGCACGCCGGGTCGTCCGAGTAGCGCAGGTGCGTGGAGTACGGCGGATCAACGAACACGAAATCAACGCTCGCGCCGGCCAAGGGGAGGCGTCGGGCATCGGCCCTGCGGATGTCCGCCCTGCCGGGGGCGAGGTCGAAACCGATGCCGACGCGACCGAGATCGGCCGCAACGTCGAGCATGGTGCCCGAGCCGCACATCGGGTCGAGGACGGACTCGCCGGGCGCGGTGTAGCGTTGGAGGAGTTGCCAAATGACCCAGGAGGGCGTCGCGCCCTCGTACTTCGGGTCGCCCTGCACCCCAGCGAGCGCCTTGGTGCGCACGACGCTGCCGCCGGGCGTTTCCTCGTAGTCGAGGTAGTGCTGGCTGGGGAACTCCCAGAGCGTGGTGGTGAAGAGGCGCAGGACCGGCTTGCGGAAGGTCGTGCCGCGCTGGCGGAAGGGTGTCACCTTGGGTCCGTGCCGACCGGCCATAGAGCCTCCGTCAGCCGAGTGCCTGGGTGAGGGCATCGAGCAGGCGCGACCTGGCATCGCCGAGAGGTGCGGAGACGCGCGCCCCGGCCGCACGGGCGTGCCCCCCCCCGCCGAGCGAGCGGGCGATCTCGTTCACGTCGATCGCGCCGTGCCCGTCCTTGCTGCGGAGGCTGATCTTCGTGAGTGGCGGCTTGCCCTGCGTGCCGTCCGAGACTTCCGTGAGCACGCCTGCGACGACGACGGTCCGCACGGCGAGCACCTTGTCTGCGAACCCGCCGGAGTCCGTGGCGTCCGCCTTGGTGCGGTGGAAGTCCTCCATCTTGAGCGACATGAGCGCGATGCGGTCGTTCGAGTGGAACTCGAGGGAAGACAGGGCCGCGGCGAGAAGCCGGAAGCGCCCAGGCTCGTCCTGCTGCTCGACGATGCGGAACAACTCGACGTGGTCCGCGCCCGCTTCGATCAGGTCGGCGGCGAGCCGCATGACCGGCGGGCGGACGTTGGAATAGCGGAACCAGCCCGTGTCCGTCGCCAGTCCCAGGTAGAGCGGCGTCGCCAGTTCGGCCGGGAGACGCGACGCCGAGGGCAGGGCGAGCAGATCGCAGCACACCTGCGCGACGGGTTGGCACGCGGCAGCCGCGCCGGTATCCAGCAATCGCAAAGAGGCGATATCACCGTTGCCTTGGAGGTGGTGGTCGATGACGAGTGTGCGCTCGGCGCGTGCCGCGAGCCACTCACGCAGCCCGTCCAACTGCGACCACGAGCCGGTGTCGAGCAGGACGATGCCGTCCGGGTCGGCGTCGGCGGGGAGCCCG
Source organism: Phycisphaeraceae bacterium (assembly GCA_026128865.1). Classification (GTDB taxonomy): domain Bacteria; phylum Planctomycetota; class Phycisphaerae; order Phycisphaerales; family UBA1924; genus CAADGN01. The sequence goes on along the minus strand of JAHCJE010000010.1, from coordinate 43,942 downwards.
TCACGCTCGATGGAACGGACGGGCGTGTCGCCCACGACTTCCGAGAGCCACAACGGCAGTGCGCCGAGGTACCAGACTTCGACGCGCACACCACGCGAGCGCAGCGCGCGCGCGAGGGCGATCGTCGAGCCGACCGCGTCGCCGTCGGGCTTCGTGTGCGTCGTGACGACGACGAACGCCTTGTCCGCGAGCCAGCGCGCCGCGCCGGCGGCGTCGGTGTTCGCGGTCCAGGGGTGCGTCTCGGCGCGGGCGTCGGTCATGCGTGCGCTCCTGCAGCGGCATGGTGTGGGCTGGTGACTCGGGCGACGATAACCCGGACGCGGTCGCAGTCGCGGTGCATCTGCGCCATGAGGGCTTCGATGCTGTCGAAGCGGAGTTGTTCGCGCACCCAGCCGACGAGGGCGAGGCGGAGGTTCCAGCCGTACTCGGGCAGCCCGGTGAGGCAGGGACCAACTCCTGCCGGTGCGTCGAGCAGGTGGGCCTCGACCGCGCGAGCGGTGCCGTTGAACATGGGCTTGGTGCCGACGCTGACGGCCGCGGCGAAAGAGCGGCCGTCGTCGAGGAACGCCACTGCGGCATACACGCCGTCGGCCGGCGGCAGGCAGGGCGTATCGAGGTTCGCGGTCGGGAAGCCGAGGTCTCGGCCGCGCCGGTCGCCCTGAACGACGCGGCCCGTCAGTTCGTGCGGGCGTGTCAGCACGGCCCACGCGTCGCGGACTCTTCCTTGCTGCACGAGCCACCGGGTGATGGTGCTGGAAGCCGTGACGACCGATTGATCGTTGAGCGCGGCGGCAACCGGCGGCACGACTTCGACCGCGAATCCGTGCCGCTGCCCGAGTGAGGCGAGAACAGAGTTGTCGCCGGCGCGCCCCTTGCCGAACCGGAAGTCCGGGCCTTCGACGAAGGCGATCGGCGCGAGGCGGCCGACGATCGACTCGATGAATGCCTCGGGAGTGTGGGAGAGCAGTTTGGCGGTGGGTTCGAGGCGTTCGACGCGGTCCGCGCCGGCCTCGCGGAGCAGTTCCGCGCGACGCTCGAACGAGCCGAGCCGCGGCGGGGCGGACTCCGGGCGCAGGCGCGTCGCGGGGTGCGGGTCGAAGGCCAGCACGACGACATCTGTCTCGCCTGCCTGGTCGGCGGTGGCTCGCGCGCGGGCGACGAGCGCGGCGTGCCCGGCGTGGACGCCGTCGAACGTGCCGACGCTGACGACCGAGCGGGGCATAAGGGGGGAGCGTAGGCGCGATCGCGGCGTGCGATCGGGGGTGCGCCGGGTGCGATACCGTTGCCGGATTGTGCGGCTTTGACCGGGGCGTCCGTATACTCACCCGCCCCCGATCCCGCGATCGAGCGGGCGCATTCGCACGCCAGCAGCCGGATCCACGCGATGTCGATCTTCCGCCGGAAATCCGCTTCCGCTCCGCCCGCCGAGCCGCCGCCCCCGTCGGGGGGTGACGAGCGCACGTACCAACTCGGCCTCGACCTTCTCGAGCGTGCCCGGGGGCACCGCGCGGGCCTGCTCTCCGCGAGGTTCTACTCGGACAAACTGATGGACTGGTCGATGCGCGACCGGGACTTCAAGGTTCAGTTGTTCCGGTTCGTGGACGCGTTCCCGATGCTCCGGACGCCCGAGGCCGTGCACGACCATCTTGTGGACTACCTCTCGCAGCCGGGCGTGAAACTGCCGCCGGGGATGGACCTGGGGCTGCGTGCGGGCGGCGTGGCGAAGGGGCTGCTGACGTCGACCGTGTCGTCGCAGATCAAGGGCATGGCGTCGAAGTTCATCGCGGGGACGGACGCCGCGAGTGCGCTGCCGGGCCTGCGCGACCTGTGGAAGGAAGGCATCGCGTTCAGCGTGGACCTGCTCGGCGAGGCGTGCGTTTCCGACGCGGAGGCGGACGCCTACCGCGACAAGTACCTCGACCTCGTCACCAATCTCCCCGGCGAGGTCGCTTCGTGGAAGCCGAACCCGACGCTGGAGTCCGACCACCTCGGCGGCATCCCGCGCACAAACGTGTCGATCAAGATCAGTTCGCTGAGCGCAAAGTGCGACCCGATCGACACCGAAGGATCGATCCGCGACCTGATGACGCGGATCGTGCCGGTGCTGGAGGCCGCGCGGGATCGGGGTGTGCTCATCAACTTCGACATGGAGCAGCACTCGCTCAAGGACCTGACGATCGAGTTGTTCATGCGCTGCTGCGAGGCGGTGGACTTCCACGCGGGCCTCGCGATGCAGGCGTACCTCAAGAGCGGCGTGGAGGACGCGCGGCGAGTGTGCGACTGGGCGAAGCGCACGGGGCGTGTCGTCACGGTGCGGCTCGTCAAGGGGGCGTACTGGGACTACGAGACGATCCACGCCGAACAGCAGGGGTGGCCCTGCCCGGTCTGGAACGAAAAGTGGCAGACGGACAAGTGCTTCGAGGAGATGACGGGCGTGTTCCTGGACGCCTGCCCGAGGGCGGATAGTGGACAGCGGACAGTGGAAAGTGGAAGGTTGGGACCGACGAGGCTCGCAGCGGGCGCGGGGGGCGTGAAACTCGCGCTCGGGTCGCACAACGTGCGGTCGATCGCGCATGCGATCGCGGGGTTGGAGCGGCGGTCGTTGCCGACGAGTGCGATCGAACTCCAGATGCTGCACGGCATGGCGGACCAGTTGAAGCACGCGGCCGCGGAGACGGGGCTGCGAATCCGCGAGTACGTGCCGGTCGGGGAGATGATCCCCGGCATGGCGTACCTGGTGCGCCGTCTGCTGGAGAACACGTCGAACGAGTCGTGGCTGAAGGCGGGGTTCCTTGACAACGCGGACCCGCGGACACTGCTGCGTGAGCCTGCGCCGACGCTGAACGGGCAGCCCGCGCCGAAGCCGGGCCGCGACCTGTTCGAGATCGCGCCGGAGCGACACCGCCTGTCGCACGCGGAGGCGGGCGTCGGCGACGGCAAGCCCTTTGTGAACGAGCCGCTGCGGGACTTCTCGCGGCGTTCGGTGCGGGAGACGTTCGCCGCCGCGGTCGCGGGGGCGACCGTGCCGGGGGTGGCGAACGACCACGCGCCCGCGGACGCCGCCCGCATGGTCGAGGCCGCGCACGGCGCGTTTCCTGCGTGGCGCGACGCGGACCCGACGCTGCGTGCCCGCGTGCTCGTGCAGGCAGCAGCAGCGATGCGGGCGCGACGAGATGAACTGGCGGGCATCGTGATCAAGGAGAACGGCAAGTGCTGGCGCGACGCCGATGCCGACGTAGCCGAGGCGATCGACTTCTGCGAGTACTACGCCCGCGAGGCGGTGCGGCTGTTCCGGCGCGAGCGCATCGGCCGCTTCATCGGCGAACTGGACGAGCAGTGGTACCAGCCGCGCGGCGTGGCGGTCGTGATCAGCCCGTGGAACTTCCCGCTGGCGATCGCGTGCGGCATGGCGACGGCCGCCCTGGTGACGGGGAACACGGTTGTGCTGAAGCCGGCCGAGCAGACGCCGGGCATCGCGAAGACGCTGTGCGAGGCGCTGTGGCGTGCGATGGAGGACGCGGGCGTGCGGCGCGCGGGCATTGAGCCGGCGAACGTGCTGCACTTCTGCCCCGCGCCTGGCGAGACGACCGGGGCCGCGCTGGTGCGCGACCCGCGTGTCGCCGTGATCGCGTTCACGGGGTCGAAGGCGGTCGGGCTTGACATCATCCGCGCGGCGGGCGTCACGCCCGAGGAGCAGCCGTTCGTGAAGCGGGTGGTGTGCGAGATGGGCGGCAAGAACGCGATCATCATCGATACCTCGGCCGACCTCGACGAGGCGGTGCTGGGCGTGCGGCACTCGGCGTTCGGGTTCCAGGGACAGAAGTGCTCCGCGTGCTCGCGGTGCATCGTGGTCGACCCCGAGGGGCCGGAGGGCGCGGCGACGCGGACGTTCGTTACGAGGCTCGTGGAGGCGACGCGGTCGCTCGTCGTCGGCGACCCGACGCGCCCGGGGACGGACGTGGGGCCGGTGATCGACGAGGAGTCGGCGCAGCGCATCCGCCGGTACATCGAGACCGCCCGCACGGAGGGGTGCAGCGAGGAACTGGCGATGGATGCGCCGGCTTCGGACGGCTCAACCGGTGCGCAACCGAGGCACTACGTCGGGCCGCACGTCTTCAGCCGCGTCGAGCCGCGCCACACCATCGCCCGGGAGGAGATCTTCGGGCCGGTGCTGGCCGTGATGCACGCGCGGACGTTCGAGGAGGCGTTGGAGATCGCCAACGACCACCCGTACAAGTTGACGGGGGGCGTCTTCAGCCGCAAGCCCGCGCACCTGGAACGGGCCAAGCGGGAGTTCCGCGTGGGCAACCTCTACCTGAACCGCGGGTGCACGGGCGCGCTGGTCGCCCGCCAGCCGTTCGGGGGCTTCGGGATGAGCGGCGTCGGCTCGAAGGCGGGCGGGCGGGACTACCTGCTCCAGTTCGTCGAGCCGCGCGCGACCTGCGAGAACACGATGCGCCGGGGGTTCGCGCCGGAGTTGTGAGGAGCGGTCGGGGGCGGACCCTTCAGATTCGTTGCCCGTACACTTGACGAGCATGCCGGATGTCTTCGACGAGATCCCCGGATCGTTCGACTGGACGGAAGGCCCCCCCCTGCCCCGCTGGGAGGTGGTTTCTGCATGGGTCGAGGAGCGGTATTCGGAAGGGGAGCAGATTGAGGTCTGGCGGGGTATCGCTCTTCAGTGGCTCGAGCGGATCAAGGCCTGGAGCGGAGGGCTGCGCGTTGACGCGCATCACGACTTCGTGCTGCTGTCCCCCTACCCGCCACGGGATGCCGAGGGCCTGCTCCGTTTCCTGCAGACATGCAGAACGCGCATTTGTGATGCCTTTCCGGATCTCGCGCTCAAGGCTATTGCCGGCCCGTTCGCCGCACTCGTGTTCCGGGACCATGAGGGCTACTACGACTACGTTTCCGCGTTCGACCCAGAAGAAGGCGAATGGGGTACGTCCGGGGGTACGTTCATCAACAGGGGCTATGGGCACATCGTGACCAAGGCCATTCCACAAGCGTTTGTACGGCATGCGCTTTCGCACGAACTCGTGCACGCGCACTTCGCCCACCGCTGCCTTCCGCTTTGGCTGGAAGAGGGCCTTACGCAATCAGCGACCGACGTGCTCGTGGGCACGTCCAGCCTGCGGCTGGACCGGGAGTTGGTCGCACGGCATCGTGACTATTGGACCCGTCATGGACTCGCTGGATTCTGGTCCGGGACTGCCTTTCATGACCCCGGCGACGGTCAGGAACTCGCGTACTCGCTGGCCCACGTCATCTTTCTGCGCGAACTCGCGGATCGGCGCGAGCGTTTTCTTCAGTTCCTCCGTGATGCGAATGAGGAGGACTTCGGACGGGCGGCCTGCGAGCGGCGCCTTGGCGAGACGCTCGAAGCCCTCGTCGAGCGCTTTCTCGGCCCGATCGTGCCCGATCGGCCCTCCGCGCAGTTGTGAATGGCGTCGGGGCGGCGCGTCGCTCGCCGACCACATTACGGGTTCGATCCACCCCTCGGCGCGCCGACCCGGCACATCCACAGCCGGAATCATCGCGATGCGGATCGGGTGCACCGATGGTCGCGTTCGCGTCTGGAAGCGTTGCGAGGAAAGCGGGCGAAGGGACTCGAACCCTCGACATTCAGCTTGGAAGGCTGACGCTCTACCAACTGAGCTACGCCCGCGAAGGCGATGTGATTGTACCGCGCCTCCGGTCAGCGTGACGCGACTCTTCCGAACTGGTCGAGAATGGCCGACGCGACCCGCACCGAACCGAGACCGGACTCATACGGCAATCGCACACACGGGAGTCCCCGTGAACGACAGGAGTCCACGGCCGCATCCGTCTGCGAATGGCTCAGCCAGCGCGTGACCAGCACCAGGTCCGGATGGGCAGCCGCGATACGCGAGCCGAGATCCGCGTTCGACTTGTCGGCCTGCGCCTCGACACGAATCACCTCCTCGAGGTCGAAGTCTCGCTCCAAGCGTCGGCGCTGTGCTGGGTAGTCCACCCCGCCTGCGATCACCAGGCGTCGGACGCCGCGGTTTCGCAGCAGCGCGGTTGCCTCGGCGACGATCGGCTCGAGCCGGGCGTCTTCTTCCGGCTCGTGTGACTGTGTACTCGACTCGGCCCGCTCGCGCGCGTTCGCCACTGCTTCTGCAAACTCGTTGGAGGCGCCCTCACCAGGTTCAAGAACGCCGGCGGCTGGCGCCAGCGCGCGTATCAGCCTGCCATCGTTTGTTCGCACACCCAGCGCTGCCGCCTCACGGACGAGTTCGTCCATCCGTCGCACTTCATCGGGGTCCGGCGGCGGGTCCGCAGCGATGCGATCCGCCTTGTACCTGATGTTGTCGAGAATCTTGTTGACCTTGATCGACGACTCAAGGGCGGCGAGTTCGGCCTTGAGCGCGGCCTTGACGTGTGCGGAGTCGGCCGGGTCCGCCACGTCGTCGCGCCGCATGTAGCGCTCAACCAGGATGCCGCAGCGTTCCTCCGACGTGAGGGTGCGCAGCCAGCGGAACATCGCCAGTTGATCCGTGTCCACTTCGCCGCGATACTCATCGATGAAGCGGCGGATGGCGGACTGCGCCTGCGCCATCAGTGCGAAATGCCGTTCGAGGTCGCCGCCCGGCCGGATGCGCCCTGCCTTGTCGAGCGCGCGCCCCAGTTCGGCCGCGACCGCGAGGGCTTCGTACGCTGTCACCCCGAGCGCCAGACCCTCCGGGTCGCGCCGCTTCGGGTCGAACATCCACAGGTCCGCCGGCGTCGCGCCGCTGTCTCGAACCCGGTCGATCTGGGCCATGAGCCGGTCTGCGGCCGCGCCGGGCGGCGCAGCGCACGCCTGCGCCTTGAGAGACGCCGACCGTCGCACCAGTTCGAGATCGGGAAGATCTGCCGTCGTTGCCGTTGCGCCTCGAGATGCGGGTTGCAGCACTACAACCGGGGCCGGCTCGGGCCGGTCGATCGGCCTCACTGCGTGCACGGTGCTGCCCTGTAACACCGTCTCCACCGGGTTCGAATCGCCGATCCGAAACTCCAGAACCTGCTTCGGTCCGCGGATCGGCTCCTTCGGGGGAACAACCTGCACGACCGGCATTGGCTCCGGCGCTTGCGCCGCGCGCGGTGGCGTGGCGGTTGCTTGCGCAAGCAGCAACCCTGCTACTCGCTGTGCCGCCTGCAGCAACTCGGCGTCAGACTCCAGCGCCTCTGCAATCGCGTTCAAGAGTGTTTTTAGAGCGTCTGTTACGTTCTCTCGCTCGCTCATCGCATGATCCTAGCGCAGCCGATCCGACCGCCGACGTCATCTCGCGATTCTGTTCAGCCACGCACCCTTGCGCGAATGGCGAGGAACAGCGGAATCTCGCCCCTGGCCCGATTCTCCTCGTCCGCTCTCGGGCCGGGTTGGCTCACACGGCGGCTGATCCACTCTTCGACCGAGTCGATCACGAATCCCGCATCGGCGAGCCGCGCGATGTACCAGCCTATAGGTCGCAGGAAGGTCGGTGTCGTAATGGCGTTCGCACCCGCCGCTGTGCCCCCGGGGTTCATCACGATCTCGCGTCTATCGACCGAGAGATAGGCGTCCACCCGGCGGTACTGCCGGACCGATCCATCGGGGGCCTTGTCCCACCCCCACGCCGTGCGCCCGGGGGCGCGGAACGCGGGGTGCAGCACGGCTACGACCAGCGGAGCGCCGGGCTTCAGCAGCGCGGCGCACCCCCGCAGCAGCGGCTCGACGGGGTCGATGTTCATCAGCGCCATGACGCACGCCGCCGCATCGAACGAGGCCGGGCCACCAAGGTCGTCGATCATCCCCGGCAGTTCCCTCGCGTCCCCGACCAGGAACTGCGCGAGCGGTCCCGATCGCGCCGTCGCCGACTCGATCAGACGCTGCGAAGCGTCCACCCCGACGGTCTGGACACCGCGTTCGTTCAGCAGCCTCGACAGCACCCCCTGGCCGCACGCGACGTCGAGCACGCGCGTCCCCGCTTCGCTGGCGAGCAATCGGAGCGTGCCGGGAAGGATGACCTGCTCGTAGTGGTCGCTGCCGCGTTCGGCGATCAGTTCGTCGTACCACTCGGCGACATCCTCCCAGCCCACCCCGGCATCCCGGGCACGGGCGTCCTTCTCGCCCGCGCCCTCGTCGCCCACGGCGCGACGGAACTCGGGCGGCGGAGGGCTGCTGAACCGGACCGATTGCTTCGTACCCGGATGCGTGAACGACAACTCGGCGATGTGCAGCCCGAGCCGGTCGATCGTCCTCCGCCCACCCGGTTCCGGCCGCCCGTACAGCCGGTCGCCCACGATCGGGTGACCGAGTTCCGCCATGTGGACCCGCGCCTGATGCGGCCTGTCCGTCTCCAACCGCAACCGCACCAGGCTCAGGCCGTTCGCGCTGCGGACCAGCCGGTAGTGCGTGCGCGCCGAGGCGGCCGCACGCGGCGGGCCACGGCGCGGCCCCGGCGCGGCCCTCGGGCCTGAGAACTCGTCCGTCCGGATGCTGTGCCACAGTCCGTCCCGATCACGCCGCAACTGTGTCTGGATCGTTCCACCCCCGGCTCCCTCGCCCGCCTTCATCTCGCCCAGAACGAGGGCGTAGGCGAGGCGGTCTGCCTTCCGGCTCGTGAACTCCGTCTTGATCGACTCGGCAATCAACTCCGAGCGCGCGAAGACGGCAAGCCCGGACGCATCGTTCTCCGGCGCGTACACGAGGCGAAGACCGCGCGCCTCGCTCCCCGCAATCGACCGCCTCAGCCAGCCGATCAGCGTCGCCCCGGCGGGGGGGCCGGGCGTTCCCGATCGGCTCGGCAGCGGCGCCATGCCCGAGGGCTTGCTCACCACGATGAGGTGGTCGTCCTCGTGGATCACCGTCGGGCGACCGACGGGGCGCATCGGCCGACCGCGCGGCCCATTACCCCCCACCCGCGCCGAGCGAGCCCCGCGCGGGCCGCTGCCACCCGGGCCCGAGGGCCGAAACGGCGGGCGTCGGTTCACCGGCTCACGACCCTGCGGCATCGGCCAACTCCTCGACAAGGTCCATGAGCCACCCCGCGAACTTCGCCTTGGGCATCGCGGGGCCGGCGTCCCGATCAGTACCGCTTCGCAGCACGGCGACCGCCCGCACGTCGGGCGATTCCATGGTCTCGAGCGGGTTCGCGATGATCGCATCCACTCGCTTCCGATCGAGCTTGCGCCTCGCGGAGGCGAGCAACTCGCCCTCCGGTTCCAGCGCAAAGCCGATCAGGACCTGCCCCGGTCGCCGCCGAGACGAGCACGCCGCCAGCAGGTCCGGGGTCGGTTCGAGTTCGATGACCATGGCCCGGTTCTCGCGGCGCAGTTTGCCCGCTAGTTGGTCGGGCGTCGCCGTCGGGCGATAGTCGGCGACCGCCGCGGCCATGACCAGCGCGTCGCACGCCGGCTGCTGCGATTCGAGCAGCCCCGCGAGATCGCTCGTCGTGCGGTAGCGCAGCACCCGAACGCCCGGCTCGGTCGGGGCGAGGTGGGTCGGGCCGAGCAGCAATGTCACCCGCCATCCGCGTCGCGCCGCCTCGTCCGCCAGCGCGACGCCGAGCCGCCCGGACGAGCGATTGCCGATGAACCGCACCGCGTCGATGGGTTCGTGGGTCGGGCCGGCGGTAATCAGGAGACACCGCCCGGCGGCGGGGTTTGCCTCGGACTGGGGCACGGTTCGCGTCCTGCGGGAGCGGGTCATCGGCGGAACACCCGGCCGCGCCAAGCGTATGGAACACGCCGACAAGCCAGCATAGGCGGGGCGGTCGCCGCGCCTATGGAGTGCGGGTCGGCCGAATCTGGATCGACGCCGAGTCAATCCTGCTCAGAATGTGTGTTGACCGGGAAGTGTCCGCCACGACGCCCTCGCTCGACGCTACGATCGGGTGGCCGTTCCAAAGCACGGACGGTTGAAGGGAAACGTTCGGGTCATGGCACGATCGCGGAAGAAGCTGGGTGAGATTCTGGTCGGGTGGGGGGTGACCTCGCCGGAGCAGGTCGAACAGGCGGTGGGGGTTGCGCGCGGCGCGGGCAAGCGTCTCGGCGAAACGATGGTCGAACTCGGATTCGCTAAGGAGGAGCAGGTCGCCAAGGCCCTCGCCAACCAGTTCGGCATGGAGTTCGTCGATCTCGCCGCCAACGGCGTCGGCGACAAGATCGACATGAAACTCGTGCCGGACGACCTCGTTCGCAAGCACCTGATTCTCCCACTCGGCAAGTCGAACGGTCGTCTGCAACTCGTTATCCACGACCCGATGGACCTCGAGCTGCTCGACATGCTCCGCTTCCGTCTCAATGTTGAAGTCGAGCCGAGGCTCGCGTCACGCTCGCAGATCAGGCGATTCATCGAGGGGGCGGGTGGGGGCGTGCCGGCAGCCTCGCTCACAGCCGAGACGAAACCAGGCGAATCGCTGGTTACGGACTCGATCGACCGCACGATCGACCGCTCTGTGGACCGGTCGGTGGACAAGTCCATCGACGTCGCGGCGGACGACGCCCCGATCGTCAAACTCTGCAACCGGATGCTGACCGAGGCCGTCAAGATGCGAGCCTCTGACGTTCACATCGAGCCGATGAGCGACCGGGTGAGACTGCGATATCGCATCGACGGCGTGTGCATCGAGCGCGACAACCTTCCGAAGCGAATGCAGAACGCCCTGCTGAGCCGAACCAAGCTTATGGCCGGCATGAACATCGCCGAGCGCCGCGTTCCGCAGGATGGGCGCATCAAGCTTCAGGTCGACGAGCACATGATCGACTTCCGCGTGTCGGCCTGCCCGGCCTACCACGGCGAGTCGGTAGTCCTCCGTATTCTGCGACCGGACTCGGTCCGCATCGGCCTTGAAAATCTCGGCTTCGAGGCCGACAACCTCGCGGTGTTCAACCGCATCATCCGCCGTCCCAACGGCATCTTCCTCGTCACCGGACCGACCGGCTCGGGCAAGACCACCACGCTCTACTCCGCGCTCGACGTGCTCAACCGTCCGGACAAGAAGATCATCACCGCCGAAGACCCGGTTGAATACAACTTCGAAGGCATCAACCAGTGCCAGGTGCGTGAGGGCATCGGCCTGACGTTCTCTGCCATCCTTCGCTCGATGCTCCGCCAAGCCCCGAACGTCATTCTGGTCGGCGAGATCCGCGACCGCGAGGTCGGCGAGATCGCCATCCAGGCAGCCTTGACGGGCCACCTCGTCTTTTCTACGTTGCACACGAACGACGCCCCGTCGGCGATCACCCGCCTCGTGGACATGGGCATCAAGCCGTTCCTCGTGGCGTCGTCGATCCAGGCGATCATGGCCCAGCGCCTCATCCGAATCCTCTGCTCGAAGTGCAAAAAACTGGCCGAGCCGGAGGACCTCGACCCGAAGTTCCTCCGCCTGGTCGGCCTGAAAGCCGAGGAGGCGCTCGGGAAGGCCTACAAGGCCGTCGGGTGCGAGCATTGCGTGAACACCGGCTTCCGCGGACGGAAGGCCATCTTCGAGATGATGTCGATGAACTCGCAGATCCGCGATATGGCGTTCAAGGGCGCTTCCCTCGCGGACTTGCGACGCGCCGCGCTCGCCGCCGGCATGCGACCGCTGGTCGGCGACGGGCGGCTCAAGATCCTCGCCGGCGTGACGACGATGGACGAGATCGCCCGCGTCGCGCAGGTTGTTGACGAACAGGCATGATGACCGGCCGCCCTGCGGGGCGACGCCGGATGGAGCGTTCCGATGTCCACCATGCAGATCGACCGGCTGCTCGACACCGTTGTCCGCACCGGCGCCAGCGACCTTCACCTCACCGTCAACCGTACACCCACGATCCGCCTCCACGGCCACCTGCGGAACCTCCAGACCAAGGTGCTCGACTCTGACGACATGGTCGGACTCATGAAGTCCATCACCCCCGAACGCAACCAGCAGGAACTCCAGGAGGTCGGCGGCACGGACTTCGGCTTCGCGTACGGCGATGCGGCTCGCTTCCGCGTCTCGGTCTTCCGCCAGAAGGGCGACATCGCCATCGTCCTCCGGCAGATCCCTAACAAGCTGCTCTCATTCGAACAGATCGGCCTGCCGCCGATCGTCATGGAACTCATCCGCCGCCCGCAGGGGCTGTTCCTCGTCACCGGACCGACCGGCTCCGGCAAGACGACCTCCCTGGCCACGATGATCGACTACGTCAACACCAACCTCGACCGCCACATCGTCACGATGGAAGACCCCATCGAGTACTACCACGGGCACAAGACCTCGATCGTGAACCAGCGCGAAGTCGGCAACGACGTCCCCAGTTTCGCCGAGGCCCTCAGGCGTGTGCTCCGATCGGACCCGGACGTGATCCTCGTCGGCGAAATGCGCGACCTCGAAACCATCGAGGCCGCCATCCGCGCCGCAGAAACCGGCCACTTGGTCTTCGCCACCCTGCACACCAACGGCGCGGCCAAGACCATCGACCGCGTCGTGGACGCCTTCCCCGTCTCCCAGCAGAACCAGGTCCGCGTTCAGTTGTCGACCGCCATGATCGCCATCCTGAGCCAGCAGTTGCTCGCCAGGATCGACACGCCGGGCCGCGTCGCAGCCTACGAGTTCCTGGTGGTTACCCCGGCCATCTCGAACCTGATCCGAGACGCCAAGACATTTCGCATCGACTCCATGATCCAGACCGGGAAGAAGTTCGGCATGCAGCTGCTCGACGACCACCTCTGGTCGTTGTATTCCAAGGGGATCATCTCGGCTGAGGAGATGATCGATAAGTCCAAGAACCCCGGTGACCTGCGCGACAAGGTTCATCGCCTCGGCCGTACCGTCGGTCGAACCGAGTGGGATACCGAGTACGACGGCAACGAGTAGGCCGTTCTGTTAGGTATATGGCTGGCCAAGCCATCGATCGACGGCCTTCTTCGTTGTACAATAAACAACGAGTCGTATTGATCCGGCGAGTTGTTTCCGCTTGTTGTCTCGCATCTGGCTAGGTTATTGTGTCGAATAGGGATTCGGTCGGGACCGACTCGGCAGTGCGGTTCTGATCGGCGGGAGTTGTACTGTGGCGGCGATCGATCCAGCAGAACTGAAGGGCAGGAAGCTTGGCCGTGTCCTGACCAAGCTTGGGCACGTGACGCGCGAGCAGGTTCACGAAGCCCTCGCGATCCAGAAGACGCGCCGCGTTCCGATCGGTCAACTCCTGATCGAGTTGGGGTACTGCTCGGAGCGTGATGTTGCCGAGGGCCTTGCCGGACAGGCCGGTATGGCGTATGTCGATCTCTCGGCGGTGGAAATCCCCGAGGAAGCCCTCGCCGCGATACCTTCCGAGAATGCTCAGACCTACCAAGTTGTTCCGATTGATTTCAACCCCAAGAGCAAGCGGCTGAAGATCGCTCTGAAGAGTCCGGACAACTTCCGGGCTGTGGATGACCTCCGTTTATTGATGGGCTTCAATGTCGAGGCGGTTGTCGCGGATGCGGCGGCGATCGATTCGCTCATCCAGAAGCACTACTCCAAGACCGAGTCCGTCATGGACGTCGTCTCTGGGCTGGCGGCGGACGACAAGTTCAAGGCGCTCGACAAGGGCGGGGCGTCGATCGACCTTGACGCGGTGCTGGAGGCGGCCGAGGACAACCAGGTCATCAAGCTGCTGAACCTAGTCCTGCTGCAGGCGATCAAGGACCGCGCCTCGGACATCCACTTCGAGCCGTTCGAGAACGAGTTCAAGATGCGCTACCGCATCGACGGCGTGCTGTACGAGATGGTGCCGCCGCCGAAGCATCTCGGGCCTGCGATCACGAGCCGCATCAAGGTCATGTCACACCTCGACATCGCGGAGCGTCGTTTGCCTCAGGACGGCCGCATCGAGCTGATGGTGGGGGGCAGCCCTGTGGACCTGCGCGTGGCGGTGCTGCCGACGATGTGGGGCGAGAGCGTGGTGATGCGTGTGCTGGACCGCGCGAATGTGGAACTGAGCCTGGAGCGCATCGGCTTCCGAGAGGACGACCTGGCGCGTTTCCGGAAGCTGATCCAGAAGCCCAACGGCATCGTGATCGTGACCGGCCCCACCGGTTCGGGCAAGACGACGACGCTCTACGCCGCGCTCGCGGAACTCAACGACATCGAGACGAAGATCCTGACGGCAGAGGATCCTGTCGAGTACGACATCGACGGCTTGTGTCAGTGCCAGATGAACGAGGAAGTGGGCCTCACGTTCGCGCGTGCGCTCCGCAGTTTCCTTCGTCAGGATCCTGACATCATCCTGGTTGGTGAGATCCGCGACCTTGAGACGGCGCAGATCGCCGTGCAGGCTTCGCTGACGGGCCACTTGGTGCTCACGACGCTTCACACGAACGACGCGCCGAGTTCGATCATCCGTCTGGTCGATCTCGGGTTGGAGGCGTTCCTGCTGACAGCAACGCTCGAGGGCATCGTTGCTCAACGGCTTGTGCGCACGATCTGCCCCAAGTGCCGGGAAGAGTACACGCCTGCGGAAGAGGAGTTGATGGAGCTCGCGTTGACTCCAGAGACCGTGCGTGGGCGTCGGTTCTTCCGAGGTCGCGGGTGCGACAACTGCCACAAGTCCGGCTATCGCGGCCGGATGGCGTTGTTCGAGATCATGGAGATCGACGACGCGATGCGAGAACTGGTGATGCAGGAAGCGAGCACCGGCGTGCTGCGAGACCATGCGAAGCGACGGGGAATGCGTTCGCTCCGCGACGCTGGATTGCTGGCCATTTACGAGGGCCAGACGACGATCGATGAGGTGGTGCGGGAGACCATCGCTGAAGAGGACTGACGCGGCTGCGTGCGCGCGGAGGAGCGCGCACGCGCCGCCTGTCCCCTCCGGCGACGGTGACCGGGACGGACGAACGGAGCGACAGCCATGCCGACTTTCACGTACGAAGCCCTGAACGCCTCCGGCAAGCCGCAGAAGGGCACGGTTGAGGCCGGTACGAGCGACGAGGCCATCCAGCGCATCAAGGCGCAGGGCTACTTTCCGACGTCGGTGCGTGAGCAGAAGGTCCGCAAGTCCGCCGTTGCGGGTGAGGCGGCGACCATCAAGAGAAAGAAGAAGAGCTTTGGCATCGGTCGTGTCTCAGCCAAGCAGTTGACCGTCTTTACACGCCAGCTTTCCACCCTGCAGGACGCCGGCCTGCCACTCCTGCGCTCGCTCCAGATTCTCGAGGCTCAGGCCAAGCCCGGCCCGCTGAAGAACACGCTCCTCGGTGTCTGCGAGGAGGTCGAGGGTGGCTCGTCGCTCAGCGAGGCGATGGCCAAGCATCCACGCGCATTCGACCGCCTCTACACAAAGATGGTCAACGCGGGCGAGATCGGCGGCGTGCTCGACGTCATCCTTCAGCGCCTCGCGGATTTCATGGAGAAAAGCCAGCGGCTCAAGCGGCGCATCAAGGGCGCGATGGTCTACCCCGTCGTCGTCGTCAGTGTCGCCATCATCATCCTCACCTTCATCATGATGTTCATCATCCCGAAGTTCGAGGAGATTTTCACCGACTTCGGCGTGAAACTCCCCGGCATCACCGTCTGGCTCATCCAGACCAGCCGTTGGGTTGCGGGCAAGGCGAGTCCGGACCAGATGGTCCCCGGCGCGGTCTTCATCGTCGCGTTCCCGTTCGCGGCGTTCATCTTCTGGAAACTCATCCGCAAGGCGGGCCCCGGGCGAGCGGTCACAGACATCCTGCTCCTCTGGACGCCGATCCTCGGCACGCTGATTCGCAAGACGGTCATCGCCCGCTTTACCCGAACCCTCGGCACGCTCATCTCCGCGGGCGTGCCGATCCTGGAGGCCATCACGATCACCGGCCAGACTTCCGGCAACTACGTCTTCGAGAAGGCGCTCGCGAAGGTCCACGATTCCATCCGTGAGGGCGAGAGTTTCGCCGGCCCGCTCCGTGAGAGCAAGACCTGCGACGCCATCGTCGTCAACATGATCGACGTGGGCGAGGAAACCGGCGAGATGGACGCCATGCTCCTGAAGATCGCGGACACCTACGACGAAGAAGTGGACGTTGCCGTCGCCTCGCTTGTCAGCCTGCTCGAACCCCTCATGGTCGTCGTGCTGGGTGTGATGGTCGGGACGATCGTTGTCGCCATGTTCATGCCCCTGGTTGCCATGATCGAGTCGCTCCAGGGCGGCGCGGTGTGAGCGCGAACGCCCCGCGCCGGGAACGCTCTGCGGAAGGATCAACCGTGCAGAACGGCCGGCACATTCCTACGACTCGCGGCGGCTTCACACTCATGGAGTTGCTGGTGACGCTCCTCGTCGTCGCGCTCCTCATCGGGCTCCTCCTGGTCGGATTCAACCGGGTGCAGAAATCCGCACGCTCGACAGCTGCCCGGCAGGACGTCGTTTCCATCCGCATTGCCGTCGAGCAGTTCCGGTCCGATTTCGGGTTCCTCCCTCCCTTGGTCAAAGACGGGAACACGATCGATTACCCGGGATTCCCGGACTCTCTGAACCCGCTCGTCCCGGATCCGAACGAGTCCGGGAAGTTCAACCCCCGCGTCTACAACCGGGCCGACCAGACGGATTTGCGCTACCTTCGAGGCGACGGCATCGATTCGTCGAGCTCGACGGCCTCGAACGGCGACTACCGCTTCAGCGAGTACTCGCTTGCGTATTACCTGCTCGGTGCGCTCGGCGCCGAAGTGGACGGGGTCGCAGGCCCCGGGTTCGCCGTACCCAGGGTCGATGGTTCCTTCGACCGTCGCAGCTCGAAGCGCACCGATCCTCTCTACGACCCGGGTCGCGCCGGGGCTGTGATCGCTCGGGACGGCCCGGCCGGGCGCGTCACGCTTGTCGATCGCTTCGGCACGCCGTACCGCTTCTATCGCTGGGAGCAGGGACAGATCACGGGCCAGAATGCCGGGAAGGTGATGGAGCTGCGCGATCTGAACGTTCCCAAGATTCTCGGCCTGCCAGAGCATGACGCTCCGAATAACGACGAGCCTGCGCTCTCGAACACCGATCTGCGCACAGCGGCGTACGCGATCGTCTCCGCCGGTCCCAACAGAGTTTTCGGCGACATCCCGACGGAGACGGGCGACGCGATCGAGCAGACTCTCGGGCGCACGTTCCGCAACGACTTGGACAGGGAGCGTGCTGGCCGGGAAGACAACATCGCGGAGGTGAGCCGATGAGCCGACGCCGACCGACCGCTTTCACCCTGACCGAGCTCATCATCGTGATGGCCTTGATCGTGCTGCTCCTCTCCGTCTCGATTCCGGCGTTCTCCGCCCTCATGGACTCCTCGAACCGTTCGCTCGCCGAGACGCGGATGCGGGTGGCGATCGCGCTCGGACGCGAGGCAGCCATGCGTTCGGACTACGGCGACGGTGCGGTTGTCTTCTTCTTCGAGCCGGGCGGCCGGTGCTATGCCGTGGCGTACGAGCACGTCGGGACGTTCGAGGACCTCTCAACGGGGACGCCGATTCGGCGAGACGTCTTCGCGCCGGTTCCCGCGCTCGAACCGGTCAGCCTACCCGCCGGATGGATGGCACGCGGGCTTGCGATGCCCGGGTGGGCCGGGCAGCCCAACAGCGTCAGTGCGTGGTACGACCGCGACAACGGACAGAGCGATCGGTATCTTTCCGCCGATCGGAACTGGGTCTTTCCTGAAACCGCTTTCTACGACCCGAAACTGCCCGACCAAGGGCGCAAGCGCCAGACGTTCATGGTCCGCTTCCGGCAGAACACCGGTGAACTCGCTGTCGGCGACCTGCGCGACGCCCTTATCCTCGCGCCGGCCCCGTCGGCGGCGTTCCGCAACAGCCAACCCTTCAGCAAGCATAACTTCCTGATCTCGGCGTCTCCATCATCGATGGTGCGACAGGTGCTCGATGCGGAGCGCATCGATTCGAGCCTGAGCACCACGCAGTTGCTCGGCGATCAGGCGAGCGACACCGTGCTCGCCCGCTCCGTGTCGCAGGTCGTGCTCTACAAGGAGCGGGAACTCGCCTCCGCGCTCGGCGTCTCCGTCGATCGCTACACGGGATCGCTCTACCGCGATCAGGGCGGCGTCTCCAACCCGCGACCCGAGTACGTGATGGGAGCAAACGTCAAGCCCGATCTCATCAATCGCTGGCTGGAAGGCGACACCGACCTCGACGGCAGGTGGGACCGCGACAAAGACCGGCCCCTCGCCCGCTCCTTCGTGGTGCAGCGGTTCGGCGGCGGACTCCGCGAGATCACGCTCGCGCCCGCGGATCAGCAAGGGAGGATGGAGCAGTGACCGAGACGCGCCACATTCCGCGTCCCGCTGCCGCGGCGTTCTCGCTCGTCGAAGTGCTCATCGCCGTCTTTGTGCTTGCCCTCGGCCTGCTGGGCCTCGGTGCGGTCTTCCCCGTCGTCGTGCGCGAGCAGCGTCTCGCGACCGATGCCACACTCGGTCTGGGTGCGATGAACTCCATCAAGGCCGACCTTTCAGCGCGAGCCGATTTGCTCCGCTTCGACCCTACCACGGGTGTTTCTCAGGGAGGCTGGGTCGAGTGGATCAAGGATGTTTCCCAGCAGTCGGGCCTTCCCCTCAGTGGGCCATGGGGTCCACGCCCCGGGTGGGCATCCGCGCCCATCGACCCTGCATCCGGTGTTGTCACGCTCGGCACGGGCAGCAACGCCGTCGAGATCCCTGTCGGCGCGCGCCTCTTCCCGGCTCCGCACACCGAAGGCGTCGATCCTCGTTTCGTCTGGGATTTCGCCGGTGTTCGCGTCCCGCGAGGCGACCCGGCGGATGCCAGCGACGACGCCGTCATGGTCGCGTTGTTCCTGCGCCGCATCGATCCCGGGATTCGGCTGCCGCTGATCCCAGGACAGGGGCGGCTCTCGCTCTCGCGTGCCCTGACCGAAACCGCGTCGTCGCTGCCGAACGGTGTCCGTGACCTGCGATCCCCAGTCGCCGTGCGCAGCACGGACGGCCGACCGACGTTCACCGGAGTGGACGACTCGAAGCAACCGAACCTCGATCGACGGAACTACGCTCTGCCCCTCGTGGTCGAGTTGCTCGATGAGTTTCCGGGGAGTGGTGTCTACGGAGTTGAGCGGGACGTCATCGCTCTTAAGGCAAGCACCGATTCCCAACGGCGCTTCTACGAGCAACTCCTCAGTCAATCTGGCCAGCGCTTCGTGGATGTCCACGGCCATGTCTACCGGATCGTGTCGGTCATTCCTCCTCCTCCGGGTTCTATGAACATTCCGATGGCTTTTCGAATTGATCCTCCAGTACCGAACTCTGTGGCCCGCTTGCCTGAGGGCGAGAGTGTCAAGCCGCGGGACATCAGCCCGATCGTCTTCCTCCCCCAGCCGCCGGTCGTTGACCCCGTGGTCTTCGTGATCGAGCCGTGAGGAGCGTCATGACACGCAACGCGCGCCAATCCTTGACACTTCACCGCCGCGGCGGGTTCACGCTCGTCGAACTTCTTGTGGCGATCGGCGCGGTTGCCCTGATCGCGGTGGGCATCGCGGCCGTCTTCGAGTCCGTCGGACGGACGGTGACCGGCGGCCGTCGCGTGAGCCTGCTCAACCAGACCGCGGCCCAGCTCGAGCAGCAGATGCGAGAGGATTTCCGTTCCATGAGCCGGGATGGTTTCCTCGTCATCCGCAACGCCTACGTTGACGCGGATGCCAACGGCTCTCTGACGCTCACGGGCGACGCCGTGCCTCTTCACCCGGGCGACACGGTCCCGCGGCCTCGTCGCGCGGACGAGATCGTCTTCCTCGCTCACGGGTCATTTACGTCGATGCGCGATTCCCTGCATCCGGAGCGAGCCGCGCGATCGTCGCACGCCCGCGTCTATTACGGCCATCTCGCGAAGTACGACCCCGCCTCAGACGCGGCGTGGTTCGCCCGCCCCGAGGTTCGCCACGGCTCTGTCAACGGCGGCTTTCTCCCGTCGAACAACTCCCGATTCGGATATCGAGGCGGCGTGAATGAGTACGCCTCCGAGTGGGTACTCGGTCGCCACGTCACGCTGCTCGTGCAGCCGACGGGCGCGGAGCACGGGGCGCCGACACCGGACCCGTACCAGTTGATGCCGCCCGAACGTTGGCTCGACAACGATGTGCAGATCGCCGCACAACCCGCCGCAACAAGCCTGCTGCGTCGGCTCGCGGAACTCGGTCCGGCGACTGACCCGGCGCGTGTCCGCACCGGCTCCGTGAATGCTTTCCCGGTCTTCGCCTCAGGGCTTGTCGATATCGCTACCACCGATCCCGCCGAGATCAGGACGATCGTGAACGACGCGGCCATTCTGCCGTCCGTCGCGACGCTCAGCCATTTCGATCCCGCTCACGCCTCCTATATCATCGACGGCGACTTCGCACGCACCCCTCCCGCAAGCCCAATGACGGGCGATCGTCGGTTCATCCACGCATGGCTGCGCGAGTTGCTTCCCGCGCCGTCGCAGGCAGGCAGCATGGGCGGGCACCGGGTCCGGGGTGAACCTTCGATGCCGGACTATGTGGGCACGGCGTCGCAGGCGGGGTGGCAGACGATCGAACGGGCCTTCCGCATCGCTGATCAGCGGGCGCTGACCGCGCACGGCTTCATCGCTCGATGCACCGAGTTCATCGTCGAGTTTTCCTTCGGCGAGACCGTGGACGACCCGGGAAGCCCGCGGCACGGTGAGATCATCTGGCACGGGCTTGAACGCTACGTGGATGCTGACGGCAACCCTAACACATCCAACGGTCCCTTCAGGGATGGGCGTGAGTACCGCGTCGCTGCGCCGTATCCGGTCGATCCCGCGACGAACAACGACAGGGTCCATTCAACGCCGTACCACAGACTCAACGGCGTCGCCGCGTCGTATCCGCTGGCGGATACCACGGTGTACGACCGTACCTTGCTTTCCGGCGGGGATCCGCCGATCGAGCAGGTCGCGCATTTCGGGTACTTCGATCCGACGTGGGAGCCGACGGACCAGAACGATCCGCCCTCGATCCCGTGGGCGTGGCCCAGACTGATCCGTGTGACGCTCTCGCTCGCCGACGCGAAGGACCCATCGGTCGAGCGCGGGTACCAGTTCGTGTTCGAGGTGCCGGAGCGGCGATCGTACTGAGCCGCCACACGCGGCGGGAGTGGACCGATGAAGACCGACCTGACAGACCGTACAGCGCGCACTCGCGGGGGTCGGCGCGGGGGAGCCGGCCTCCTCGCCCGGGCTGCTCGCGTGCTGCTCAACCGTCGAGCCTCGCGCCGCGGCTCTTTCCTCATCATGGTCGTCGGCGTTCTTTCGCTCTTGGCCGTGGTGGCGGTGCTGTACGCCGCCATCGGTCGATCCGATCGGCAGGTGAGCGCGGCCGTCGTCAGGAGTGACGAACGCCACGGCGTCCCGGAACAGGTCCGCGACTACCTCGCCTCCGTGATCGGCCAGGACGTCTTCAGCACCTACTTTGCCGGCGAGCGAGCGGCCAACGGCCTGGGCGCGCTCCAACGTCGCGAGGCATGGGATTACCCCTCCTCGCCCTTCTTCGTCCGCAATCCGGCCGGAAGCGGATTTGTCCCCGTCACCGTCCAGAACTTCACGCCCACCGGGATGGTGCGCCTGGCGAACGGCGTGTACGTCGGCAGCGGCACGGACCCGTGGCTGGCGGCGAGCGAGCCGACCTTCCTCAACTTCTCAGGCACCTCCATCACCGCGGACGAGGCGTACAAGTACCGCGTCGATTGGGCGCACATCTCGAACTTTGCTCCAGATGGCGCGTTCGTCAACCTGTACAACCTGCGCCGCGGGACGGGAAACTTCGCCGCCACGCCGTGGGAGATGCGGGTGGATCTCCGGCTGTGGGACGACACGACGAACGCCAATCCCACGCCCGCGCGGGACTTCGGCGGGAACACCCAACCCAGCGACACCATCGCTCATCGCCCGGCGGAATGGACCGCGCGGCAGCGTGCCGCATTCAGGCCCATGCTGCACCCCACACCCGCGCATCAGCAGTTCGGCAGCGCATGGCACCCCATGTACCAGTGGGCCGACGCCGACGGAGACGGCATCCCGGACGCACGCTGGTTCGAGCTCGTCGAGGCCCGCGACCGGAACACTCCGGAGCAGTGGCGGTCGTTGCTGAACGACCGTCGCTATCGCTACTTCATCGCCGCACGGGCCGTCGATCTTTCCGGCCGCATCAACGTCAACACCGCCACCGACCTGCTCGACGCGCCGACGCGCGACGCGGCATCACCCGGTGCGCCGGTCAGCAGCGGACCGCTGGGCCTGACTCCTTCCGACGTCGACCTGCGCGCGGCGCTCACGATCGAGAACCTGATTCTTGACAACGCCTCGTCGATCAACTACTCCAGCCTCGAACAGCCGCTGCAGGGGACGGTCGGTGACTATTCCGAACTCGACGACTCAGCCTCTGGCGTTCAACTCACCTACGACGTCGGCTTGCGAGGCTACGTCGCGCTGCGAGAGTCGCTCTTTTCGGGCCTTGTGCCCCCTGCTCTCTGGAACGACGACCACGGGTGGTTCAAGAACGACGTTCCGCGTTCGTGGTATTACCGCGAGTTCGCGGGATCGGGGCTGGATGCAGCCGCGTATGCGACGGGCGGTTTCACGCTCGGCGCTCCGTTCGGACTCGCTGATCTTCAGGAACTCCTCGTCTACAACGGCGTGAACGATCCGTCGACTCGCTCTCGCCTCGAAGCGGCCGTCGGCGGTCGATTCCTGGGCGCCGGCAAGCCGTTCAGCACGCTCCGTGACAACCGCCCACTCACGCTCGAACGCGGCGGCGTTGACAACAACGTGCTCGCGGGCGGCGTCTACAAGGGCGACGGATACCTTGACGACGACGCGCTCGCCCAGGCTTGGCTCGATCCGCGCAGGCGGCTGACTACCATCAGCGCTGCACGCCCCATCATCTCCCGACTCGGCGTCACGCCCTCCACGCCCATCACGGACGTCGACCTGCGCACGTACGTCGGCGACGTTCTCTCCGACACCCCCAGCATCCAGACGCTCTTCCGGCGCTATGCCGACGCCCTGCTCCCGTACTCCTACGTCACGTCGTCGTGGACCGGCAACCCGTTCTATGCCACGCTCTTCTACGGGCACCGCGGGCCTGAACTCGCGTTGCATATCGCGGGGCATTTCGCGGTGAACATGGTTGATGCCTTCGACGACGACGACACGCCGACTTCGGTTACGCTGCTCGTCGATCCCGCGGTACGCGATGCCGTGAATGCCGATCCCAACTTCCCGTCTCCTCTTCTTGACCTGGGCGATTCACGCCTCGGTGTCGGTCCTTCGTTGCTCTCATCACAGGCGATTGTCATCTACGGGATCGAGGCCCAACCCTTCATCACCGAAGCGGCCTCGTTCGTCATGTACACCGACACACCCCAGGCCCGCGGCGGAGACGACGATACCGGGGAGCGGCAACTCGGCGGCGGTCCGAACGACCCTGGGCAAACCGTCTACATCTACGACCCGTCAATCAACGGGGCGGTGGATGCATCAAACCCGGATTTCCTCTTTGAGGTCCTGGCTTTCCAGATTCACAATCCATTCGATGTGCCCGTAGCGCTCTCCGGCGGCGGCACCGGGAGCTACTACATCCAGTACGGTGACGACTACTACAAACTCGTTGATGGGGCGTTCGATTCGGGCGAGACCTCGGTTACGCTTGCCCCGCGAGAGACCCGCGTCTTTTACACGCTGAGCCAGGACGAGCAGTCCGCTACCGACCGCATCAACAACGCTCTTGGGCTCGGGCAGGGCAACCAGGATCTGAAGGCGTGGATCAGTACGCAACTCGGGGGGAACGCCGTCCGTGTTCCTCCGGCCGATATCAGCGCCGGGACGATCGATACCTCGGGTTCATTCCGGAACCTCCAGTCCGGCACAGACGCGAGCAGACGAGTTGTTCGTCTCTGGCGCACGCAGGGGGTGGGATCTTCGCCGATCCTCGTTGACCGGCTGCGCGATCCCGCAGCGGCAGGCGCGACGCTCGACCGCCAACTCACGAACCACGGGGCGAATCAGGCCGGGTCCGTCTCAGGAGCGCAGCGAGGTCCCGAGCCTCCGAACGCCAACTTCAGTCCCGACAACCGCGGCCTTTCGATCACTCGTCATGCATCGCTGCGCCGTCGCGACGATCCGCGTGCCGGCGCATCCTCGGATTCGTTCCGCAGCTTCATCCCAGCGTACTGCATCGAGTCGAAATGGCAGAACGCGCTCCAGAACGTCACCTCGACCGACGGCACCTCCGCCCGCCTCAGCATCGGCGACTTCGTGAACACGAAGGGCGATAAGACTCTCAACGGTCTGCTCAACAAGCAGGCCGGTCCTGCCGCGCAGAAACTCATCCCGACCCTGACAGGTGAACCGTCGGGCAGGACAGGCAACACGATCGGCAACAACCTCGCCGGACGGTCTCTCCACGGCGGCATGCCCGGTGAAACACCCCTCTATGCGGTGCCAAGCCTCGACAACAACAAGTTCGAGAGTGCTTCCGGGCTCTCGCGGTTCCGCGTCGCCGACCTTCTTCTCCCTCTCGGTCTCGGCCCGACGCAGGATCCCTTGGCCGCGGACGAGGACGAACGCTGGACCACGCTCTCCGAGGCGCTCGCTATCGCGCTGTACTTCGAGAACCCTCCGAGCGGGCTGTATCAGAACGCTTTCACGATGGATGTCGGCGCACCGCGTGGATCTGCGCTCGAAGCGGGCCAACTCGTCCTCGACGACTTCGTTCCCTTCACGAACGCAGACAACAGCGGCATCTTCAACCCGCAGACCGACGTTCGCTGGGGGCTTGGTGTGCCGCTCGCTCTGACGGTTCTGGACGCCTTCACGACCATGCCCCGCGAGTTTGGCTCGACAAACGTCGGCACCTTCGGCGTGATCAACGTCAACACAGCGCCGCTCGAAGTGCTCCGTGCCGTCCCCGGCTTCAGTCCGATGGCGCCGCCTCCCTCCGGCACGTCCTGGTGGTCGGGTACGGGCCACGACGAAACGTCCGACATCGCATCGACTGTGTATGCCTATCGCGATCGCCTCGCCGTCTTCCCTCGTGATTTCTACGGCGTGCCGACCAACCTGCTCAACTTCCGCGACGGCTCGGGTGGTCCGCCGCCAGGCTCCCCTCCGGGCTACGACCCCGCCGACGACGGCCGCACCTTCGCCACCGGCATCCCCGCCATCCGCGAGATGCCAGGCCTGCTCACGCCCGGCGAACTCCTCGCCGTCCGCGACACCGAGTACCCCGACACCGCCTTCCCGCACGACATCGACCGACTCGGCTTCAACGGCCAGAGCGTCAGTCACCCCGGTCTCGAATCTGTTCGCTACGGCACGGGCGGGACCGAAACAGACGACTTCGCCGACGACTGGGCCGAGCGCCTCGTCATCGCCAACGCAGCCATGTCCAGCGTCAGCGTTCGCTCCGACGTCTTCGCCGTCTGGTTCGTGCTGCACGGCTACCAGGAGTCCGACGTGAAGGGCCTGGCCAACGACCAGCCCATGACGCCCTCGATCGCCCGCCGCTTCCTGATGGTGGTGGACCGCTCGAACGTCGTCCGCCCGGGCGACAAGCCGCGCATCCTGCTCTTCAAGGAGGTGCCGCTCTAGGAAGGAACCGGACGCCGGCGTGTGCCCGGGTCCGTGTGTGTGCCGCGACCCCGCTGGGGCGAGAGAGAGTGTGTGAGCGGGGCGCCGGCCCGTCGCAAGCGCGGCGGGCCGGCTTTCTTGTCCAGCCGTCGGGGCGGTCCGCGGGCGGGCGTATCCTTCCGAGTCGGCAGGTGAACGCCACGCCGACCGCCAGGGCGTAGCTCAGCTTGGTAGAGCGCGTGGTTTGGGTCCACGAGGTCGCTGGTTCGAATCCAGTCGCCCTGATTCCGAACAATCCGGCAACGACGCGATCCGGGGCGCGGCCGCACAAGGAGCGCGCTCATGCAAGGGATTCTCGAAACGCTGCAGGACCCGCACGCCCGCCACGCGATGCTCGTCCATTTCCCGATCGTTCTCGCTCTCATCGGGGTCGTTCCCCTCGTCATCCATCTGGCGATGAAGGCCCGCAGCCGCGGCCTCGGGCTGGCGCTGGTGGCGTGGTACGCGGCGGCGTCGATCGGCGCTGCCCTGGCCGCGAACTCCGGCGAAGCGGCCGAGGAGGGGGTCGAGGCGCTCTCCCTCACGCCCGCCGAACAGGCCGCCCTCGAGCGCCACGAGGAACTCGGCGAGAACGGCTGGGTGTGGCCGCTCATCCCGGCCGCGCTCGTGGCCGTGACGCTCGTACCGCGACCGCGCCTGAGGCTTGCAGCGACCGGCCTCGCGCTCGCCGCCGGAGCGGGCGTCGCGGTCTGGGTGGGCGCGACCGCCCACGCGGGCGGCGAACTCGTCTACAAGCACGGCCTGGGCGTCCCGGCACGCGGCGCCGCGCCGATCGCCGTGCCCCGCACGCCAACGGACGACGACGAGGACTGATCAACCGAACGGCGGCCCCGCGTCGCGCCGCCCCGACGCCATGCGCCGATCGATCGCCCCGCGCAGCATCACGAACTCGCCGAGGTTCTCCATCGTCAGCAGCCCGACGAGCCGCCCCTCGCGCAGCACCGGAAGCACCGGGCAGCGCGAGGCCTGCATCCGCTCGAAGGCGTCCTCCAGGTCCGCCGATTCGGCGACCGTCGGGCAGCCGGGCAGCATCACGCTCCCGACACTCGCCCCAAGCCCCTCTCGGGCCAGGGCCTGCACGAGCAGGTCGCGCGTGAGAACACCGACGACCCTGCCGTCCGCATCGACCACCGGGAAGTCCTGCTGCGACCCGGCGAGCAACTCGGCCGAGGCGTCGGCGAGGGTCTCATCGGCCCGCAGCGCACGGAAGACCGTCAGCATCGCCTGGCCGACGTTCACGCCTTCGAGCACGGAGCGTGTGCGTGCCGCCCGCGCCTCCGCCTGCCCGCCGAGGAAGACGAACAGCGCGATGAACACCAGCCACGGGTTGAAGAACAGACCGAGCGCGACGAACAGCGCGGCCATCAGCCCGCCGACCCGCGCTGCCCACTCTGTCGCGTCGGCGTAACTCATCGCCGTCGCCAGCAACGCCCGCAGCACCCGCCCGCCGTCCATCGGGAACGCGGGGAGCATGTTGAAGAGCACCAGAGCGACGTTCACGATCGCAAGGTGTGTAACGAAGCCGTAGTTCTCGCCCACGAAGAGCACGGGCGTTCCCGTCGGTCGGATGTCGCCGGCGGCCGCCAGCACGCCGAAGAGCAGCCCCGCGATCACGACGTTCACCGCCGGCCCCGCCAGGGCGATGACGATCTCCTGCACCGGCTCGGTCGGCATCCGTTCGAGCGCGGCCACGCCGCCGATCGGCAGCAGCGTGATGCCCCGCGTCGCGATGCCGTAGCGTCGGGCGGCCAGCGCGTGCCCGAGTTCGTGCAGGACGACGCAGGTGAAGAGCGCGGCGATGAACCCGAGCGACCACGCAGTGCCCACGAGGTCGCCGCCCCGAGTCATGGAGACGAAGACGATCCAGCCGACGAGCAGCAGGAATGTCCAGTGCATCGCCACGTCGATGCCGAAGACCCGGACGATCCTGATCGATCCCTTGAACACGGGCGCACCCTTCCAGTCACCCCCGACTCGCTCGCGCTGAGGGTAGCGGATTTCCTTCGCGTTCGCCCGCTCGCGGCCTCGGCGGCGTGTACGCTCCTGTCGCATGGACCCCGCGCCGACCCTCGAACGAGCGACCCACGTCTCCGCCGGCGATGCGTTCCGGCGGAACCGCGCCGCGGTCGCCGGCCTGGTCGTGATCGTGCTGATGGTGATGGCGTGCCTGTGCACTCTGCCGTGGACGCTCGCGCAGCCCCCCGGCGAGGCGGGCATCCCGCGGTACAACGCCGGCGAGCCGCGGGCCGGGAGGCTGCCGCCGTCGTGGTGGGTGGCCGACGCCCAGCAGGCGGCACGCCTGAATCAACTGGTCGATGCGCTGGCTGTCGAACAGATCGCCTCGGCTCACGGCGTTGCGCCCGATGAACTGCTCATCGAGCCGACCGAAGCCGCGGCCCGCGAACTGCGCCGCCACTGGCCCTCGTTCGTGCTGGGCACCGATGCGCTCGGCCGGAGTCTGCTTCTGCGCACGCTGACCGGTGGGGGCATCTCGCTCACCATCGGGATCGCCGCCGCGCTCATCTCCGTCTGCATCGGCACGCTCTACGGCGGCCTCTCGGGCTACATCGGCGGGCGCACCGACGCGGTGATGATGCGGATCGTGGACATCCTCTACGGCCTGCCGTACATCCTGCTGGTCGTGCTGCTGGCGGTTGCGAGCGACGCGGTGATGGACGAGTACGTGACCCGCCAGCAGGCCCGCGAGCGCTGGGTGCAGCAGGAGGCCGCGCTCGTCGCCGCCGAGCGAGGGCTGCCGACGGACCGGGCCTCGGTGGAGCGGCTCCTGTCTCAGGACACGGATCTCCGTGCCGATCTCGACAGGCAGACCGAGCAGATTCCGAGCCTTCGCCGTCGCGAGATCTCAGATGGCACGCGCACGACCTACGACGTCGTCGTCCTGCTCGTCGCCATCGGCGGCGTCAGTTGGCTCACGATGGCCCGGGTGATCCGCGGGCAGGTGCTGAGCCTCAAGTCGCAGCCCTTCGTCGAGGCCGCCCGGGCGTCGGGTGCGCCGGTCGGGCGGATCTTCTGGAGGCACCTGCTTCCGAACCTCATGGGGCCGATCATCGTCTACGCGACGCTTACCGTGCCGCAGGCGATCCTCCAGGAGTCGTTCCTGAGTTTCCTCGGGATCGGGGTCAAGCCGCCGCTCCCCAGTTGGGGGAACCTCGCCGCGGAGGGCCTGAGCGAACTGAACTCGTACCGCAGCAACTGGTGGCTGCTGCTCTTCCCCTGCCTGCTGCTCGGGGTCACTCTGCTGGCCCTGAACTTCATGGGCGAGGGGCTTCGCGAGGCGTTCGACCCGAAGCGGTCGAGGCGGTAATCTGTTGTCCCGCAGGGGGATCGATCCCGCGCCGCCACCGGTGCGGCAGCCACAGAGAGGGCGTCCGATGCAAAACAAGTTCGGCCTCAAGGACTTCATCTTCCTCGTCCTCCTCCTCGGCGTCGGACTGAGCCTCTGGCTCGGCATGGTCCAGGACGACCGAAAGTGGAAGGAACTTCGGACAACCCACGCCCAACTCAACTCCATCGAGAGCAGCCTCGCCCGCATCCAGCGGCAGCTCGACACCGGCATCGCCATCTCACGACCCGCCGCCGATCCGGGCGTTCCGACCGGCGGTGCACGCCACACGTGGGCACGCGAAGGCGTGCCGGTCGTCGTCGCGACTCCTTGGGACTTCTCGGTCGATCCGTACGAGCAGGAGGGGTTCAGCCCCGGCGGCGAGTTCATCGAGATCTTCGAGGGCCAGCCCTCCAAGATCACGCCCTTCCTCTACGCCGACGTCTACGGCCGGCGCGTGGTGGACCTGATCGCCGAGAGCCTCGGGTGGTACGACCCGCAGACTCTCGCCCTGCGCGGCCGGCTCGCCGAGGCGTGGCAGTACGACCCCAACGGCATGTGGCTGCGCGTGAAGATCCGCGACGCGGCCCGTTTCAGCAACGGCGACCCCGTGCTCGCCGAGGACGTTCGCTGGACCTTCGAGGAACTCCTCTTCAACGCCGAGATCGAGGCCGAGCGGTTCCGCAGCGTCTACAACGCGATGGTCCGTCTCGAAGTCATCGGCGACCCCGCGACCAGCAAGGTCATCGAGTACCATTTCAAGGAGCCGCGCTTCGACAACCTCGCGCAGGCGTTCGGTCACAAGATCCTGCCGAAGTCCGTGTACGAGGCGTGGATCGAGTCGCCTGCCACGTTCAACCAGTCAACCGGCCTCGCTGTTGGCTCAGGCCCGTTCCGGCTGGCGCGGGTGAGCGTGGACGACCAGTGGACGCCGCCGTCGGACATCGTGCTGGTGCGCAATGACCTCTACTGGGGTCCGCGCCCGCCGCTGGATTCGATCCGATTCAAGACGATCCAGGACAGCCTCGCCCGCCTGACCGCCTTCGAGAGCGGGCAGGGCGACATGATGCGCCCTACCGGCGCGCAGTTCGACATCAAGTCGAACGATCCGCGCTTCGGCGAGCGGTTCGAGGCCCGCAAGTGGTACAACATGCAGGGCGGGTACTCGTTCATCGCGTGGCAGTGCGGCCTGCGGAACAACCGCCGCGCCACGCCCTTCCACGACAAGCGCGTCCGCCAGGCGATGACCATGCTCATCGACCGCGAGCGCATCCGCCGCGACATCGAAAAGAACCTGAGCCGGCCCGCCACCGGCCCCTTCCTCAGTTCCACGCCGCAGGCCGACCCCGAGATCGTGCCCTGGCCCTACGACCCCCAGCGGGCCCTGCGCCTGCTCGAGGAGGCCGGCTGGCGCAACCGCGGCGGCGTGATGGTGAACGACGCGGGCGAGCCGTTCGAGTTCGAGATCACCTTCGGCCAAGGCTCCGAGAGCACCCTCCAGATGGTGACGTATCTCCAGCAGGCGATGGCGGAGGTCGGCATCCGCCTGACGCTCCGCCCCATCGACTGGTCCGTCCTGCAATCGACGCTCAACGCGCGCGACTTCGACGCCATCACCTTCGCGTGGTCGGCCTCCGCGCCGGAGAACGACCCAAACCAGATCTGGCATTCGTCATCCATCCAGAACCAGGGCGATAACTTCATCCAGTGGGCCAGCCCCGAGGCCGACCGCCTCATCGAGGAGGGCAGGCGGACGCTCGACTTCGACAAGCGCATGCTCGTCTGGCGCGAACTGCACCGGCACTTCCACGAGGAGCAGCCGTACACCTACCTGAGCGAACTCCCCTGGCTGCGGTTCATCACCCAGCGGACCCGGAACTTCCAGGAATACGCGAGTGGCCTCGAGTACTACGACCTCTGGGTCATGCCGTAGCCGATCGCCGCGATCCCGCGCCCGCCCCGACCGCGCGACCCCGGAGCCGCCGACGTGACGACCTACATCCTCAGACGCCTGCTGCTGATGGTCCCGACCGTGATCGGGATGACGCTGCTGGTGTTCCTGCTCGTCGCGGCCAGCCCGGGCGGCATCGGCGCGGCCCTCACCGTCGCCGCCGGCGGCCAGATGGACTCCAGCACCCGCGCCGCTCAGCAGGCCTACTTCGAAGACCGCTACGGCCTCGACGACCCCGTCCTCCTCCAGTACCTCCGCTGGCTCGCCCGCGTCAGCCCCCTCAAGTTCGGCACGCGCGACCAGGTCGTCCCCGGCGGCGAGGTCGTCCGCCCCCCCAAGAGCGTCAAGCCCATGCCCGCGTGGTGGCTCTACATCGACGAACTCCCGCGCGCCGAGCGTGAATCGTTCGCCTTCGATCCGAACACGACGGCCGAGGACAGAACGAGGGCCTACCGGCGTGCCTCCAATGACTACGCGAGATCGAGGTTTGCCTACCTCCGCGCCAAGACCGAGTTCGAACTCGCTCTCGGCGAGCGCCTGCGCGAGGCAGGGCGCGGCGCGCTCGTGAAGGACGATGGCACGCTCAGTGACTTCTCCCAGCGAACCGTCCCGAGAGGCTCGGTCCCGGGCGCGGACGACGAGCGAGTCCTCGAGCGTTTCAACGCCATGCACGAGGCCTACCAGGCGGCCCAGCGGTCGCTCGCGCGCCTGGAGGCCGTCTTCGCGGCCCGCCCGTTCCCGCAGGCCGGCTTCGGTGTTTCCGGCGTCGTCTGGGTCGCCGCTCCCGACCTCGGCATGTCGTTCAGCCGCTCGCGTCCGGTCTCCGCCCTCATCCGCGATGCGCTGCCGGTCACGCTCATGCTGAACTTGCTCGCTTTCCCGATCATCTACGCCGTGGCGATCCCGACCGGCATGCTGGCCGCGACGCGCCAGGGGTCGTGGTTCGACGTGTTCTCCGGCGCGTTCTTCGTCGCGCTGTGGTCGGTGCCGGTCGTGTGGGCGGGCGTGCTGGCGATGGGCTACCTGGCGAACCAGGTCACGGGCCTCGGGGCGTTTCCAGTCGCGGGGCTGCACTCGAACGACGCGGCGAACTACACGTTCCTCCCGACACGGCTCGACTCCGGCGTCTGGCAGCGAGGCTACCTGCTCGACACGCTCTGGCACGTCGCGCTCCCGGTCGCCTGCCTCGTCTACGGCGGGTTCGCCGTGCTGAGCAAGCAGACCCGCGCCGCCATGCTCGACAACTTCAACGCCGACTACGTCCGCACCGCCAAGGCCAAGGGCGTCTCCGGCAAGGACATCGTCCTGCGCCACGTCTTCCGCAACAGCCTCCTGCCGCTGATCACGATGTTCGTCAGCGTCTTCCCCGCCATGCTCGGCGGCTCGGTCGTGGTCGAACGCATCTTTTCCGTGCCCGGCATGGGCAGCCTCATCATCGAGGCGATCTTCCTGCGCGACCGTGAGGTGCTGCTCGCCAACGCCCTGATCGTGGGCCTGATCAACATGCTCGCCCTGCTGCTCGCCGACATCCTGTACGCCCTGGCCGATCCTCGAATCTCGTACAACTGACATGACCACCGGCGACAACAACCAGAAGGTCGTGCGAGCCGTCGGGCCGGCCGAGGCCGTGACGGGCGTGCAACTGATGCAGGGCATCGGCCACCAGCCCGCGCAAGGGTTCTGGACCGAGGCGTGGGCGCGCGTCGTGCGGCGTCCCGGCGCGTTGCTCGGTCTGTGCTGGCTGGCGATCGTCGTGTTTTTCGCCGTCTTCGCGCCGTTCATCGCCAGCGGGCACCCGATCCTCCTGTGGGAACTCGGCCCGGAAGGGAGCGTGCAGCGGGTCCACTCCCCGATGTTCGACCACCTCGGCCCGACCGACGCTCTGCTCGCCCTGGGCGCGGTCGCCTGGGGCGCGGCGCTCCTGCTGCCTCTGCCCGCGCCGCGCTCGAAGCGACTGGGCGTGCTGTTCGTCTGCTCCTTGCAGGCCGCGCTCATCGTCGCCGCGTGCGCCGGTGTGCGTGCTGCCTTCCAGTCCGCCGACGCCCCGGACTGGATGCGCTCGATGCGTGCGGACTCGTCGTTCCGCTGGGTGTGCACAGGCGTGGTCACGTTCCTTGTCTCGCTGCCCGTGCTGTTCATCCCGTTCCTGGAGGCATTGGTCTCCCGCCTGCTCCCCGTCGCGTGCGCCGCGCTCGTCGCGGGACTGAGCGTTCTCCTCACGTGGCACGACCCGATCCCGTCGTTCACCTATCGCGCCCGCGAGGCCTGCGGCGAGATTCGCACCCTCCACACCCTCATCCCCTACTCCCCCGGCCAAGGCTCGACCTCGCTCGATCTTCAGCCGCCGCGCTCCACACCGATGTCGGCGATCATCGACGGCCTGGCGCAGGACCTCGCGAGAGAACTCGGCGTCGGCGGCTTCCGGGACGACCCGCGCTGGCAGGTCCGCACGCGGCCGACCGATCCGTTGCTCGCTGAAACGCCCCTGACCGAGGGACTCGCCCCCTCGCTCGGCGTGCACCTGCGAACGAACGCCGGACTGTTGCCCCGATCGCCCGCTGAACTCCTCGCCGAGTTCGAGTCACGCCGCGACCGGGGCGAGTTCCAGTCCGCGCGCGACGTGCTCACCTGGCTCGAGTCGCTCGGCCGGGCGAAGTTCTGGCTGGGCACGGACTCGATCGGCCAGGACGTGCTGAGCCAGATGCTCCACGCCTGCCGCCTGTCCATCTCCATCGGCCTCGTCTCGACGGGCATCGCCGTCCTCATCGGCGTCACGATGGGCGCG
Source organism: Phycisphaeraceae bacterium (assembly GCA_026128865.1). Taxonomy (GTDB): domain Bacteria; phylum Planctomycetota; class Phycisphaerae; order Phycisphaerales; family UBA1924; genus CAADGN01. The sequence continues at coordinate 10,274 of JAHCJE010000010.1, read as the reverse complement.
CTCATGGGCTACTTCGGCGGCTGGGTGGACATGCTCCTCTACCGCGTCGTCGAGGTCTTCATGGCGATCCCCGTCCTCTTCCTCCTCATCGTCGCCGCCGCCGTCCTCCCACGAAACACCTACGTGATGATGGTCATCATCGGGTGCGTCTCCTGGACCGGTGCGGCGCGGTTCATCCGCGCCGAGTTCTACAAACTCCGCGGGCAGGACTTCGTCCAGTCCGCGCGCGCGGTCGGCCTCCCCCTGCGCTCGATCCTCTTCAAGCACATGCTCCCCAACGGCGTCACGCCCGTGCTCGTGGACGCCTCCTTCGCCATCGCCGCCGCCATCCTCGCCGAGGCGATCCTGAGTTTCCTCGGTCTCGGCCCCGCCAATCAGGCCTCGTGGGGACGACTTCTCAGCGACGCCAACAACCAGGTCGGCGACTTCGTCCCCTGGCTCGCGCTCTTCCCCGGCGCGGCGATCTTCTTCACCGTCCTTGCCTACAACCTCATCGGAGAGGCCTTGCGCGACGCCATCGACCCGAAACTCAAGAAAGCCCGAGTCTGAACACACGCAGGAGCGACGATGACCGCCAACGCCACCAGCGCCCGATCCAGGCACACCGCTCCGGCGACGGACGAGAGCACGCCCATCGTCCGCGTTGACAACCTCGCTGTCTCGTTCGACAACGGCTCCGGCCCGCGCATCCAGGCCGTCGACGGCGTGCGCATGACGATCTACCCGCGCCAGACGCTCGCCGTCGTCGGCGAGTCCGGCTGCGGCAAGAGCGTCACGGCCATGAGCATGCTCCAACTCATCCCGCGACCGCCGGGACGCTTCGACCGCGGCGCGATCCACTTCCGGTCCGAGCACGGCCCCGTCGATCTCGTCAGGCTGAACAACCGCCAGATGCGCGAGGTCCGCGGCAACGACATCGCCATGATCTTCCAGGAGCCGATGACGAGCCTCAACCCCGTCTACACCGTCGGCGACCAGATCATGGAAGCGATCCTGCTCCACCAGCAGGTCTCCGCACGCGAGGCCGAGCGGATCGCCCTCCAGTCCATGCGCGATGTCGGCATCCCCGAGCCTGAGAAGCGCATCAAGGCCTATCCGCACCAGTTCTCCGGCGGCATGCGGCAGCGCGTGATGATCGCGATGGCCCTCGCCTGCCGCCCCCGCCTCCTCCTCGCCGACGAGCCAACCACCGCGCTCGACGTCACCATCCAGGCCCAGATCCTCGAACTCCTCAAGCAACTCAAGCAGTCGCGCGGCATGGCGATCATGCTCATCACGCACGACCTCGGCGTCGTCGCCGAGAACTCCGACGTCGTCTGCGTCATGTACGCAGGGCGCGTCGTCGAGTACGCCAACGTCTTCGAACTCTTCGACAAGCCCCTCCACCCCTACACCCGCGGCCTGCTCGCCAGCATCCCCAAACTCCACGAGCGCCGCGACCGCCTCGTCACCATCAAGGAGATCGTCGAAAACCCGGAAGAGTTCAAGCGGCTCCCCGGCGCGGACAGCGGCGTCCGCCCGTGGTGGCCCTGGCACGACCCGCCCGCCGACCTTGCCGCGCGAGACGGCCCGGCCGGTGATTACGTGCTGCGCGAGGTCGAGCCGAACCACTGGGTCGGCCTGTGGCGGACGGCCGCCCTCAAGGACCAGGAGGGGGCGTTCCCCGACCTCAACTTCCGCGCCGACAACCGGGGACAGTCGGCGGTCGCCTGACCGGCAGCGTCTGGAGCACGCCATGCGCGCCCTCATCATCGCCGATGAACTCTTCGCGCGGCGCGAGAACGCGATGCTCGCCCGCCTCGAGGTCGGCATGACAGGCGAGGGCGTCCGCGTCGTGCAGGCCATCCCCGAGCGAGGCCTGCCGCCCGCCGCCGCCGACGCCTTCAGCCAGGCCGTCACCTACGCCGACACGGGCATGCCGTTCACGCTCAATCTTCGTGCGGCGCGGGTCGTTTCCGCGGTCCGCGCCCTCGGCGACGGCGAGGGGGGGATCGATGTCGTGCACGTGCTGGGCGGTTCCGCGTGGCCGCTCGGTGTGCAGGTCGCCCGCAGGTTCGAGGCGCCGCTCGCCCTGGAGGTCTGGCGAGGAGGACTGGTGGGGCGCGCCCGCCGCCTCGGCGCGACGCCCGGCGTCCGCACGGCGTTCTTCGCGCCGGACCGAGAGATCGAACGTGAGTTGCACGCCGCGGGGTTTGCGTCGCGCACCCGGCTCATTTCTTGGGGTGTGCACCTTCCGGCCGCGCCGAACGACCTCCTCTCGCCCGATCGCGCGCCGACGATCATGCTCGCCGGTGCGGGGCGTGATACGCGCGCCTTCGCCGCCGCGTTCGACGCGATCATTCGGCTGATGCGTCGGCGCGAGGGGCTGATGCTCTTCGCCGACGCCGAGGGTGTTCAGCGGGCGGGCGTCTGGCACGTCGCACGCGAGCAGGGGATGCTCCAGAGCGTCTCGCTCCTCGACGACATGGACGCCCACCGTGAACTCGTCCTCCGCGGCGATTTCCTTGTGCAGCCGGACGCACGCGGCGAGCACCGCACGATCTTTCTCGACGCGATGGCGCACGGCATGGCCGTCGTCGCCGCACGCGACCCCCTCCTCGGCTGGCTCATCGACGGGCAGACCGCCCGGCTTGTCGATCCGCACGACGCCGGGGCATGGGAGACCGCGCTCGGCGCGATGCTCGACGACCCTGCCTCGGCGCGCGCACTCGGCGCATCCGCCCGCCAGTACGTCCGCGAGCACCACCGTGCCAGCAGCCAGATCGTCGCCGTCCTGGCCGCCTACGAGGCCCTCCGAACGCCGGAGACCATCCCCTTCGACGAGCACGCCGGCGCGGTCCGATAGCGGCCGCCTTCGAGCCGGTTATGCGGTCCGCGCCGTCCAATCCGGCGCGACAAGCCGCGATTTCTCTTGATTCGCTCAAGTCCCGGGTCATGCTCGGAGCAGCGGGATGACCGGCGCACACTTCGCGCGTTCTGCCCGCCGTTCACAGCATCGCGCCCGGGAGGGCGGAAAGAGAGCGGAAGAAATGAGCACCCTTGCCATGATCGTCGCCGCCGCGGCCGTCGCGGGCGCAAGCCCGAACCGCGATTTCGGCTCCCTCGGCACGTCGTACAGCGGCGCGCAGTACGGCCACTCCCGCCTGCTCGCCACCATGCCGCCCTATCCCACGAACCGCGTGGACGACACTCGCCGTCCCGGTTTCAACGGTCGCGTCTGGATCGGCGAGACGTTCACGAGCGGGCCGCGCACCGATTGGCCGCTCGGCTGGGGCGACCCCGGTCCGACTTACTACGGCGCGGACCAGCGCGATCTCTCACTCGTGTACGTCCGCGTCGGGCACCAGGTCGTTGCGATCCGCCCGTGGATCGCCATCCCCGAGACCGGCCTGCGCCACCTCGAGAACGGCCGGCAGGAGTGGCTCCGCGAGCGCGGCTTCGTCGGCGGCGTGCGCACGCACATCCCCGACTCACAGCGCACCGGCGCAACCGTCGCGTCTGCGGGCGACATCAAGCCCAGCGCGACGATTCGCATCCGCGACGGCATCAGCCGCGAGGGCGTCCAGCGTCGCGTCGAGGCCGCGCCCTCCGGCGCAGCCGCGATCCTCGCCTCGGGCGAGCCGATCCGCATCTCATGGCCGCACCGCGCCCCGGCGGAGGCCGTCGAGCGGACGGCGTCCACGGGCGGCTGGATCGTGCCGCCGAACGCGGGCACGGCGGTTGCCGGCCGCTGATTCGCACGCCGTCGGCCCCCCTGCCATAATCCGGGTGCGATGACGCTCCCCGGCTTCGACCCCTCGAAGATGGCCCACCAGCCGCCCGGTCGCTCCGTGCCGCCATCGGACGTGCCGGTCACGGTCAGCGCGCTCGCCTCGCTCATCGCGCGCGCCGTCGATGACGGGCTGCCGGCTCGCGTTCGAGTGGTCGGCGAAGTGGGGAACTTCCGACGCGCAGCGCACTGGTACTTCACGCTGCGCGACGAGCAGGCCGTCATCAGCGCGGCGATGTGGGGCACCAAGGCGAGGATGTCGAAGTTTCAACCCAAGGACGGCTTACGCGTCGTCGCCACCGGCCGAGTCGAGTACTACGCACAGAGCGGCCGCATCACACTCATCGTGGACAGCCTCGAACCCATCGGCGAAGGCCCGCTCGACGCCCGCAAGCGCGCCCTGATCGAGGAACTCCGCGCCCTCGGCTGGCTCGACCCCTCCCGCAAGCGCCCGCTCCCGACTTTCCCGCGGCGCGTCGCGGTCGTCACCAGCAGAACCGGCGCGGCCCTCCAGGACGTCCTCGACACCATGAAGCGACGCTGCCCGGCCGTCGGCGTCTTGCTTGTCGATGCACGCGTCCAGGGCGCGGACGCGGCGCCGCAGGTCGCACGCGCCCTGCGGATGCTCTCGGCACGTCGCGACGAACTCGGCATCGACGCTGTGCTCCTGACCCGCGGCGGCGGGTCGGCCGAGGACCTGCACGCCTTCAATGAGCGCGAGGTCGCGGAGGCGATCGTGCGCTGTGCCGTGCCCGTCGTCGCTGCGATCGGGCACGAGACCGACACGAGCATCGCGGAGATGGTCGCCGACGAGCGAGCCGCTACCCCGACGCAGGCCGCGGTGCGCCTCACGCCCGACGGCGAGGCGCTCCTGCGCCAGATCGGCGCGCTGCACCGGCGGCTCGCTTCTGACACGCGCCGACGGCTCGATCTCGAACGCCACCGTGTCCAATCGGCCGCACGGGTCCAACTGTTCAGCGATCCGCGCGCCGCCCTTCGCCAGCGGTGGGGGAGCGTGCTCAGAACCGCGGCCGAACTCCGAACGGCCGCCTCCCGCTTCTCTTCCATCGCCTCGCGCCGCCTGCACACCGCGGCCGCCGCGCTCGAACGCCATCGCCCTGCCGAGGCCTACGCACGGCGTCGCGCAAGGCTCGACGCAGCCGACGAACGGCTCGGGCGTGCCATGCGCGACTCGCTTGCCGCCGCGGACCTTGTCGGGCTGTACGCCCGGCTCGGCCGCGCACAGCGTTCATCGTTCGCCGCCTCCGGCGCCCGCATCGGCGAACGGGAGCGCACGCTCAACGCCTTCGACCCGTTCGCGGTTCTCCGCCGCGGCTACACCTGCACCTTCGACGAGCGCGGCCGCCTGATCCGGTCGGCCTCCGCCATCCGCCCCGGACAGCGCATCCGAACCCGAACCGGTGACGGCGAGTTCGGCTCGATCGTCGCGCCGCAGCCCGGCGCGGGGGCCTCGCGTGCACCGACTCCGGAACCGCCCCCTGATCAGTTGGACCTCTTCGCCAGGGGCGGGTAAGGTGCTGCCCGTGGCCCGTCAACCGAACCAGCCCGAAAGCGCTCCCAGTGAAGCCGATGGACCTGCATTCGAGCAGGCGCTCGCCGAGGTCGAGTCGATCATCCAGCGCATCGAGGAGGGACAACTCGGTCTCGAGCAGCAGATCGCAGAGTACGAACGCGGCGTGCGATTGCTCCGCCGATGCCGCGAAGTGCTCACCAGGGCCGAGCAGCGCGTGCAGGAGATCGATGCTGAACTGGGCCGACTCGACGACGCGAAACGCGGCGAGGCAGGCACCTGAACAACGCCACGGCGAACTCGCGGTGAGGCACGGATGGACTACCGCCTGCTGATGGCTTTCGCGACCGGCACCCAACTCCTCTTCGTCTTCGCCTTCGGCGCGTGCATCGGCTCCCTCATCAACGTCCTCGTCTACCGCCTGCCGCGCGGGCTCGGAGTCGTCACGCCCCCCTCGCGCTGCCCGGCCTGCAACACCCGCCTCACCTGGCGCGAGAACATCCCGATCCTCGGCTGGATCATCCTCAAGGGGCGATGCCGGACCTGCCGGGTCCGCATCTCGCCCGAATACCCGATCGTCGAATCGATCGTCGCGCTGCTCTTCCTCGCCGTATTCGTGCTGTGGTACACGGTGCCGACCTACCGGGCAATGTGGCTCGGGTTCGACTGGGCCGTCGTCCGGCCGGAGTGGGCGGCCAACGGCTTCGCGCGCACCTGGCCCATGTTCGTCCTGCTCATGGCCCTGCTCAGTTGCCTCGTGGCCATGACGATCGTGGACGCCCGGACCTTCACGATCCCGCTCGTGCTGGCGTGGGTGCCCACGATCGCCGCCTTCGTCATCCACCCGCTGCACGCGCTGTGGCTGGACCTTTCCGATCGCTCGTTGTCCCACCTCGCAGCCGGCTGGTCGTGGGCCATTGCCTCCCCCGGGCCGACGGGCTGGCTCTGGGTCGGCGTCGCAGTCGGCGGCGGGGCGGGCGTGCTGGTCGCCAACGCCCTGCTGGCCTGGGGCCTGATCCGGCGCAGTTTCGCGGACTACGAGGCATGGGAGTCCGCCGAACGGGCGAAGGCCAGTCCGGGGACTATTCGATCCGGGGCGGAGCAAGGTGAGGCCTGCGACACCTCTGAGACGGCTGGGGTTTCAGAGACCTCGACGCCACCCAAGAACGGCTGTCTCGCCCGTGGGGCCGTCGTCGCCGTCGGAGGAACGCTTCTCGCGGCGGTTGCCGGCGGCATCATTGCGAGGGTTGTCGGCAGGCCGCCGATCGCGGGGGGTCTGTTCGGCCTGATCCTCGGTCCCATCATCGCTGGTTTCATCGCGAGGCCGCTCACGAGGTCTGCGGCCGACGACTCCGAGACCGAAGCAGCGGAAGACCCGACCGCTCTTTGGATCGCCTATCCTCATGCCAGACGCGAAGTTACGCGCGAACTCCTCTTTCTTGGACCCATCGTTGCCCTCGCGCTTGTCGGGGCCGCCGTCGGCCTCCGTCTCTCGAACTCAGGCGCACTTCCGACCACCGTCCCGCTCTGGCTCGACGCGCTGAGTGGTGTTCTTCTGGGTTACCTCGTCGGAGGCGGGATGATCTGGGCCACGCGCGTCCTGGGCACCCTTGCCTTCGGCAAGGAGGCGATGGGTCTTGGCGACGTCCACCTCCTTGCGGCCGTCGGTGCATGCCTCGGCTGGATCGACGCCATCCTCACGTTCTTCATCGCGCCGTTTATAGCTATCTACTTCGCTGCGATTCTCGCGGCGTGGACTGGTTCGCCGCGCCGGGCGATGCCATACGGCCCCTACCTGGCCGGCGCGGTCCTCGTGGTTACGCTCGCCAAGCCCGCGATCGAGGCCGGCTTGACCCGGGTCTTCGGGCTGGCTGTCCCGCTCGATATCCCCTAAAAAATTGGCACGATCCGCGTGCCGAGGCCCGGACGGACCGGCGCGAAACGGGTACGCTACGGTCCCGTGGCGTGGGCACGCGCCCCACCGCCGAACGCACCCTTCCCGCACGCGCAGCGAGATGGAAAGGACACGGATGGACGCCAGACTTCGGAAGGCCGTGACGATCGTCGTCGGTTCGCTCCTGCTCGGCATGTTCGCCGGCGGCTGCCAGAACAACAAGAAGGGCGACTACGACGCCCTGCTCTCGGAGAACACCGAACTGCGTGACCGCATCGCTTCGCTCCAGAGCGACCTGGGACAGCGCGATGCCGCGCGCGCGCAGCTCGAACGTGACAACCGGGAGATGGCCGAGGCGCTCGAACAGATGCGACGAGAACTCGAGAGCCGACCCGGCAGCGGCCTCACAATCGACGGCACGCGGGTTTCCTCCCGCGGCACCGACATCGTTGTCGAGATCGCTGGCGACGTGCTCTTCGATTCGGGTTCTGCGACCCTCAAGCCCGATGCTCGACGCACGCTCGACCGCGTCGCTTCGGCGATCAACAGTCGGTTCCCGGGCAGCCGCATCCGCGTCGAGGGCTACACCGACACCGACCCCATCCGCAAGAGCAACTGGGGCACGAACGAACGCCTCAGTTTCGAACGTGCCTACGCCGTCGAACAATACCTTGTCGGCAAGGGCATCCACAACGACCGCATCTACTCGGCCGCGTTTGGTCCGTCGAACCCCAAGGGGACGAAGGCCCAGAGCAGGCGCGTGGAGGTGGTCATTCTCGGGAACTGACCCGGCCGGGTCGTCTGTGCAACGGCCTATACTCTCGCTCCCGGGGCGCCGGGGCGCTCGGGCGATTGGCGCAGTTGGCTAGCGCGCTTCCATGACAAGGAAGAGGTCACTGGTTCGAGTCCAGTATCGCCCACTTGATCGTCTGAACCGTTCGACCCTGGGTCGCTCACAATCAGGATGTCCTGGCCGTGCGCCCGATCGTCTGGTTCCGATCCGATCTCCGCACACGCGATAATCCCGCCCTCTCGGCGGCGACGCGAGTGGCGGATCGCGGGGTGGTTGCGGTTTTCCTCATCGCCGCAAAGCAGTGGCGGGAGCACGACTGCTCGCCCGCCCGCGTGGATTTCGTGCTGCGGACGCTCGCTGAACTCTCCACCTCGCTTCGCAGACTGAACGTGCCCCTTCGCATCCTTCACGCGCCGAGATTCGCGGACGCGACACGAGTTCTCCTCTCGCTCGCGCGCGAGCAGTCGTGCGACGCCCTCTACTTCAACCGTGAACTTGAGGTGAACGAAGTCCGCCGCGACGAGGCGGTCTCGACCGCGTTCGAGCGAGCCGGGCTGCGCGTTGCCGCCCATGACGACGCGACGTTGCTGCCACCCGGCTCGGTGCGCACCCGAGAGGGGCGATTCCATCGGGTCTACTCGCCGTTCCGAAGGGCGTTCGCGGCGGAGTACGCCCGTCGCGGCGGTGTCTCCCTCGCGACGACGCCGCGCGGGCAAGAGGCGATGCCTTGTCCGCCCGATGATGCGCCCGGTCCGATCGCGGAGTTCGGCGCGACCACGCGCCCGGACCTCTGGCCCGCGGGCGAACAAGCCGCCCGGCGCCGGCTTGCCGCGTTTATTGAAAAGCGAATCGCCCAGTACCACACGCAACGCGACGAGCCAGGAGCCGACGGCACGAGCGCCCTCTCCCCGTACCTTGCGGCCGGCGTGCTCTCCGCCCGCGAGTGCCTGCTCGCCGCCCTCGAAGCGGACGGCAGCCCCCTCGCTCCCGCTCCGGTTCGCTCGCGCGGCCCCGCCGTCTGGATCGACGAACTCATCTGGCGCGAGTTCTTCCGGCACCTCATCGTTGCCTGCCCGCGGCTCTGCATGGGGTCGAGTTTCAACCGCGCGTACGACGCCGTCCGCTGGAACCCGCCCGACGAACGGTTCGAAGCATGGCGCGACGGCCGAACGGGCGTCCCCATCGTGGACGCCGCGATGCGCCAACTCGCCTCGACCGGCTGGATGCACAATCGCTGCCGCATGATCGTCGCGTCGTTCCTCACGAAGAACCTCCTCATCGATTGGCGGCACGGCGAGCGGCACTTCATGCGAACGCTCATCGACGGCGACCTCGCAGCCAACAACGGCGGCTGGCAGTGGGCCGCTTCCACGGGCGCGGATGCCGCGCCCTACTTCCGCGTCTTCAACCCCGTCAGCCAGGCCCGCCGTTTCGACGCCGACGGCATGTACGTCCGCAGGTTCGTTCCCGAACTGGCATCGCTGCCCGCGCCCACGATCCACGAGCCGTGGGCACTGCCGCCGTTGCAGCGGCAAGCCCTCGACTACCCCGAGCCGATCATCGACCTCGCGGCCAGCCGGCGACAGGCGATCGAGGCCTTCGCCGCGGCCCGCGACCGACCACCCTCGCGTTGAAGCGAGCAGCCCACCCGCTCCGGGCCGTCGGCCCGATGACAAGCCACCTATCGTGATGCAGCCCCGGATCGGCTCCACCAGCAGCCGGGAAGGGGCCGATGTGCCGCCTTAGCTCAGTGGTAGAGCAGTGGTTTTGTAAACCACAGGTCCCCGGTTCGAATCCGGGCGGCGGCTGTTCTCCCGTCCACTCCGCCACGGCCCGCACCGTCCTGCCCCGACGCGCACAACTCCCCACCGATGCTGGACTTACCGCTCTCGCCCGCGAGGTTGTCGGTGTCCGGGCCGTCGTCGGCGTCACTGCCCCGGACTGCCAGCCGAAGCCCCATACTGTGTGCATCGCGCTGCGCATGCGCTGCGCGCTTGGAACGGTTCCAATCTTCGGGAGCGGTCCCCGGGCCGTCGGTGCCGGTCGCTCGGGCCGCCTCGCGCCGGTCGTCGGTCGCCAGACTCGGGAGGGCCGCGAGGGCGTCGGCCGAGTCGGCCAACTCGACCCGGGCATAGCGGTCCAGCGTGAGCGTCACGGTCGAGTGCCGGGCCAACGTCTGCGCCACCTTCGGCGTCACGCCCGCCCGGGCGAGCCGCGTGCAGTAGGTGTGCCGCAGGCTGTGGAAGTCCAGCACGCGCCCTTCGTCGTCCACCGACGCGATGCCAGC
>JAHCJE010000001.1 GCA_026128865.1 Phycisphaeraceae bacterium | reverse complement strand
CCCCACACCGCCGCGTTCACGTCGTTGTCCACCACCACCGGCACGCCCAGTCGCTCCGAGAGCAGGCCCGCCAGCGGCACGTTGTCCCAGCGCAGGTTGACCGCCTCGAGCACCACGCCCGCCGACGGCTCGACCGCCCCCGGTGCGCCGATCCCGACCGCTTCCAGGTCGTCCCGCTTCATCCCCGCTTCGGCGCACGCGCGATCCACGCCCTCCGCCACGCGCGCCAGCACGCTCTCCATCCCCTCGTCCGCCTTGGTCTTGCGCCGGCACCGCCCGACGATGCGCACGCCCGTGTCCCGATCGTCGCGCGTCACCACGCCGATCTGCACGTTTGTGCCGCCGAGGTCGATGCCGACGATCGGTCCGGACCTGCTCATGCCGCCAGTGTACAAACGGCCGCGGAGCCAAACCGCCGCGACCCGACCCAACGAGCCGCGACCGTCAGGGAGCGGTCTCCCCCGCTCCCGATCCCACGATCTCCGTCGCCACCACCGCCGCCTCGGGGAGCGACCGCGCCGCGCGATCCGCCAGCGCCCTCGCCTCGCCAGGCCCGCACACCACGAAGAGCGTGCTCCCGCTCCCCGTCAGATGAACCGGCCGCCCGACCGCCCGCCCCGCCCGCTCGCGCAGCGACCGAAGCGCGGGGTGCAGCGCGAACGCCGCCTCCGCCAGATCGTTGAACAGCGCCGCCTCGATCGGTCGTCCAGACCGTGACATCTCGGCTACCTCGCGCTCCCGGATCGGGCCGGGGGAGAGCGAGTCGAACGCCCTGTACACCGCCGGCGTCGCGCACCCGAACGCCGGGACAATGAGCACCACCCCGCAGCGCGCCGCCGTCGTGCGCTCCACGTGATCCGCGAACCCGGTCACGAGCGCGGGCCGCGGCGGGTCCGCCCCGTCGATGAAGAACGCGACGTCGCTCCCGATCCCCGCCGAGAGCGCGCGGAGACGGTCCGCGCCGAGGCCCAGCCCGAAGAGTTCGTCCAGCGCGAGCAGCGCCGCCGCGGCGTCGCTCGACCCCCCCCCCAGCCCGCCGCCGGGCGGGATGCGCTTCGTCACCGAGATCGCCGCCGGCAGCGACCGCCCCGCCTCGCGCTCCAGCAGCGCGTGCGCCCGAAACGTCAGGTCCGCCGTGACCGGCCAGTCGAAGGCGATGTGCCGCGGCGCATCCGGCGCGCACGCGAACGACCACGTGCTCGCCGCGCCCTCCGCCAGCCGGCGCACGCGCACTTCGTCGGCGAGCGCAACGGCGCACGACCACGAAGCGATCCGGTGCCAACCCGGCCGCGCCGACCCCGCGCCCTCCGGCGGCCCCACCGCCAGCGCAAGATTCAGTTTCGCGTACGCGCGTCGAATGACGATGGCTGCGGGCACAGGCGAATGATACAGGCCGTTCCCCCTCTCTCTCGCTCGGTCACTTTGAGCCTATTCCATATCCCCCAAACACGGCTTGTACCACAGAGTCACAGAGATCACAGAGAGGGAAAAACGAGCAATTTCTCTCTGTGCTTTCTGTGTCTCTGTGGTGAGTATTGGGTTCCGGGATAGGCTCTTTGTCACTCCGCCACTCTGCCACTCCGCCACTTCTCTGCACGCCTCCCCGCCGCTCCCCCCCGCTACACTGCCCCGTCCGGGCCTGGAGGACGCGCATGACCACCGTGCAGAGCCTGATCGACGCCATGCAACGGATCGCCCCGCTCGAATACGCCGAGCCGTGGGACAAGGTCGGCCTCCAGGTCGGTTCGCCCTCGCGCCCGCTCGACGGCCCCGCGCTCCTCACCATCGACCTCACCGAGCGCGTCCTCGAAGAGGCGATCGACCGGCGCGCCCGCGCCATCGTCGCCTACCACCCGCCGATCTTCGAGCCGCTCAACCGCGTCACCGACCGCACCCCGCGCCAGCGCATCATCCTCGGCGCGGCCGAGTCGGGCATCGCGATCTACTCGCCCCACACCGCCCTCGACGCCGCGCCCGGCGGCATGACCGACTGGCTCTGCGAGGGCCTTTCCGGCGGGCAGGGCCGCGTCGAGGGCGATTGCCGCGCCCTCACGCCCCACGGCGCACGCGATCCCGAGCAGGAAGTCAAGATCGTCACCTTCGTCCCATACGCCGACGCCGAGAAGGTCCGCAACGCCCTCGCCTCCGCCGGCGCGGGGATCATCGGCGCCTACCGCGTCTGCTCCTTCGGCGTCACGGGCACGGGCACGTTCCTCGCCGGCGAGGGCGCGAAACCCACCGTCGGCGCGCCCGGTCGCCTCGAAGAAGTCTCCGAACTGCGGCTCGAAATGGTCTGCTCCAGGCGCGCCCTTCCCCTCGCCATCGACACCCTCCGCAAGTTCCATCCCTACGAGGAGCCGGCCTTCGACGTCTACGAACTCCTCCCCAGGCCCCTGCGCGGCGCGGGCACAGGCCGGCGGCTCACCCTCGACCGACCCGCGACCATGCGAGAACTCGCCCAGCGCCTCCGCGGCTTCCTCGACCGCGCCCGCATCAAGGTCGCCCTCGTCGGCGAGGACCGACCCATCGCGACGCTCGGCGTCGTCCCCGGCTCCGGCGGCGACCTGGCCGCGCTCGCACGGCGCGAGGGCTGCGACGCCTTCATCACCGGCGAGATGACGCACCACGCCGTCCTCGGCGCGCTCCACGCGGGCATGAGCGTCCTGCTCGCCGGGCACACCAACACCGAACGCGGCTACCTCCCGCGACTCGCCGAGCGACTCCGCACGATGCTGCCCGGAGTCGAGATCGTCGTCTCCACCACCGACCGCGACCCGCTCAGCGAGGTGTAGTCTCGGGGTTCGCGTCCTCTGGACGTGGGGCGCTGAGGAGCGCGTCCACGCAAGCACGCACGGCATCCCATGCCGAGTCTGGAGCGTGTTTCCGCGCGAACTCGATGGTCAGGATCGGCACGCCGAGATCGACCCCCATGTACGTGCCCAGCGAGCCGGGTGTCGGGTAGCCGACATTCGGGACGACACGCCATCGCTGGTCCGCGAGAGCGGCCGCATCCGCGAACGCCCGGGCCTGGCGCTCCGCCGGACCGTCATAGTTCACGAACGGCCCGCTCGGCGTCGAATGAAAAACGATGACGAGTTCCGGTGTGAACGAACCGATCAACTCGTGCAACGCGGTTGTCTCTGGTTCGGTCAGAGGCTGGATGCCGCGCGAACGACCGGGCGCGAAGTTGCTCGCGGGCCAGTTGCGGTTCAGGTCGACTCGGCGCGCGTTGCCGCGCGTTTGCGCGGCTGTACCATCGGGGTTCGCGTCTCGCGCGATGCACACCGTCACCTCGCGCAGCGCCGGCGACGATGCCAGATGCTCCGCCAGCGGGCCGATCGTCGCCAGTCCTTCCGTCTCGTCACCGTGGATCCCGCCGATGATGAGCACGCGTCGCAAGCCCGTGCCGATCGTCACCGCCTCGAGCGGGCGGCCCTCAACCGACACCCCGAACCTCGACCAGATCATCGTGCCGGCAGTGGTGCGGGCGGGTGCGGACTCTGTGCGTGCGCCGCCTTGTGGCACAGCGCATCCCGCGCCAACCAATGCGCCCGCGACGAGCGCACCATACGACATAATCCGGAGCATGTGCGTTGTATATCGCAGGAGCACGCCCCGTGCACGCCTTGCCGCGAATACACTCGGGCCGATGACCTACGACCCGCAGCCCGATCTCGACGAAGGACTCGACCCGGAAGGCCCGTCCGCCGCGGATCTCGACCGTTTCGGTGGTGCGTTTGTCCTCTGTCCCGAGTGCGAGTTCGAGGTCTACGACCAGGCCGAGGTCTGCCCTCGATGTGGTCGGGCGCTCACCTCACTCGCTGCACGGAAGACGCCGTGGTGGGTCATCTTGGTAACCGCCTTCCTGCTTCTCGGGCTGGCATTGCTGTTCGTGTTCTGAAGCGTGGCCGCGACACTGAACGCCGTGCTCGCTCGCCGTTACTCCTCGATCCCCAGATCATGCTTCGTGAACAGGGCCTCGAAGCGGAGCCCCTGGGACTCGACGTTCTCGCGTGCGCCTTCCTGCCGGTCGATCACGCAGATGACCGCGAGCACTTCTGCGCCTGCGTCGCGCAGCGTTCGCACAGCTTCAATCGCCTGGCCGCCGGTGGTCGCGACATCCTCGACGAAGACGACGCGCTCGCCGGATTCGAGCCGGCCTTCGAGTTGGCGAGCGGTGCCGTAGTCCTTCTTCGCGTTGCGAACGAAGACGCTCGGGATGCCCGTGGCGAGGCTCGCGGCGGTGACCAGGGGGATGCCGCCGAGTTCCGCGCCGGCGAGGCGGTCCGGGGGCGTACGGCCGGCGACAAGGGCGATGCGCTCGGCAAACATCTCGCCCAGTTCGCGGAGGAGTTCAGGGCGGGTGCTGAAGAGATACTTGTCCAGATAGTAACGGCTGGTTCGGCCTGACCGGAGCGTGAACGTGCCTCGGAGGAGGGCGACTTCGGCAATGGCCTTGGCGAGTTCGGGGCGGGTGGTGGGCATGTGGGAGGGTAGAGGCGGCCGGGCTGGGGTGGATGAAGCGGAAATCGGCGTGCGATAGCGAACCCTGGGCTTGATTTTGCCGAAAAGGATGATAATATCCGTTATCAATCTCATGCCCCCGGAAGGGCGGCGCAGGCGCAACCGTGCCTCGCCGCCTCTTTTCGTTGAGAACGCAACGCGAGGGACGAAGAAAATGTTTCAGAAGATTCTGAAATAAATGGTGGATTTCCGGGATGGGCGTGGGCATACTGACGGGATGAGCGGCAAGTTTCAGCCCGACACGCTGGCCGAGGCCCAGGACCGGTTCATCGCGGTCTGGGGGCAGATGGGCGGGGCATGGGGCATCACCCGCACGATGGCGGAGGTGCATGCCCTGCTCTACGTGACGGGCGAGCCGCTGTGCACGGATGACGTGATGGATCGCCTTCAGATCTCTCGCGGGAACGCTTCAACGTCGTTGCGGGCGCTGCTGGACTGGGGCGTGGTCTCGCGAACCCACAAGCGCGGCGACCGGAAGGAGTACTTCGCCGCCGAGCAGGACGTGTGGACGATGTTTCGATCGATCGTGCGCGAGCGGATCAAGCGCGAGGTGGACCCGCTGCTGGCGTCGATGCACGAGATTCGCGAGTTGACCGACCCGGCGCGGCGCGCGGCGGGGCTGGCCGTGGATGAGCGGGCTCGGGTCGAGGCGCACAACCAGCGGCTGGACCAGTTGCTGGAGTTCCTGACGACGGTGGAGCGGCTCGGGCACCGGTTTGTGAGTCCGGCGGGCCGGGGTTTGCAGGCGGCGGCGACGCTGCTGGCGTCGAAGGCCGCGGGGTGAGGAAGATGGGGCGTCGCGGGAACAGGGCGGAGGTGGTGGTGCTGGCGGGGCACGACGGGCACGCGGCCTTCGTCTCTGCCGCGCGCCGAAGGCTGACGCTGCGCTGGCGGATCGCGCTCGAGGGGGGAGGCGAGGTGACGCTCGAGTGCGCCCTCGAAGAGCCGACGGCGGACGAACCGGGCGGGTCGCTGGCGTTCTCGCTCGCTGATGGCAAGGGGCGGCGCGAGGTCGAGTGCGGCACGGCGGCACGGGTGTCGTGGGTGCGCGACGCGGAATCGGGGCTGCAGCATGTCGATGCGCCGGGGCTGCTGGCGTGCTCGTTCGAGCACGCCGAGGAAGGGGCGATCCGGGTGCTCTACGCACGGACGCCGGTGCTGGCGAGCGTGGGTTCGGGCGGGGGTCGGCACGAGCTCGCAGAAGTGCACATCACGGAAGTCTCGGCAACTGGCCGTCCCCTCGAGCGCGTGTGAACTGGAGCCGGATTTCGGCAACTGCCTTGTCGTCCGCCCGGTCTGAACCGCTTGGCGGCTGTGGTTGGTGGCGTGGGTGCGTGTGCTGGCTCGGGCACGCGCCACGACTCGATCGGGGGTTGTGCTTCGGTCCATCCTGCCCTGCATGGGGATATGGGGGCCTTGATTGGCCGGCCGTGCTGCCCTTTACTCTTGACCCCGGCGGGAAGGCACTCGGCCGGCGAGAGGACGGAGCAGGTATGGCGATCAGGATCAAGTCACGCGGCGGCGAGTCGGTCGAGCAGATGATGAAGCGCTTCAAGAAGCTCTGCGAAAAGGAGGGCTTGACGAAGGACATCAAGCGCAAGGAGTTCTACGAGAAGCCCTCCGAGCGTCGCCGCCGGGCCATGCGGAAGTCCGTGAATCGCCGCATCCGGATCGAGACCATGCCGGCCCGCCCGGCCCGTCCGCCCCGCTGAGGCTCGGTCTGCCCCGCTGAGGCCCTCACCCGGGCCGGTGGGCGGATCCGGCCTTGCCTGTACAGATCGATGACCGAACCCCCCGCCGAGCCGGGGGGTGTTTGTTTTTGGCTCTTCCGGGGTTGTGGGACAGGGAAGCCGGCGGTGATCCGCAGCGCGGGCTGAAGCCCTGCGGCTCGGAGTTCTGAGCGTCTTCCGACAGGCTCGGGGTGGGGTTCACCGGCGCGTTAGTGGGGGCTATGCTTTGCCCCCTGTGTTCCCCGCCGGTCGTGCGGGGCCGCGATCGGGTCGGTCGCGGCATGGGGTACCCGTCAGAGTGCGAACCCGGAGACCACGCCGATGAGCCTGTCGATGCTCCCCACGCTGGCCGCGATCGAGAACGTCCCGCCGGTTTTCTATCTCGCGCCTGCCGCCGCGCTGGCCGCGCTGGTGATGGCCCGCGTCTTCACGGCGAGCGTGATGAAGCGATCGGAGGGCGATGCGGAGATGGTGCGGATCGCCGCGGCTGTGCGCGAGGGTGCGATGGCGTACCTGGTGCGTCAGTACAAGGTCGTCGGCGTGGTATTCGTCGCGCTGATCGCGTTCCTGGGGCTGCTCTCCGCGCTGCACCTTCAGCCGGCGTTGTCGATGCTGGGTGTGCCGGTGGCGGGGCTGCTCTCGGGCGTGTGCGGGTGGTTCGGCATGAGGATGGCGACGAACGCGAGCGCCCGCACGGCGAACGCGGCCAAGGAATCGCTCAACGACGGGCTGACGGTGGCGTTCCGCTCGGGCGCGGTGATGGGGCTGAACGTGGTGGGCTTCGCGCTGCTGGACGCGTCGTTCTGGTTCTTCGTGCTGAACATGTTCACGGACTTCGGCATCGCGGACCTGACGACGATCATGCTGAGTTTCGCGATGGGGGCGAGCACGCAGGCGCTCTTCGCCCGCGTTGGCGGCGGCATCTACACCAAGGCCGCCGACGTCGGCGCGGACCTCGTCGGCAAGGTCGAGGCCGGCATCCCCGAGGACGACGCCCGCAACCCCGCGACGATCGCCGACAACGTGGGCGACAACGTGGGCGACGTGGCGGGGATGGGGGCGGACCTGTACGAGTCGTACTACGGCTCGATCCTGGCCACGATGGCGCTGGGGGCGGCGGCGGCGTTCTCGATCCCGAACCTCGGCGGCGGGGCGGAGGGGCTGGCGTTCAAACTGGCGGCCGCGCCGCTCGCGCTGGCGGGGCTGGGCATCTTGTGCTCCGTGATCGGCATCTTCACGGTGAAGACGGCGGAGAACGCGACGTTCGCGCAGTTGCTCAAGGGTCTGCACAAGGGCGTGTACGTGGCGTCCGCGCTCATCATCGTGGCGGCGTTCGGGCTGCTCTACATGCTGCTCGGCGGGTCGGGCGGGCAGTTGGCCGAGGCGGGGACGGCGTGGTGGCGGCTGGGGCTGTCGATCACGGCGGGTCTGGTCGCGGGCAACGTGATCGCCTACGCGACCGAGTACTACACCTCCTACGAGCACCCGCCGACGAAGCGGATCTCGACGCAGGCGCTGACGGGTCCGGCGACCGTCATCATCGCGGGCATCGCGGAGGGGATGAAGTCGACGTGGGCGTCGCTGCTGACGGTGGTGATCGCGATCATCGCGGCGTTCACCTTCGCGGGGGGGGGCGAGAGTTTCCTGATGGGGCTGTACGGCGTGTCGATCGCGGCGGTGGGGATGCTGGCGACGCTGGGCATCACGCTGGCGACGGACGCCTACGGGCCGATCGCGGACAACGCGGGGGGCAACGCGGAGATGACGGGCCAGCCGCCGCACGTGCGCGAGCGGACGGACATGCTGGACTCGCTGGGCAACACGACTGCGGCGACGGGCAAGGGGTTCGCGATCGGTTCGGCCGCGCTGACCGCGCTGGCGCTGTTCGCGGCGTACGTTCAGATCGTGCAGGTGCAGTTGACGCGCCAGGCCGAGGCGTACGTGGCGCGGTCGTCGTACACCGCGCCGGCGTCGGGCGACTACGCGGTTTATTCCGGGCACGGGCGGTTCGCGATCGTGGTGCCGGGTGCGGGCGGGGCGAAGCCCTACGTCGATTGCGGGATGCTGGTGGACCGTGGGCAGTTGGCGGGGATGCACTTCGAGGAGACGGTCGCCCCCGGCACGGTCTTCGACCTGCGCGCACTCTCTCGCTACGGGCACGAGGACGAGGGCGAGCCGACGATCGGGTCCTCGCACCGGTTCGTCCTCTCGAAGACGATCACCCACGGCGACCACGAGCACGAGATGGCGTTCGAGGTCATCGGCACACGCAACGGCACGCTCGAGGACGTGATCGAGTTCTACGGCGTGACGCTGACGAACCCGCGGGCGCTGGGCGGGCTGTTCATGGGGGTGCTGCTGGCGTTCCTGTTCTGCGCGCTGACGATGAACGCGGTGGGGCGCGCGGCGTACGCGATGATGGGCGAGTGCCGTCGCCAGTTCGCCAAGATGCGCGAGGCGTTCCGCGCCCAGGGCATGAGCGAGGCCGACGTGGCGAACCCGGAGAAGTGGCCCAAGCGGGTCGAGTTCGAGGGCGTGGAGTACCCCGAGTACGCCAAGTGCGTGTCGATCTCGACCGCGGGGGCGCAGCGTGAGATGATCTTCCCGTCGATTCTGGCGATCTTCGTGCCGATCCTCGTCGGGCTGGTGCTGGGCGTTCCGGGCGTGATGGGCCTGCTCGCGGGCGGGCTGGTGTCGGGCTTCGCCGTGGCCGTGTTCATGGCGAACGCGGGCGGCGCGTGGGACAACGCGAAGAAGTTGATCGAGTCCTACGGGCGCATCACGGCCGACAAGTTCCTGGACGATCCGGCGACGCGCGACAAGGTGCCGGCCGAGGTCCGGGCGGCGATCCAGGCCCGGGCCGAGGATTATCGGCGCAACGGGAAGGGGTCGGCCTACGTGTACGGCAAGGGTTCGGACGACCACAAGGCGGCCGTCGTAGGCGACACGGTCGGCGACCCGTTCAAGGACACTTCCGGGCCTTCGTTGAACATCCTGATCAAGTTGATCTCGATCGTGTCGGTGGTGTTCGCGGGGCTGATCGTGGCGTACGGGCCTGTGATCAGCGAACTGCTGGGCCTGCACTGACAGAACGCAAACGGGTGAATGCCACCGTTTTCTTCGATTGGAGTTGAACGGTAGGCCTCTACCCGGGTAATCTATCAGCACGCCAATCGGGCATCGAGGCCCAGCCCGTGTGGTGTGGTTCGGTAGGGCCTCGGAGAGGGACAGTCATGAAGAAGACAGTTGCGTTGGTCATGGTGTGCGCGGCGGGTGTCGCTTCCGCGCAGACCCCCATCGGTCCGTTCTCGGGCGGCATCTCGGAGACGTGGGAAGGGTTCCAGACGTACTCGCAGAACCCCAACTTCTACGAGGACGCGAACGGCCCCATCTCGACCTTCGGCGGCAACGCGATGGTCTCCTCGCCGTTCTCCGGCCAGGGCGGCATCCTCGTCGTCTACAGCCCGTTCATCGACGGCTTCGGCCTCGGGAACTACGGCCTGGCCGGCGTCAGCGACGGCATGAACGGCATGGGCATCGACCGCGGATTCCCGCAGGAGAGCGCGAAGATCGATTTCGCGACGCCCGTCACCGACTTCGGCGGCTACTGGGGCGCGGCCGAGGTCTTCGGCAACCCCTCCGCTCCTATCCAGTTCGACTTCTACGACGCCAACGGCGGCCTCGTCGGATCGACCACCGTGCATTACACCGACTTCAGCGGCACGCTCCATTGGTTCGGCTGGAACTTCAACAGCATCGGCGCGGTCAAGACGATCGTCTACACCGGCGACTTCGTCGTGAACGACGGCCTGCAGGCCAACCTCGTTCCCGCGCCCGCCTCGCTCGCGCTGGCGGGCCTCGGCGTCCTCGCGCTCGGCCGCCGTCGCCGCTGAGCGTCCTCGTCAACTCGGTCCTTCACAAGGGGTCGGCCCACACAGGCCGGCCCCTTTTTCGTGCGCCGGCGACGCGTCGGGTAGACTGCGCCCATGTCGCCATCGCTCGCCATCCTGCTCGTGACGCTCGGCGCGATGCTGATCGGGGCGGGCGTGCTGCACCTCGTGCCGCGGCTGGGGCCTGCCGGGCGTGGGTTGTCTGCCTCGCTCTGCCGCGCCCCGCTGCTGGACATCGTTGTGACGTACTTCACGGTTGCGCCGTTGATCGCGGGGCCGATCGCGGGGGCGAGGCTCTCGCCGGAGACGCCGTGGCTCGGCGCGGGTCTGGGCCTGCTCGCGGCGCTGCTGGGGCAGGTCGCGGCGGTCATGGTCTGGACCGTGCTGCACGAACTCGCCCACCCGGAGGCCCGGCGCGGGCCGCGGATCGTCCACACCCTCAACCGCAAGGTCGGCCGCGTGCGCAACCACACGGCGGTCTGGTGGACGGCGTGGGCGGTGCCGGTGTTCTGGGTGATCCGTGTCGCCCAGTACTTCGTCTACCCGCCCCTGACGTGGCTGGTGCGCCTGCCGAAGTACCGGGCGGCCGACTGGGTGAACGTCTCGCGCCACAAGTTCCGGGGGCTGGTGGGGCACGACCTCATCTGGTGCCTCTACTGCGACTGGATGACGGGCGTCTGGTCGCTCGGCGGCGAGATGCTGCGCAACGTCGAGAGTTTCTGGTGCCCCATCCGCTTCGACTCCAGCAAGAAGTGCGAGAACTGCTCGGTGGACTACCCGGATATCGCCGGCGGGTGGGTTGCGGCGGACGCGGACATGGCGGCCGTGGCGCGCGTGCTGGACGAGAAGTACCCGGGGCCGGGCGGCACGAACGCCTGGTTCGGGCACCCCGCCCGACTCACCATCCGCGGCGAGCCGCACGACAGATCCTGATCCGCGGAGCGCGGATGCACGGTGCGCGCGCATCAGGCTTCCTGCCATCGCCGGGAGCGTTGTCACGCGTTCCTTCACGAACCGCCGCTGCCCGGAGCAAAGCGAGGTAATCGTGGGAATGCGGACCGACGAGCAGCAAGCGTGAGCGAGCGTCGGGCTGGTGCGCGAACGCGAGCGCCGCACGCTCGTGGTGCGTCGGCAAGAAGCAACCGCACCCTCACGGTCGCGGCTCGTTCAGCGCCGAGCGATCCGCTGGAGAGGAGGCGAACTCACGTCGATCACGCTTCGGCCGTGCCGATGACGATGTCGGCGGGCGGGACATGCCAGACGGCCTGCTGGGCGCGGCCCTCGGCGAGGTACCACCTGACCATGCGGTCGATGCCCTCGCGCAGGGGGACTCGGGCCTTGAAGCCGGCGGCGATGACCTTGTCGGCCTCGAACTTGGTCTGGGTCGAGAAGAGTTTGCGCACGCGTGCGCCCGAGATCGGCAGGTTCTTGCCCGTCAGGGCGATCACCGCGTCGAAGGGCAGGGCGAGGGCGAGGCCCAGCCAGAGCGGGAGGCGCGGCGGGCACTTGCGCCCGAGCGAGCGGCAGACCGCCTCGGTGATCTCCGCGCTGGTCAGGTCGGGCTTGTCGATGTAGTTGAAGACCTCGAACGGGGCACGCTCTGCGGGGGCACGATCCCAGAGGAAGAGCGTGGCCTCGACGATGTTCTCGATGTAGGAGAGGCTCTTGATGTTCGTGCCCGCGCCGAACTCGAGGTAGCGGCCCGAGGCGGCCTGGCGGATGAGCGAGTACATGTTGGCGAAGTTGCGCGGGCCGAAGGTGACGGTCGGGCGGATGACGAGACATCGGCGGCCTTCGCCGCGGGCGGACCAGGCCTCGAAGACGCGCTCGCCGGCGAGTTTGCTCTCGCCGTAGGGGGAGTTGGGGCGCTTCTCGGAGTCCTCGAAGTGCGGCTCGGGGGCGTCGCCGTAGACGGCGACGGTGGAGTAGAAGCAGCACTCGCGCACGCCGGCGCGGTCGAGTTCCTCGCACATGACCTTGGAGCCGATCTCGTTGACGGAGAAGTAGGTGTCGCGGGCGATGCCGAAGTCGTGGTGGGCGGCGGCGAGGTGGAGGACGCGGTCGCAGCCGGCCATGGCGCGGCGGACGGCGGCGGGGTCGCGGATGTCGCCCTTGATGACGGAGCCGCCCGAGGTGTCGAAGGGCGGATCGACGAGGTCCATGATGACGTAGGGGGTGCCGACGCGGCGGAAGTGGTCGATGAAGAACGACCCGATGAACCCGGAACCCCCCGTGACGAGCACCTTCACGCCGCCGCTCCCGCGCCACGCGCCTCTGACGCCCACGACCGTCCGAACCACCACCGCTGACCCCACCCGAGCCTTCCATCGGCCGGGGGCGCCGCAGGCGTGAGTGTACTATGCACGGCACGGCCGGGCCTGTTCGCCCGGTGTTGCAACCCATTTCACCCGCGCGCTACCGGACCTGACCGCGCGACGACCCGAACCCTGACCGAGCCACCGACCATGCGACCCACCTTCCTCGGCATCGGCGTCCCCCGCGGCGGCTCGACGTGGCTGTACGAAGTCCTCGACGCGCACCCGGACGTGTACGTCTCCCAGCAGCGCAAGGAGGTCCACTTTTTCGACCGCTCGTTCGACAAGGGCTGGGGGTGGTACGAGTCGTTCTTCCCGGCGGACGAGGAAGCGGGGCGGTACAGGGCGGTGGGCGAGGTGACGCCGCACTACCTGTTCTCGGAGGAGGCGATGCGGCGGATCCGCGAGACGCCGTCGGTGACGCGGCTGATCACAACGCTGCGCGACCCGGTGGAGCGGGCGTTCTCGCACTACACGTGGCGGATGCAGCACGACAACTACCGGAAGGACTTCCGGTCGTTCCTGACGGACTACCCCGAGGCGGTCGAGTGGGGTCGGTATTCAGCCCACCTCGAACGGTGCTTCGGGCTGTTCCCGCGGGAGGCGGTGCTGGCGCTGGTCTGCGAGCACGCCTTCGCGGACGTGCCGACGGCGCTGCGCCGCATCGCTGAGCACCTGGGCATCGACGCGGACCGATTCCCGGCGGGCACCGGAGAAACGAAGGTGAACACGGCGACCTCGCCCCGCTCGGGCGCGGTCTACAAGCTCGCCTCGCGTGTTGGCGCGTTCATGCGCAAACATGACCTCTACTGGATCAATGAGTTTGCGGTGAACCGGCTGGGCGTGAAGAGGCTGCTTGGCCGCGGCGGCAAGGGCAAGCCGAAACTGACGCCCGAGGACCGCGCGTACGCGCGCACGCTCTTCGAGGGCGAGACGGAGCGCGTCGAGGCGCTGCTGGGCGTGAATCTGGACGTGTGGCGGGCGTGAGTGCGCTCAGGCGCGGGCGTGCGCGGCATCGCTGGTCGGGACGCTCGTGCCGTGCTGGCGGTTGTACTCGCCGACGATCCAGTCGTAGGTCTTGCGCATTCCCTCGCGGAGGCGGATGCCCGGCTCCCAGCCGAAGTGCTTCTTGATGAGGGTGTTGTCGGAGTTGCGTCCGTTGACGCCCTTGGGGGCGTTGAGGTTGTACTTTCGGTTGAGCTTGACGCCGGCGATGTCTTCGACGATGTCCACGAGGCCGTTGATGGTGACGAGTTCGTTGGAGCCGAGGTTGAGCGGCTCGACGCAGTCCCCGTCCATGAACATGCGGATGCCCTTGATGCAGTCGTCGATGTACATGAAGGAGCGGGTCTGGTGGCCGTCGCCCCAGATCTCGATCTCGTGCTTGCCGGTGGCCTTGGCGTGGATGACCTTGCGGCAGATGGCGGCTGGGGCCTTCTCGCGTCCGCCGTCCCAAGTGCCGTAGGGGCCGTAGACGTTGTGGAAGCGGGCGACGCGGGTGTAGGTTCCGAAGTCCTCGCGGAAGTGCCGGCACATGCGCTCGCTGAAGAGTTTCTCCCAGCCGTAGCCGTCCTCGGGCATGGCGGGGTAGGCGTCCTCTTCGCGCAGGGGGACGACGTCCTCGGACTTCTGCTTGTCGGCGTTGTAGACGCAGGCGGAGGAGGAGTAGAAGAACCGCTTGACGCCCGCGTCCTCGGCGGCGAGGAGCATGTGGGTGTTGATGAGCACGCTGAGCATGCACAGGGCCTTGTTGTTCTCGATGAAGCCCATGCCGCCCATGTCCGCGGCGAGTTGGTAGACGTCGGCCGCGCCGGCGCAGGCCCGGCGGCAGTTGCCGAGGTCCTTGAGGTCGGCAACGACGTTGTCGACGCCGTCGTGGACCTGGTACCACTCGTCGAGGGGCTTGATGTCCACGGAGCGGACGTTGGTGTGTCCCTGCTCGAGGAAGTGCCGGACGAGCCAGCCGCCGATGAACCCGCCGCCGCCCGTCACCACGATCAGCCCGTTCTTCCCAGCCACGGCTCACTCCTCTCGCGTTCGATGGATCATCGTTGATGATGCCTCGGAGGCACTGGCGGGGCGGGGCCTTTCAGGACCCGTACAAAGCCCCGTGCAGTCCCGGCCACCGCAGTACGGACTCTACGGCCGCTCGGTTCACGGGGAGTATCGGCCCCCCGGCGGGCGGGATTGAGGAAGGGCGGAGGAGGAGAGGGCGGAGGGCGGAGGAGGGGAGGCCGGAGGGGCGCGGGGCGTGAGTCGAGACTTCGGCCTCTGCCCTTCGGCCTTCGGCCTGCCTCATGTCCACGTTCAACTGTCCACTGTCGCTCATTGTGCGACGAGCGGCCCGTAGACGAACGGCGCGAGGGCGACGCAGACGATGCCGCAGAGGATGGTGAGCGGGCCGCCGAAGCGTGTGTAGTCGATCCACTTGTACCCGCCGGGGCCCATGACCATGAGGTTGGTCTGGTAGCCGATGGGAGTGGAGAACTCGCAACTGGCGGCGACGGCAATGACGACGGCGAAGGGGAGGAAGTTCAGGCCCGCCTCCTGCGTGATGCCGAGGGCGATGGGGAACATGAGCACTGCGGCGGCGTTGTTGGTGATGATGCACGTGAAGAAGGTGGTGACGGCGAAGGTGACGGCGAGGAGCGCCCACGGGCCGAGATCGGCTGTCGCGTCGACCACGCCGTGCGCGATCCAGGAGGCGAGGCCGGTCTTGCTCATGGCGCGCTCGATGCCGAAGGCGGCGGCGATGACGATGAGCACCTGGAAGTCGACGGATCGGCGCGCCTGCGGCCCCGTGCAGCAGCGCGTGAGGATCATCAGCCCCGCGCCGGCCATCGCCGCGACCATCGGGTCGAGCCAGCCGGTCGAGATGGCGACGACGACGGCGAGCACGATGCCCATGGCGATCCAGGCCCGTTCGTGTCGGAGTGCGGCGGTCTGAGCGGCCTCGCTCACGAGCATGAAGTCGGTCGAGTCGCGGTACTGCTTGGCGAACCCCTGCGGGGCCTCGAGGAGGAGCGTGTCGCCGGGGCGCAGGCGGATGTCGCCGATCTTGCCGCGGAGGCGGTAGCCCTGGCGGTGTACGGCGACGACGACCGCGCCGTAGCGTGTGCGGATGCCCGCGCTGCGGACGGTGCTGCCGACGAGAGGGGACGCGGGCGAGACCACGGCCTCGACGAGGCGGAGGTTGGGCCTGTAGCCGCTTCCGCCTTCCTCGTCGGCGATGGGTTCGAGGCCCTTGAACTGCTGGAGGTCGACGAGCGAGTCGAGTCGGCCGACGAACACGAGCACGTCGCCGGCGCACAGTGTCTCCTCCGGGCCGACGGCGATGACGGTCGAGTCGGCGCGGTCGATGCGGCTGAGGAAGAGGCCAGGCAGCGAGCGCAACCCCGCACCCTCCACCGTCTTGCCCGCGAGTGGCGAGCCTTCGGTCAGGCGCATCGCGGCGAGGTACTTGCGGCTCTGCTCCTGCCCCGCCTGCTCGGGGCTGGAGCGGTCGGGGAGGAGCCACTTGCTGAACAGCAGGATGTAGGCAATGCCAACGATCGCCATCGGCACACCGACCCAAGTGATGGTGAACATGCTGAGACGAACCGGGTCGCCCAGGGTATCGCGCACGTCCGCGTGGCTCATCATGCCCGCGACGACGACGTTGGTGCTGGTGCCGATGAGCGTGCAGACGCCCCCGAAGATCGACGCGTAGGAGAGCGGGAGCATGAGTTTGCTTGCCGGGATGCCCGATCGCTTGGAGAACCCGTCGATGGCGGGCATGAGCATGGCGACGATGGGCGTGTTGTTGATGAAGGCGGAGAGGCCGACCACCGGAAGCACCATCCGCGCCTGGGCAGACACGACGGACTTTGCCTTTTTGAGCATCGGGCCGGCGATGAGGTTGATCGCGCCGGTCTCGCGCATGCCGGCCGCGACGACGTAGAGCATGGCGACCGTAATGACGCCGCCGTTGCTGAAGCCGCGGACGGCCTCGCCGGCGTCGATGATGCCCGCGAGCAGGAGCGTCACCAGCACGCCCATGAGGATGATGTCAGGCCCCCACCGGCCGGCGACGAGCGCGGCGAGCATCCCCACCAGCAACGCCCCGGTCAGCCAGGCTTCCCATCCCATCCCGTAACCCTCCACACGCCCCGCGGGGGGGCATCGTACCAACGCTCAACATCAGCGTCCGATCAGCCCTCTCGGTTCGGGCTCCTCGATGCTCTCCCAGCGTCCGCCGGTACCGAACCACCTGCTACCCTCACGCCATGGCCGACTTCCACGCACTCCGCCAGCGGCTCCAACGAGCCGGACAGCCGCACCTTCTGAACTTCTACGATCGGCTCACATCGGACGCGCAGCATTCGCTCCTCACTCAAATCGAGTCGATCGACCTTGAATCCCTCCCCGTGCTCGTGCGTGACTACGTGCTCGGCAAACCGCCGATCGACCTGCCTCCCGACATCGAACCCGCACCCTACTACCCCCACGATCCCGCATCGCCCGTCCGCCCGTGGGACAGCGATGCCTTCCGCGCCGCGGGTGAGAGATTGCTCCGCGCCGGCAAGGTCGCGTGTTTCACCGTGGCTGGAGGCCAGGGCACGCGACTCGGCTACGACGGCCCGAAGGGCTGTTATCCCGCCGGCGCTGTCACGGGCAGGCCGCTCTTCCAGTTCTTCGCCGAGGGCATCCGCAAGACGGGCGAGAAATACGGCGTGCTCCCGCCCTGGTACGTCATGACAAGCCCGTTGAACCATGACGCCACCGTCGCGTTCTTTGAAGATCGCGACTATTTCGGTCTGCGGCGCGACGCCGTGATGTTCTTTCCCCAGGGCACCATGCCCAGTTTCGACCTGCAAACGGGGCGCATCCTGCTCGCCTCGCCCGGCGAGATCGCCACGAACCCCGACGGTCACGGCGGATCGCTTCTCGCACTGGAGGTTTCCGGTGCGCTCGAGGACATGCGCCGACGCGGCGTCGAGCACATCAGCTACTTCCAGGTCGATAACCCCATCGTTCGCGTTGCCGACCCGGTCTTCCTGGGCCTGCACGCCACGGCGCCGGACTCCTCCTCCGAGATGTCGAGCAAAATGCTCGCCAAGGCCTACCCCGAAGAGAAGCTCGGTATATTCTGCGTCGCCGGCGGGAGGGTGCGCATCATCGAGTATTCCGACCTTCCCATCGAGCGGCAGCGAGAACGCCTCCCCGATGGCCGCCTCCGCTTCCTGGCCGGCAGCCCCGCGATCCACATCCTCAGCGTTGAGTTCGTCGAGCGGTTGAACTCCGATCCCGCCTTCGCACTCCCCTGGCACAGGGCCGAGAAGAAGGTGCCGTGCATCGACCCCGACACAGGCGAGCGCATCGAGCCACGCGAGCCGAACGCCGTGAAACTCGAGCGCTTTGTCTTCGATGCCATCCCGCTCGCGCGCGCGTCGATCGTCTACGAGGCGGACCGCACGGAGGAGTTCGCCCCCATCAAGAACGCCGACGGAGTGGATAGCCCGCGGACCAGCCGCGACATCCAGACACTCCGCGCCGCTCGTTGGCTCGAAGCCGCGGGTGTGCGTGTCCCTTGGAAGGACGCGACGACGCCTGACTGTACGATCGAACTCAGCCCGATAACCGCGATTGAAGCCGGCGATGTCGCTGGGATTGCCCCGCATCTTCAGATTCGTCGCGCGGCACGGATCGCCCTGTAATCGCCGCGCGCGATCTGCATCGATCGCAGACCTGCGCTCGTCTCAGGTTCACCTCGCTCATGCGCGAACAGGCCGCTTCCTATCCTGACGCGGATGCACCCGCGCTTTGCACAGTTTCCCAAGGCCCTTGCGGATCAGGCCCGTTCAGCGCGGCTCGGCGCGACAGCCATCCCCGCGATGCTCGCGCACCCGGACTGGTCGCGCCCCGCGCCGACGCTCGTCTGGCTGCACGGGCGCACCGTCAGCAAGGAACTCGACCCCGGGCGCTATCTGCGGCTGATCCGCGCGGGCATCGCCGTCTGCGCGATCGACCTGCCGGGGCACGGCGAACGTGACGGCCCGCGCATGCACGACCCGAGGCACACACTCGACGTCGTCGAGCAGGCGGTCGGCGAGATCGACTCGGTCGTGCGCGCGCTTCAGGCAGTCGAACACGGCGGCGTGTTCGATTCAGCGCGGCTCGCCATCGGCGGAATGTCGGCGGGCGGGATGATCACGCTGCGCAGGCTGTGCGAGCCGCACCCGTTCGCGGCCGCGTTCGTCGAGGCGACGAGCGGCCGGTTGACGGACCTCTACTTCCCGCCGCCCGGCTCGGGGCGGAAGGCGTGGCCGATCGACCACCCGAGGGAGCGTGTCGAACGGCTTGACCCGTCGCGGCACCTGGCGGGCTGGAGGCCGATCCCTTTCATGGCGATCCACGCGACGGGGGACCGCATGGTCGCCTTCGAGACGCAGCGGGCGTTCATCGACGATCTGCGGGCGCACTACGCCGCCGCGGGAGCGGACCCGGGGCAGGTTCGGCTGGTCACGTTCAGCGAGACGGGCGCGCCGGAGGAGCACGCCGGGTTCGGTAGGTTCTCGAACGACGCCAAGATTGCGATGGTGGAGTTCCTGACGGCCTCGCTCGGGTCTATTCCGGGCTGATGTCGTCGAGAAGCGCGTCGAGGGCCGCGTCGAGGCGTTCGGCGGTCGGGTAGACCCCGGTCTCGATCTCGTGGCGGAGGCGGTCGACGATATCCTGACGGATGTCGGGCATGTCGCGGAGGCGGCTCATGAGAACGGAGAGGCGAGAGACCTCGACCCTGTCGCCCGGCCGGACGGGTGCTGACACCTCAACCGGCTGGCGAACCCTGTCCCCGGCCGAAGAGGCGACCCCCTCGGCTGATCGGCCCGCCTGCGTGCCCCCCACCGGAGCAAGGTTGAACATCGAACGGACCTCCCACCAACGCCGCCCGGAATTCGGAGCCGGGCCTCCCTGTCGGCCGACGCTCCGGCGGGGCGCCTGGCCGACATGGCCAGAGTATCGACGCGCGGCGTCGCGGGCCTTCAATACTGCGAAAAGTGGCCGTATTGATTGCAAAGTGTTGGCGGACACAAACTTACCGAACGTGGCCCAACATCCCGCCGGCGGGTAGACTGGGCGGGGGGGCAGGAGCACCGAACATGGGACTCGGGACCACGGGAACGGGCCGATCGGGTCTGGGCTGGGCGGTCTGCGTGTGCGCCGCGCTGGCGTGCGCGCCGCTCGCCGCGGAAGGGGGGGGGCGGGAGCAGCCGGAGCGTCGGCGCAACCAGCCCGCGCCGAGCGCACAGCCTCAGCCCGCCGCGGTGCCGGTCGCCGACGATTGGACGATCGTGATCGCGGCGTTCGTCGGGCCGGACAAGGCGGAGCGCGCGGCCCAATCGCTGTGGAAGGCGAAGACGGTGGCAGGGCTGGAGAGCGCATTCGTCGAGGAGCGAGGCCGCGCCGCCGTGCTGGCCTTCGGCAGGTACGCCGGGCCGGACGACCCGAGAGCCGCCGCCGACCTGCGCCGGGTGCAGACGCTCGTCGTCGATGGCCAGCGTCCGTTCGCCGACGCCCTGCTCAGCCCGCCAAGCCCGGACCGTCTCGCCGGGAGCATCCCGCAGTTCGACCTGCGCAACGCGAAGAAGTACTACGGCTCGTCCGCCCTCTACACGCTGCAGGTGGGCATCTACGGGCGCGGCGACGGCAAACGCCCCACCGCCCAGGAACTGGGCGAGTTCCGGCGAACCGCCGAGCAGGCCGCGGCCCAGTTGCGCCGCGAGGGCGACCTCGCCTTCTACTTCCACGCCCCGGAACGGAGCACCGTGACGGTCGGCGTCTTCGGCACCGCCGACTACGACCCCGTCAACTCGCCCGGCTTCGAGAGTCTTCCCCTCCGCGAGGCCCGCAAGCGCCACCCCCTGAACCTGCTCAACGGCAAGGGCATCCGCGAGCGCGTCCGAGGCGTGCCCGCCAACGACCCGAAAGCATGGCGCATGCAGCCCAGTTCACTGGTGGGAGTGCCGGACGACGCCGGGTAGCGTCACAAAGCGAACAGCGAACAGCGAATACCGAACATGAAGCACGGGGCAGGTGTCGGACTGTCCGACGACCCTCTGCATGTTCGTTTTTCGCTTTTCGTTTTTCGCTTATCGCTTTGTTCCCCTCCCCTCCGCTCAGCGAGGGGTCAGGTCGCCGTAGCCCTGGAGCCAGAGCGGTTCGATGCGCAGGGCGCGCCATGTGCCGTCGGGGTCTTCGCGCCAGGTGATGAGGCAGACGAAGCCGTGCGGGCGGCCCGTGATGTCCGGGGTGACGCGGACGGAGGGCCTCGTGCGGGCCAGCCCGCGCTGGGGGCCGATCTGGGCCTGCACGCCGGCGACCTCGTGCTGCGACACGGTGTAGCGGCCGCGGAGGTTGTCGGCGATCCAGTTGATGGTCTCCGGCTTTTCCCAGCCGCCCGGGGCGCGGTCGAAGGTGACCAGGCAGTCCGGGGCGAGCAGGTCGTCGAGGGCACGGGCGTCGGCGCGGGCGACGGCGTCCACCAGCTGGCGGGTGCGTTCGATCACTCGCTCGCGCGGTGTCTCGACGAGCGCGGCGAGCGCGAGCAGCGCCGCCGTGGCCAGCAGCGCGCCGCCCGCGGCCAGACCCGCGTGCTTCGTGCGCGCGCGACGATGGAACGCGATGGCGGCGATCGCGCCGGCCGTGAGCAGGGCGATGGCGAGCGGCAGGGGAGATTCCAGCAACAGGTGCTGAACGATCGGCGGGCGTGGCAGCGAAGGCAGCGACGGAGGCGGCGTGAGAATCGCCAGGGCGGGCGACGCGACGGCAAGGGCGACCGTGGCACAGGCGAGACGCCTGTGCCACCGGGGGTGAGCCTTGTGCGGTTGATAGGCTGTGGCGTCAGGCATCTTTGCAGCCGCGTCGTAGGGCGGGTCGATCCAAGGCCGGTGAACGGATCGGAGAGCGGATGACGCTAGCGCACGCGGGACAACCGGGACACGCGCCGAACTCGGAAACCCTGCAGCGGAACCTGCGCGCGCTG
Organism: Phycisphaeraceae bacterium; assembly: GCA_026128865.1. Lineage (GTDB taxonomy): Bacteria > Planctomycetota > Phycisphaerae > Phycisphaerales > UBA1924 > CAADGN01. The sequence goes on along the minus strand of JAHCJE010000001.1, from coordinate 57,666 downwards.
GCCGTGCGCTCGGCGCGAGTCGCTGAGGCGGTCCGGCTTGCCACGCCGAGAACCGACCTGAACTTCGCGGTCGCCGACGACGGCGCGATCACGGCGTGCGAGGGCCAAGGCCCCTCCGCTCGCTGGCTGGCGAGCCGCCGCCGACCGCTGGAAGAAGCCGAGCGCCTCGCGGCGACCGTTGACCCGCGCGCCTCGGGCGGCGTCGCCGTGCTCGGATTCGGCGTGGGGCACCACGTCGGCGCGCTGGTTCGCCGGATGGGCACGGCCGGCTTCGTCGTCTGCTTCGAGCCGGACGCCGGGCTGCTCCGCGCCGTGCTCGAACGCGTGGACTGCTCGGCGTGGCTCGGGGGGGGCACGGTGGCGGTGCTGACGGACTGCGACTCGGTCGCCCTCTCGCAGGCCGTCTCGGGCGCGGAGGGCATCATGTCGCTGGGCGTGAGGATCGTCGAGCACCCGGCGAGCAAGGCGCGGCTGAGCGCACAGGCGGCGCGCTTCGGCGATGAACTGGCCCGCACGATGCGCGCCCTGCGCACGACCGTCGTCACGACCCTCGTCCAGATGGAGACCACCCTCCGAAACCTGCTGATGAACCTCGACCACTACGCGGGCTGCCCGGGCGTGGGCGACCTCGCCGGCGCGTGCGCCGGCCGGCCCGCGGTGGTGGTGAGCGCGGGGCCGAGCCTGCGGCGGAACATCGACCTGCTGGCGCGCCCCGGCGTGCGCGACCGCGTCGTCATCATCGCGGTGCAGACGGTGCTGAAGCAGTTGCTCGAACGGGGAATCCGCCCGCATTTCGTCACCGCGCTGGATTGGCACGAGATCTCGCGACGCTTCTACGAGGGGCTGACCGCCGACGACGTGCGGGGAGTCACGCTCGTCGCCGACGCGAAGGCGAACCCGGCGATCCTCGCGTCGTTCCCGGGCGCGATCCGCTGCCCGGCGGACCCGGTGCTGGACGCCGTGCTGGGAAGCGCACACCGGCACGACCCGGCCACGCTTCCCGCGGGCGCGACGGTGGCGCACCTGGCGTATTACCTCGCGCGCCACCTCGGGTGCGACCCGGTCATGCTCATCGGGCAGGACCTCGCGTTCACGGACGGGCAGTACTACGGCCCCGGCGCGGCGATCCACGCGGTCTGGGCGGGCGAGATCAACGAGTTCAACACGCTCGAAATGCTCGAATGGCAGCGGATCGTCCGCCACCGGCGCCTGCTCCACCGCGCCGAAGACGCCGAGGGCAGGCCCGTCTACACGGACGACCAGATGGCGGCATACCTCGTGCAGTTCGAGCGGGCCTTCGAGGAGGACGCGCGGCGCGGGCTGACCACGATCGACGCGACCGAGGGGGGGGCACGCAAGCGGCACACGACGCCGATGCCCCTCGCCGAGGCGCTCGACCGGCACGCGGGCACGGGGGCGCAGCGCGTCGCGCTGCCGCTAGCGGAGCGCGACCAAGCCGCGCTGCGGCGCGGCGCACGCCTCGCCGCCGAGCGGGCGACAGCGCTGCGCCGCGGCGTCTGGCGGGTCGGCGAGATCGGCCGCGAGACAGCGAGGCTTCTCGAGGAAATGCGCGACCACCACGCCGACCAGGCCCGCGTGAACAGGCTCATCGGACGCGTCCAGGCCCTCGCCCGCGAGGTCGAGTCGCTCGGCGCAGCGTACGAACTCGTGCAGCGGCTGAACCAGACGGGCACGCTCCGACGCTTCCGCCACGACCGCGAGATCGGGCTGGACGCGGGCCTGTCGCCGCTCGAACGCCAGAAGAAGCAGATCGAGCGCGACCTCGAAAACGTGACCTGGCTCGCCGACGCGGCCGACGCGATGGGGCGGATGCTCGACGACACGGCGGCCGCCATGGAGGGCGGTCCGAGGGTGACACGCACCCCCGCGCCCGAGCCGGACGGCGTGCGCGTCTCACGTGACGCGCTCCGCGTCGCGGCGGTCGTCGCGGTCGATCCCGATCGGAGCGGGCTGGGCACGCAGCGCCGCCTCGAAGACCGCTTCCTCGGCGGGCTGAACCCGCTCGCGCTGCTGCTGCGCCGGCTGGCACGCACGCGAAACGTGCGACGGGTCGTGCTGCTGGCGCAGGATGGCGGGCGCGTGCGCGCCATCGCGGGCGATGCGCCCGCCGGGCTGGAAGTCTCCGTCCGGCAGATGCAGCATCACCCGCTCGGCGAGCGCCGACACGCCGTGGCGCGGGCACGGCTGTGGGCACGCTCGTGCTGGCGCGGCGGGCTGGCGAATCAGACCTGCTACGACGAGGCCTTCGACGCCGGGACGCTCGCGGGCGTCATGCGCGACGAGGGGATCGACGCGGCCGTCGTCTGCGGCGCGGACTGGGCGCTGCTCGACCCCGCGCTGACGGACGCGGTGGTGGAACGCTGTCTCGAAAGGCCGAGCGAGCACCGGTTCACGTTCACGCAGTCGCCGCCCGGCCTCGCGCCGTGCGTCGTCGAGCGGACGCTGGCGGATGAGATGGCGTCGCAGGTGCCCGGCGCCGGGCCGATCGCGTCGATGGGCGGGCTGCTGGGGTACGTGCCGGTCGCGCCGGTGCTGGACCCGATCGCCAAGGACGTGTGCGTGCACGTGGAGCCGATCGTGCGCGACGCGGGCGTGCGGTTCATCCCGGACGAGCCGTCGCGGGCGCTGGCGCTCTCGCGCCTGGTCGCGTCGAGCGGCGTGCCGGCGGACGAGGCGGACGCGAGCGCGCTCTGCCTCGCGGCCGAAGCGTCGCCGCTCTCGCTCGCGGGGCCGGCGCCGCAGGTTCTCACGCTGGAACTCTGCACCGGGCGCCGCACCGGCGGGCTGCGGGCTCGCACGCTGTGGGGGTCGGGCGAGGCGCCGGAGCGCAGGCCGATCTCGCTCGACGTGGCGCGGCGTATTCTCGCGCAGTTCGGGCGGCTGCGCCGTGACGCCGCGGTCACCCTCGCCGGCGCGGGCGACCCGCTGATGCACCCGGCGTGGGCGGAGGTCGTCGCGATCGCGCGCGAGAGCGGCATCGCGGGCGTCCACCTGCGCACGAACCTGCTCTGCGAGCCGGGCGTGGTGGACGCGCTCGCGCGCTCGGGCGTTGGCGTCGTGAGCGTGGACCTGCTGGCGACCGAGGCCGAGGCGTACCGGCGCATGGCGGGGGCGAACCTCTTCGAGGGCGCGCAGGAGAACGTGCGCCGGCTGGTCGCGCTCGCGGGCGAGGGGGGGGCGTGGGGAAGCCCGTGGGTCGTCCCGCGCATCACGCGGTGCGACGCGGTGTACGGGCAGGTCGAGGGCTTCTACGACCACTGGCTCATGCACGCGTGGGCGTGCGTGATCGACCCGCTGGCGAGGCCCATCGCCGGCGACCGAATCGTGCCGCTGCCGCTGCCCGTGGCCGCACGCGACCGCCTGGACCGCACGACCATGACCGCGCTGTGCGACGGGCGCGTGCCGATGAGCGGGTCCGACCTGCACGCGCGCCAGCGGGCAGGCAACCTGACCCGCCAGCCTTTCGAGGAAGTGTGGCGAGCGCTGGCGCGGGCGCGGCGTCTGCGTTCGCCGCGCCGGGCGGTGGCGTAGTTCGTCGGGCGGGAGGCGTGTCGGATGAGCGGTACGCAGGCATGTCGCACGATCGCGGTCACGCTGGCGCGGGCCGGGAGCAAGCGCCTGCCGGGGAAGAACACCACCCTCGTCGCGGCCCGACCGTGCGTGGCATGGACAATCGAGGCCGCGCTGGCGGCGCGGACGGTGGACGCCGTGCTGGTGTCGAGCGACTCGCAGGAGGTGTTGGCGATCGGGCGCGAGATGGGCGCGACGCCCGTCGAGCGCGAAGCCGAGCACGCGAGCGACACAGCGACGGTGGACGACGCGGTGCGCGCCTGCCTGCGCCGGGCGGAGCGACTGGAGCCACCGATCGCGCTCGACGAGCGCGATCCGTCGGCGTGCGTCGTCATCCTGTACGGCAACGTGCCGGTGCGCCCGTCCGGGCTGATCGACCGGGCCGTCGAGTTGCTGCGGCGCACCGGCTGCTCGTCGGTGCAGAGCTACGCGCCGGCGGGGAAGTTCCACCCGTGGTGGCAGGCGCGGCTGAGCGACGACGGGCGAGTCACGCCGTGGGAGGGCGAGCGGCTCTTCAACGGCGTGTACCGGCGGCAGGAACTCCCGCCCTCATTCGTGCCGGACGGCGGCGTGCTGGTCGTGTCGCGCCGCGCCCTGCTGCTGGAGGAGGGCGTCGCGCCCGGGCCGCACGCCTTCCTGGGGCGCGACCACCGGGGCGTGGCGACGGAACCGGGCGAGGTCGTGGACATCGATGATGCGATCGATCATGCCCTTGCAGAAGCTGCGCTCACACGCCGCCGGGCACCATAGACTGTCGCGTGCCCCTCGCCGACTGGCAGTTCTGGGCCGTTACGATCGTCGCGCTGGGCGCGCTGGCGTTCCTGCTGCGCCGTGCGCTGCCGCGCCTCGCGTGGTGGCGCAAGCGCCGGCCGCCCGGTCGCCGCGCGACGCTCACGGTCGGCGGGCGTGCCGTCGATCGGTCCTCGGGCAAGGGCACGTGAGCATCCGCCGTGCGCGCGCCCGCCGGGCAAGCGGGGGCGTCGGGCGCAGGACACACGACAACCCCGACCCGGCCCCCGCTTGCGCGACGGGCGTCACGCCGCCGGCCGCGAGAACAGGCGCGGCAGGCGGCGCGAGCGCTGCCCGTCTCCCTCGCCGTGCAGCAGCCGCACCGCGTGCGCGCCCGTTTCCGCCAGCGCGAACTTGCGTGCAAGCCCCGTCGAGCGGATCAGCCGGCAGGCGTCCATGGGAAGCCCCGCCACCACCAGCCGTCCGCCCGACGCCTCGCACGCCTCGCCCAGCCGCGCCAGCACGCTGAGACAACTCACCGACAGGCGCACCCCCGGGCGAAAACTCACCACCACGCGCCACGCGCACCGCTCCGCGAGGCTCCCCAACTGGCGCTCCATCCGCGTCGCGTGCATGTCGTGCACGTTCGCCTCGAGCACCTCCGCGATCGCCCACCCCGGCCCGCGCGTCACGTCCAGCAGCCCGCCCGCATCGGCCGTCGCCCCGCCCAGCGATCGCGTCGTCATGGTCGCGCTCCGCGTCAACCGCCCCTCTGCCGGGGTCGGCCGCACGGAAGAGGTGCCAAACGCGCAACGCGAACGCCACAACCTCAACTCGATTGGACACTCCCGACCACCCGCCTGGCGCACGTGGATCGGACACGCGGCCTGGCGCGGAGGGCGGTTATCGGAACACCCGCGGTCGCCCTTTCAGCGGCCCAGTGCCCGCTGCGCCCACGCGCGCAGGTCGGGGCGGTCGAGGCCGTCGGCGGCGGCCTCGTCGATCCAGGCGAGGTGCACGGGCCTCACCGCGTCCGCCGCCAGCGCGGTGATAGCGAGCGCGAGCCTCGGGTCCGCGTCGCCCTCGGCACGCGGAGCGCGCAGGTAGAGGTCCGCGAACCGTATCGCCGCCGCCTCGTCGCCCCGCAGCAGCGCGGCCGCGTGGTGCCGGCAGGCCTCGTCGGCGATCAGCCGCCGCCGCAGCGTCTGCAACTCGCCCCACTGGTCCGCCGGAGCGTTCGCCGGCCGCCTCGCCCCGAGCAGCCCGACCTGCCGCGCCAGCCACGCGTGCGCGTTCGGCCGCTCCTCGTCCAGCCCGCTCCACCGCCCGCGCGAGGTAACGAGGTCGATCTCCGCCCGCTCGACGATCGAGAAGACCGACGCCTCCAGGTCCACGCCTTCGTCGTCCTGCAACATCAGGATCGAGAAGTACTCCAGCAGGTGGGCCTGCTTGTGGGCCGCCTCGGCCAGCAGGATCAGGTCGTGCATGTCCGAGCCGTCGTACCACGGCGCCAGCCGATCCTGCGCCCGATACATCGCCGCGAACCGCTCCATCGCCGGCCCGCCGCGCAGCGCGTGCGCGCGCATCTCGTCGATCGCCACGATCCGGATCGCGCTCGCGGCGTGCGGGTCGAGCGTGCGCCCGCGCTCCCAGAGCCATGTGTACAGCCCGGTCGCCTCCGCGGTTCCGCCCAGCGCGGCGCGCTCCCGCGCCTCGCGCCAGCGATCGAGCACGATCGCGGGCGCCGCATCTGGCGCGTCCTCGACCGCGGCGACCTGCCCGCTCCCCACGTCGTGGAAGGGCTCGATCTCCGGGCGCTGCGGCGGCGGGTTCTTCATCGTGTGCAGCGTGTGCCACACCGGGTCGGTCGATTCGAGCGACGACATCGCGAGGTCCGCCACCAGCAGAATCTGCAGCGGCTTGATGTAGAACCGGCCCTGGTCGTAGTCGCCGACGATCGGCAGCCCGCCCTTATTGTTCCTGAACCGCTTGTCAGGCACGGTCCGGAACAGCCGGCCATCCTTGAAGATCATCACCACCGGCTCCTGCCCGATGGGCCTGCCGGACACCGGATGGCGCGGCACAAGTTCCTGAAGCCTCGCCCAATCCTGCGGGTGCTCGACCTGATCGACCCGGATCGTGATCGCGTGCCACTCGAGCCACGCCCTCAGCGTCGGGCTGCGCCAGGTGTACTTGTCCATCTTGTCGAAGCCGCTCTCACCGGAGTTCGTGTTGATCGTCGTTCCCGGAGCGAGCGTCACACTGCCCGGCTGTGCCGGGACGTGCCCGCGCGGGTACACCACCAGGAACCGGTGCTGCTGCTTGCTCAACTCGAGCGCGTCGTCCAGCGACAATCCCGTGAACGGCCCGTCCCCCCCTTGCCCAGCAGCGGGCGCGGCCGCCGCCGCCACCGCGACGATCGTCGCGACAAGAAACCGCCCCCACGCCCCGAGGCCCCGTGTTCGCTTCATGGCCGCCTCCCGTTTGCGGTTCGTGAGTCGTCGTGCGGCGGTTCCTGTTCTCCTCAGCCATCCCCCCGCAGCCTTGCCGTGTGCCGCTGCATGGCCCGGATCGTCGCGTCCGAGACGTGGTGCTCGATCCCCTCGGCGTCGATCTCGGCCTGGTCGGGCTTCACGCCCAGCGCGACCAGGAACTCCAGCACGACCACGTGCCGGCGCTGCGCCGCCGCGGCCATGCGCCGGCCCTCGGGCGTCAGCGTGACGGGCTTGTACGGCGCGGTCTCGACCAGCCCGCACTCCTGCAATCGCCCGAGGATGCGCGAGACGGTGACGTGGCTGACGCCCATCATCGCGGCCAGGTCGCGCACGCGGGCCTCGCCCCGACGCTCGACCAGTTGCATGATCGCCTCGGTGTAGTCCTCGGCCGTCTCGTCCCGGTGCGCGGACCGCGTCGAATGGAACCGATCCGCGTCGCGCCGCTCGCCCTTTCGTTCTGCCTTCGCCACGGAGCCAGAGTACCAGCGCGCGATTCAGTGCGAAAGTGGGACTGGTTCACGCGGTGGTGGGCCATCCGGGACGCCGGCGGCGACCCCGTCGCGCTGTGCGGCCTGCTCGGCGAGGGCGAACACGGCGACTTCGCCGATCGAGGCGAGCAGCGAGACCACGAACCCGATGCCGGCGTACGTCATCAGCACGATCCCCGCAAAGACCGCGGTGAGCATCACGCCGCCGATCTCGCGCCGAGGCGAGCGTTCCGCGCGGTCCGTCCCCAGAGCACGGACAGCGGGAGCGCGGTTGACCACAGAGCGCCTGTTGGCCGTCGACCGCGCCATGCAACGCCAGCAGCGCAGCTGCGGCGACGACTTCCGCAATGCCGAGCGCGGCGAACGCTGGCGCCGAAGCCGCGCCTCAGGCGATCGATCGCCGAGACAAGGATCGCTCGCTCTCCAGCAACGGCGTTCTCAGCGGGAGCATGGTACCGCCGCGAGTCCTGACGATTCGACCCACTCTCGCTGTACGCCCCAGCCGTCGTCCGAACGGTCCTTCCGCGCGAACTCGGGTCTCCCGAGAGCGTACCCGGCTCGATCGACGGTATGGCGCCGGATGGAGCGCTCCTACGAGGCGCGCACTCAACTGCCGTCGGTATCGCGCCCGTCCGTGTCTTCTGCGGACGATGGCGACGTGGGAACAACGCTCGAACGCAGCAGATCCGCCAACGTCGACCATTGGAAATCCGAAAGCAGCGACGCGAACCGCGCCTCGCACCGGTCCAGGTTGTTGTAGTGCCGGAACGCGTGCGAACGCCGCAGCCCCGCCAACCGCGGCTGGCCCGGGTCGATCTCCCACGGGTGGATGTAGAAGACGTAGGGCGCGCCCGAGCGCAGGATGCGCCGCACCCCGCGCTTGAACACCGGGTACGGGATCAGCCGGAAGTACCCCCCCCCCGCCCACGGCAGCCCCCGCCTGCCCAGTTGCAGCGTCGAGACGCACACCTCGTGGAACCCAGGCCTGATCTCCGCGATCGGCTCCCCCGCGTCCATCCCGGTCAGTTTCCCGTACCGATCGTGCGCCACCGTCGGGAACGCCGACGAGTCGTAGGTGAACCCCTCCTCGCGCAGGATGTCGATGGCCCAGTCCGTGATCGAGAACGACGGCGCGCGGTACCCCCGCACCGCCGCCCCGGTCAGGTCCTCCGTGAGCCGCTTCGCTCGGCGAACATCCTCGCGGAACTGCTCGTGCGTGAGCGAGTAGATCAGGTCGTGCCCGTACCCGTGGCTGGCGATCTCGTGGCCGGCGGCCGCGATTCGACGGACGAGTGCGGGGCACCTGTCGGCCACCCAGCCGAGGATGAAGCACGTGCACCGCACGCCGCGCTCCGCCATCAGTTCGAGCATCCGGTCGGTGTTCCGCTCGACCCGCAACTCGCGCTCGTCCCATGTATCGCGCGCAACGACCGCCTTCAGGTTCTCGACCTGGAACCAGTCTTCCACGTCGATCGACATGGCCGCCGGGGCTTCGGACATGAGGCGCAGGGCGCGAGTGTCTGCTTCCATTGGTGCCAGGTGCCTGATGCCTGGTCCCTCCTACAGCATCCTATGACCCCGTTTCCTGAACGCCTTCACGTCGCTCGGCTTCGGGAACGAGAAGTACTTCTTCCCCGACATGTCCAGCGGCGTCGCCTCCACCGGCCCGGCGTGGAACCGCTCCAGCACGCGGATCATCAGCCGCGCGCCCTCCCGCTTCGTCCCCGTGATCACCCGGTCCAGCGAGTCGCGCTCCCTCAGCGGGAACTCGAGCGTATCGATCACGCCCCCCGCGTCCAGTTGCTCCGCCATCTCGTGCACCGTCACCACCGCCGCACGCTCCCCGTGCAGCAGCTGCCAGAAGTTCGGCATCATCCCGCGGTAGACCGGCAGCCTCCCCGAGTGGATGTTGATGCACCGCTCCCGCGCCGCGTCGAGGATGCCGCGCTTGAAGATCTCCGGCGCGGCCACCGACACGATCACGTCCGGACGCAACTCCTCCCGCACCCGACGCACGTACGCCTCGTCGTTCACCGACGCCGTCGCCACGATCGGCACCCCCGCTTCGCGCGCCAGCGCGGCGATGTTCCGCCGCCCCGCCTTCGCCAGCGCGAACCGCCAGCACAGACGCACGAAGTCCACCGGCCCGTAGAAACGCCACATCCGCATCGCGGTCTTGTGCATCGGCTCGTGGAATGCCTCGCTCACCGTGATCCCGACCAGGTCGATGCGGTCGCGCGGGCACTCCGCGAAGAACACCTCGAAGAACCGCACCACGTACAGCGGATCGTCCTCGGTGACGATCAGCACGCGGAGCGGCGGGCGCGTCTCGGGCTGGGTCATGGGGGGTCCGTGCGCGTCAGGCCGCGGTCTCCGCCGCGGCGTGCGACGGCGCGGGCCGCTTCTTCATGTCCAAACCCCACAGGTCCGAGAACGCCTCGATCGCCTGCGCCTGCGTGTACTTCTCCTTGTACGCCCGGAACGCCTTGCGACCCATCTCCGCCGTCCGCTCCCGGTTCGCCGCCATCTCGCGGATCGCCCGCACCAGCCCGTCCGTGTCGCCCGGCGCCACCGTGACGCCGCAATCGCACTCGGCGAGGGTGTAGGCAGTCTCGGATTCGAGCGGCGTCTGCGCCAGCACGGCACGCCCGCTCATCAGGATGCCGTACAACTTGCTCGGCACCGCGATCCCCTCGAACCCCGCACGGAGCGAGATCAGCGCGACGTGGCAACTCGACAGACTCTCGCGCACCTGCTCCAGCGGCACGAAGTCGTGCCAGGTGATGTTCGTGCAGCCGAGTTCCTCCGCCAGCCGCACCGCCGCCGTCCGCCGCGCCCCCTCGCCGATGAACAGGAAGTGGATCGAGGGGTCGTCCTCGACCCGCTTGGCCGCACGCACGAACGAGTCCATGTCGTGCCACATCCCCATGTTGCCCGAGTATTGCACGATGAACTTGTCACGCAGCCCGAGCCGGTCGATCATCGCGCTCTTCTCGACCGGCAGCGGGTCCGGCGCCTCCACGGCGCTCCAGTGCGGGATGTACACGATCGACTTCTTCTCGTCGATCCCGTAGCGGTTGACGAGCAGTGTCGTCATGTCGCGCCCGAGCACGATCATTTTCTCCGCGCGCCTGTACGCAATCTTGTTCAGCCACGTCCACGCCCGCGCGACGAACGACCGCTCACTCATGCCCAACGCGATCAGCGACTCGGGGTACGCGTCCAGCACCATGTACTGGTACTTCAACCCCCGCAACAGCGAGATCAGGTACAGCCCCTGCGCCAGGAACGGCGGGTTCGTCACACCGAACACGATCGTGGACTTGGGCACGAACAACAGCCGAAGCAACGCCGGGATCATGAACCCGAGGTACGACATCGCCCGCGAGTAGTGCGACTTCTTGTGGTCGATCCGGAACCCAAGCCGGCGGATCTTGATCCCCTTGTACACCTCGAACCGCGGCAGTTTTCGCCCGCGCCCTTCCTTCCCGCTCGGGAACGCGCACAACGCCGTGATGTCGTGCCCCTCCTTCACCATCTCCGCGAACATGCTCGTGAACAACTGGCTCGTCGACGTCGTGTCCGGGTAGAACACCTGGCACACGAACAGAATCTTGCGCGGCGTGCTCATGCCTTGGTCTCTCCGTCGCGGGAAGGGGGCGAGTATAGAGGCTCGCCCCGCCACCCTCACCAGTCCGTTCCAGCCTCGTACCCGAACTCGACCAGAAACTCACCGATCGTGCTCTTGTACGTCCGCCGCAGGGCCTCGTCGAAGTGGTTCCGCCAGTCCCCGGCCACGCCCTTGCGAACGAACGCCCTCGCGTCGTCCTGCCCGCGCTCACGCCCACCGCTCATCCGCTCGAACGAGTGCGCCTCCACGATCCGCCCCACCGTCTCCGGTGAATCATCCAGCCCGAACAGCGTCGCGATCCGCGTCACCGAACCACGCGCGTCCGACAGCATGTCCTCGTACCGAAGCATCAGGCTCGAATCCGGGTCGCGGTTGTCGCGCCACGAACGAACCCACGCCGCGTACGCCGGCAGCGTCCGCTCCGAAAAAACCCGCAGCCCCTCCTGCAACGGCAGCGGCGCATACAGCGGGTACTCCGGGTGCCACGGCGTGTTCCGAACGTAGAAGTAGTTGCTCACCGCAACGTCCCGAAGGTCGCGGTACAGCACCACGTACGGCACCCCCGCACGCTTCAGCACGCCCGCGTTGTGCGCCGAGCCGTGCGCGTGCATCTTCGTCAGCACCAGCATCCCCCGGAAACGCTCGAACATCCCCTCCGGCAACTCGAAGTCGTGGCTCCCGCCCGTCCGCAACTCGTGCGCAGCCACCTCCGGGATCAGCAGTTCGTGGAAGCCCGGAAACGACGAGAGCATCTTCTCCAGCCACGTCGTCCCGCTCTTGGGCAGCCCCGCCACATACAGCACCGGATGCGGATACCGCGACCCGTACGCCCGGAAACCGCGCCGGCACGCCGCACGCTGCGCCCAGTACCGCGGCCAGACCGCCACGCGCTTCGCCGCTCGCGCAGCCGACGGAGGAAGGAACCTCCTCGCGAGGTTTTCAAGGGTTTTCGTCGGGTCCATGCCGATCCCACCCGTCTCCTCTCGGCCTCCCGCGAAGGCTGGCACGATAGGCCCCGAACGCATCGTCTCACCATCGGCACACCCCTGCCGATACTGTTGTGGCTTGCTCCCGATCGACTCACACGCCGCCGGCGTACTGCCGGTGAGGCCCGCCGCCGCCACGCCGCCGCCCCCGGAGACCCGATGACCCCCAACGCGACCCAGGCCCACGCCGCGACCGGCACCGGCCCCACGCAGGCCGCGCCGCCTCCCGCGCGTCGGTCGGTCTGGACCCCCAGGCAGAAACTAGTTCGGGCTGTGTGGGGGACTGTCGGCCGCCTCGTTTGGGAACTCCTGCCGGGTGCACGCCCTTCGCTCATCCGCCTCTTCGGCGGCCGCGTCGGACGCGACTGCTCCTTCGGCTCAGGCATCGACATCGCCATCCCCTGGAACATCCGCTGCGGCGACCGCGTCAACGTCGCCGACCGCGTCATCCTCTACGGCCTCGGCCCGATCACCATCGGCGACGGCGCCGTCATCGACTACCGCGCCCACGTCTGCGCAGGCACCCACGACATGACCGACTCACGCTTCCCCCTCCTCAAACCCCCCATCACCATCGGCCGCGAGTGCTTCATCGGCCTCGACGCCTACCTCGGCCCGGGCATCGAACTCGGCGACCGCTGCCGCGTCCTGCCCCGCGCCAGCGTCTACAAGTCCGCCCCCGCCGATACCTGGCTCCGCGGCAACCCCGCCCGCCCCTTCGACCCCGCCGCGGAGGGAGACACGCCGTGAGAGCCTTCCTCTGGCGCACGCTCGGGCGTTGGGCCTTCCGCCTCTCGCCGCACGTCGCCAACGGCTGGCGGCGGACCGTGCTCCGCGCCTTCGGCGCACGCCTCGCCCCCAACATGAAGGTCCGCCGCAGCGTCGCCATCGATAGCCCGTGGCTGCTTTCGGTCGGCTCACTCACTGTCATCGGCGACCGCGCCGCGCTCCGAGGGGGGGGGCGGATCACCATCGGCGACCGCTGCGTCGTCAGCCAACTCGCCATCGTCACCACCGAGGCCCGCGACCCCGCCGAACAAAGACACCCCGTCCGCCGCGGCGACATCGTCCTCGAAGACGATTGCTGGCTCGCCGCCGACGCCCTCGCCATGCCCGGCACGCGCCTTCGCGCCGGCACCGTCGTCGGCGCTCGCTCCCTCGTGCATGGCGACTCCCTCCCCGGATGGACCGTCGCCGCGGGTCAGCCCGCGCGGCCGATGAAGAAACGCGAGTTCGTCAACGCCGTCTCGACCTGAAGAAAGGCACCAAGGCACGCGGCATCAAGGCACCCAGAGGCATGACCACAGGCATCGACATCTCGAACAAGCCCAGCCCGCACAGCCTCGGCAACCGCCTCCGCCGCGTCGCCTGGGGACTCGTACAGGCGACCATTTTCCGCTGGGTGCCGCGACCCATGCACGCCCTTCGTGCACGCATCCTGCGTCTCTTCGGCGCGCGCGTCTCGCTCAAGGCCCGCGTGTGCCCGAGGGCTCGCATCTGGGGCCCGTGGAACCTCGTCATGGGCGACTACGCCACACTCGCCGACGACGTGGATTGCTACTGCGTGGACACCATCGAGATCGGCGCGCACACCACCGTCAGCCAGTACGCCTACCTCTGCGGCGCGACCCACGACCACGAGGACCGCCGATTCACCCTCCGCCCCATGCCCATCCGCATCGGCCCGTCGTGCTGGATCGCCGCCGACGTCTTCGTCGGCCCCGGCGTCACCATCGGCGAGGGCACCGTCGTCGGCGCTCGCTCCAGCGTCTTCCACGACCTGCCCCCGTGGAAGGTCTGCATCGGCACGCCCGCCAAGCCCGTGAAGGACCGCGTCATCCGCGACCGCCAACCCGAAACCCCATGATCCGACGCCACTGCCACATCCGCAAGGTCTCCCCCGACGACGGCTGGCACTACTGGTTCGGCTACTACGACAAGTGCCCCTGGTCCGCCGACGGCACCAAACTCCTCGCCCACCGCGCCCGCTTCTGCGACCGCTTCCCCGCCCCCGACGAGCCGGCCGAGGTCGGGTGGATCGACGCCGAGCGAGGCTCATTCGAGGCGATCGGGCTTACTCACGCCTGGAACTGGCAGCAGGGGGCACAACTCCAATGGATCAACGACGCGGGACACGAGCGCGTGCTTTACAACGACATCGCCGACAACCGTCCCGTCGCCCGCATCGTCGAACCTTCGGGCGCAGAAGTGCGCATCGTCCCCTGGCCGGTCTACGCCGTCTCGCCCGACGCCCGAACCGCCGCAACGCTCGACTTCGGCCGACTCACGCGCCTGCGCCGCGAGTACGGCCTCCCCGCGGCGCACGACGCCCATCCCGACGACCCCGCGCCACACACCGACGGCGTCTGGCGGCTCGACCTCCGCACCGGCGAGCGCACGCTCATCGCCCCCATCGCCGCCGTGCGCGACCACCGACACAACCCGATGGGCGATCGCGCGCACCACTACGTCAACCACCTCATGTTCAACCGCTCCGGCTCGCGGCTCTGCTTCCTCCACCGCTTCGACCGCCAGGACGGCATCCTCCACTCCCGCCTCTTCACCGTCGGCGCGGACGGCTCGGGCCTGCGCCTGCTCATGGAGGGCATGGTCAGCCACTACGACTGGCGCGACGACTCGACCCTGCTCGCATGGGCCGGTCGTCGTGCCCTGCTGGGGGGGGGCACGCGCGGCCCGCGCGGCGCGGCCATGAACGCCGCACGACGAACCCTCAAGCCCATCTACTACGCCCTCGGCAAACCGCGATTCCTCATGAGCCGCATCGTCCGCGACTCCTACCTCCTCATCCCCGATGAAGAAAGCGCCACCACACAGCCCTTCGCCCGCGCCGAACTCACCTGCGACGGCCACTGCACCTTCAACCGCGGCGGCCCCGAACCCGGCCGATGGGTCCTCACCGACGGCTACCCCGACCTCCGATCGCGCCAGCCCCTCTTCCTCTGGGACTGCCGCCGCAACACCGGCTACGAGATCGGCCGATACCCCACCCCCCGCGAACTCGACGGCGAGACCCGCGTCGACCTCCACCCACGCTTCAACCACGACGCCACCCTCGCCTGCATCGACTCCGCCATGAACGGCCGCCGCGGCATGTACACAGTCGATCTGGGAGAGATAGTCAGTGGTTTACACTAGCCTTCGGTCTTGTTGATACGATACCATATGGGCTGATAGTATCGTAACAAGTCCAAGAGCGTTACCTCCCGTACCCACGCGTGAACCCAGAGACGTTCAAGCCCGGACACCCAGGACGCTTGGTCCGCGTCGGCGGCGGCCATGGTTCCTACTGGGCCTATGTCCCCGACCCGTTGCCCGCATCCGTGCAGTGGCGAAGTTCCCTGCTCACCGTGCTCTCGGCCGCGGACAGGGCCTTGGGAAGGCTGGCGGGCGTCGGCCAGAATCTCCCCAACCCGCACCTCCTGATCGGCCCGTTCATGCGTCGCGAGGCCGTGCTCTCCAGCCGGATCGAGGGCACGCAGGCGTCGCTCTCGGACCTCGTCCTCTTCGAGGCGATCCCGGATGCCGAGCCGCGGATCGCGGACGTGCGGGAGGTCTACAACTACGTTCGCGCCCTCGAGCACGGCATGTCCCGGCTCTCAACCCCGCCGATGAGCCTGCGCCTCGTTCGAGAGATGCACGAACTCCTGATGCGCGGCGTGCGGGGCGACTCCGCCAACCCCGGCGAGTTCCGGACCATACAGAACTGGATCGGCCCGTCGGGCGGATCCATCTCTGACGCGACGTTTGTTCCCCCTCCTCCCAAAGAGTTGATTCCCGCGCTCAACGCCTTCGAGTCCTACCTGCACGCCAAGACGGACCTGCCGCCGCTTGTGCGCCTCGCGATGGTCCACTATCAGTTCGAGGCGATCCACCCGTTCCTCGACGGGAACGGGCGCATCGGCCGGCTGCTCATCACGCTGCTGCTCTGCATGGAGGGCATCCTTCCCGGCCCGCTGCTCTACCTGTCCGCCTACCTCGAACGCGAGCGCAACGCCTACTACAGCCACCTGCTCGCTGTCAGCCGTGAAGGGAAGTGGGATGAGTGGGTGGAGTTCTTCCTCCGGGGCGTCGCCGAGCAGTCCATGGATGCCGTCACGCGGGCAACCAGGCTGGTCGAACTGCGCGACGAGTACCGCCGGAGGCTGACCGGCGTGCGCGGCTCCGCCCTGCCGCTCCGGCTCGCCGACGAACTGTTCGCACACCCGGCCGTCAGCGTCGCCCGCGTGTGCGACGCCCTCGGCGTCACGCGGCGCTCCGCCCAGATCAACGTCGACAAACTCGTCGCCGCAGGCATCCTGCGAGAAGTGACCGGAAAGCGTAGAAACCGGGTGTACGTCGCCGAAGGAATCGTTCGGGCGGTGCAATGACGACGGCGAGCACGCCGCCCGGCACCGCGGATGGCCCCATGCCCGGGAGGAAAGTGGAATCGCGCTCGCGCCGGAATCGATGACCCGTCAATCAACGTCTTCGCCCCGATCCAGGAACACGGATGCCCGTCTCCATCTTCATCCAGACCCTCAATGAAGAGGCCAACCTCCCAGGCCTCCTCGACTCCGTCTCATGGGCCGACGACGTCGTCGTCCTCGACTCACTCTCCTCCGACCGCACCAAGGACATCGCCCTCGCCCGAGGCTGCCGGTGGTTCGAACGCGCTTACGACGGCCGCGGCCCGCACCAGAACTGGGCCATGGAGAACATCCCCTTCAAGCACCCCTGGGTCTTCTACCTCGACGCCGACGAACGCATGACACCCGAACTCCGCGCCGAGATCGAGCGCATCGCCGCCGAGTGGGACCGCAGCGAACGCTCCCGCGAGCGCGGCGACCCCGTCGCCTACTACTGCGGCCGGCGCAACTACTTCATGGGCCGCTGGCTCCGCCGCGCCATGCCGCCCGGCAACATCATGCGCTTCTTTCAGCCCCCCCACATCCGCTTCGAGCGCCTCGCAAACCCCGCCCCCATCGTCGACGGGGGCGTCGGCTACCTCCGCGAGCGGTTCATCCACTACAACTTCAGCAAGGGCATCGCCGAGTGGCTCGAACGCCACAACCGATACTCCACCTACGAGGCCCACGAGACCATGAAGGCCCTGCGCGAGCGCCCCGTCCGCCCCGCCAACCTCCTGAGCCGCGACCGCAACACCCGCCGCCTCGAACTCAAGAACCTCTCCTTCCGCCTCCCGGGCCGACCGTGGCTCAAGTTCGCCTACATGTACCTCGCGCAGGGCGGATTCCTCGACGGCGGCCCGGGCCTGACCTACTGCGCGCTCCAGGCGATCTACGAGTACCAGATCGTCCTCAAGGTCCGCGAGATGAAACGGGCCGAGCGGGGCCTGCCGCCGTGAGCGCAGCCGGAGATGCCCTACCGTGAACGCGATGGGACCGCTCAGGCCGCTGCTGCGCACCGCCAAACTCGCCGTCATCCGACGGCACGCCGAGCGCCTCGCGCGCACGCCCTGCCCCGACGAGTCCGCGCCCCTCCCGCCACCACCCGGCTTCATCGTTGCCTGTGGCCGATCGGGCACCACCATTCTCGGCAAACTCTTCGCGCCCCACCCTGAGATCGCCTACCTCCGTGAGCCGTACCACTTCTGGGCGCAGGTCGATCGCCGGTGCGACGTCACGAATCTCCACTACCGCGTCCGCGGCCTCTGGTTCATGGACGCCGAGCACCGCTCCGATCGCGCGCAACTCGTCTTCAACCGCCTGGTGATGGGCGAGCGTGCCCGCGCCGGCAAGCCGATGGTCGTCGAAAAGACGCCCCACAACATCGCCCGCATCGGCTTCCTCGAATCTCTCGCCCCAGGCGCACGCTACGTTCACATCGTCCGCAACGGCATCGACGTCTGCCGCTCGATCGAACAACTCGCCACCGAACAGCCTTACCGGATGGCCTTCCGATCCCACTACAACCAGTGGTGGGGCGAGGACGGCGCGAAGTGGCGAGCGCTGTCCGAAGAAGGCCCTCCGCGCGGGTACTTCGCGGACGGAGTCTCGCGTCTCGCGACCGATGCCCAGCGCGGCGCGTACGAGTGGCTGACGAGCCTCGGAGAAGCCGACCGATGGCGCGATCGCCTCGGCGAACGGATCCTCGAGGTGCGCTACCCCGATCTGACCGCCGACCCTCGCGTCTGGCTGGCGCGCCTCTGTGCGCACTTCGGCGTCGATGCGCCGAACGAGTGGCTCGAATCCGTTGTCAAGCTCGTCGGTCCGGAGCGCGTCCGTACGCGCACGCCGATCGCTCTCCCTCCTGAAATGGCAACGACCTTCAACGAGTATCAGGGTCGTTACGGCTTTGAGGGCCGCGCCGAGCCGATTGCTGTCGCGGAGGTGGCCCGGTGAGGATCGTCCACTACCTTCGCGCGATCCGGCTGGAGGAGGGCGGGATTGTCCGCGCCGTGCTCGATCTCGCCACACTCACAGCCGCCTCCGGCCACGATGTTCGCGTCGTTACCTTCGACGACGCCGACGCCCCTGACGGATGGCGTAGCGATCCTGCCGCTCCGAAGGTCGTGAGGATCGACCCGCCCGGGGCGTTCCTCGGACGGTTCGCGCGCAGCCAGTTGGCGCGATGGCGCGAGATTCTGCACGAAGCCGACGTGCTGCACCTGCACGCCGTCTGGCACGCCGCGAACTCGCAACTCGGTCTCCTCGCCGATTCGATGGGACTCGCGTACGTCGTCAGCGTCCACGGCATGCTCGACGACTGGTGCATGTCGCAACGGGGCATCAAGAAGCGAGCGTTCCTGGCCGCCTTCGCCCGCGGAACTCTCGAACGCGCCCGCTTCGTCCACTGCACCGCTGGCGGCGAACTCGGTCAAGCACGCAAGTGGTTCCCTCGCGGCCGAGGCGTCGTCATCCCGCTTGTCTTCGATCTCGCACCCTACCGCGCGCTGCCCGGACCGGCGCTCGCCGCCGACAGGTTCGGACCCGGTGGAACAGGCGATCTTGCGTCCGGGGAGCCGATCGTGCTTTTCCTTTCGCGTGTCCACTACAAGAAGGGCGTGGACGTGCTCATCCGGGCGATCGCCGAGCTCTCCCGCACGGGGCGCACGGTGCGCTGCATCGTCGCGGGCACGGGCGACGAGGCGTACCTTGCGCAGATGCGACGCCTTGCCGCCTCTCTTGGCGTTAAGGATCGTGTTCGCTTTGTCGGCATGATCACGGGTGACCTGAAACTCAGTCTCTACCAGCTTGCCGACGTCTTCGCGCTGCCAACCAGCCAGGAGAACTTCGGCTTTGTTCTTCCGGAGTCTCTCGCCTGCGGGACACCGGTGGTGACCACCGAGGGCGTTGACATCTGGCCCGAACTCGCCGAGGGGGGGGGTGCCGTCATCGCCCCGCGCACGCCGGAGGCCTTTGCCCGTGAGATCGCGTCGCTGCTCGACGATCCCGCCAAGCGGGCGACGATGGGCGAGCGCGGGCGTGAGTGGGTGATGCGCTATCTTGACGGCCAGTCCGTGGCCGCGCGCTACGAAGACCTGTACCGCCGAGCGAAGTCGGGAGCGGACTCGCCCGCGGACGCATGAACAACGGAGGGTGTCGGTGGATCGCAACAGTCGCACGATGATCAAGGTCCGGGCCGCATCGCAGCACGTGACCTGGTTTCTCGGGCAGCGTTGCCCGACCATCTCGCCACTCACCTTCGTCGTCGGCTACCCCAAGAGCGGCACGACGTGGGCGGCCCAACTCGTCTCGGACTATCTGCGCCTTCCTTTCCCTCGCTTCAGCCTCCTTCCGATCGCGTTCCCCGCTGTCGTCCACGGGCACTCGTCCGTCTCGCCCCGCATGCCGCGCTGCGTGTACTCGATGCGGGACGGCCGCGACGTCATGGTCTCCCTCTACTTCTACATGGCGCGAAACATCCCGGAGGGGACGAACCCTCGCGTCCCTCGCCACGTCGCCCGGTGGTTTCCGGGCCTGAAGGACAAGGGCGATGTGCGCACGAACCTGCCTCGCTTCCTGGAGACCGAGGCGTCTCACCCGTCGGTACGCGGAGCGGGATGGAGCGATCACGTCCGCTCGTATCTGCGCGCAGTGGGAGGGCGTCGAGAAGGACGGCATGGTCTTGTCATGCTCCGTTACGAGGACTTGCTCGCTGACGGTCCGGCAACTCTTGCCCGTGCGATGTCGCTGCTCACAGGCGAGGAAGCCGACGATCAAGCCGCACGAGAGGCCGTCGAGCGGTTCTCCTTCGCACGCCTCTCGAGGCAGAAGCGAGAAGGCGAGCGAGCGAAGTTCCTCCGCAAGGGCGGTTCGGGCGATTGGCGAAATCACTTCTCGCGGGAGGCCGCCGAGATCTTCCGGCACCGCTTCGGGGACGCCCTGATCGAGTCCGGTTACGAGCCGGACCACGCCTGGGTTGAGTCCGTCTCCTGAGCACACGTCCGCTCTCGCCGCAACGAACTCTCCCACGGCGACGGACGTACCAGACCGTGCCGTGGAGAATGGCGGGATGGGCCGGATCGTGCCGAAGTCGCCTGTCCTGCCCGACCGATAGTATCGATGCCCGGGGATGGGACGCCCGGGCGCCGCGCCCCCTGACGCTGGGCACGGGGGCGCGGCGAGCGGATCGGGCGGGCGACGAGACGGGATCCGATGGACTTCCTCCTCACCATCTATTTCCTTCTGCTGGCCGCCGTCACCGCTGGGCTGATGGCGTACGAGTATCTCGTCGGCAAGAAGGATCTTCTCTGCATCCGCAACTTTTTCCTGCTCGGCTTCATCGTCTTCCAGTTGACCAGCGCGACCATACCCCTCATCACGCAGGACACGCGCCCCTACATGCTCCGCGACCTGACGGGGACGGCCGGGATGTACGCGATCTGGTCAACGATCTTCCTGGTCGTGTTCCTCTTGACGAGCGCCAGGGGATGGGTTGCCAAGCCATTCGCGCGCTGGATGCCGACGACACACGTCATCCCCAGCGTGCCGATGATGCTGATCCTCGCCTTCGTGCTCACCGCGGCTGCCGTCATCCTCCACCAGGTTCTCATCTACGTGCCGCTGGTCGGCGTCATCGGCGACTACTTCGCGATCGCGTTCGCCGCCATCGCCTGCGGGCTGGTGGGCTGGGTATGGGCGCCGCGTCTGATGAACCCGCTCATCATCGCCATCGTCTGCGTCATCGTGCTCGCGAACGCCGCCAACGTCGTCACCGGATCCTTCGGCCGCCGCCAGTTGATCGCGGTTGCGGGCGGCCTCGTCTGGGGCATGTACTACTCGCACTGGCGCTATCTCCCGCTCCGCAAGGTGGTTGGCCCCATCACCGCCGTGGCCGCCGTTCCGGTGATCGCTCTCGCCCTCTACACCAGCGTCCGCAGTTCCAAGGAGCACGACCGCTCCGCGACGGAGCACGTGCAAGCGATGAAGTCGCAGGGTGACGTGAAGTCAGGCCTCATCATGCTGCTGGACGGGCAGGGCACCGCCCTCAAGAGCATGTGGCTCATGGAGAACCACCCGGTCAACTTCGAGTACCGGCATCTCTTCATCATCCGCTACGCCGCCATCTTCCCGATCCCGCGCTCCGTCTGGGCCGACAAGCCCGACCCGCTCAGCACCAAGATCGCCAGCATGGCCATGCGCCGGAAGGTGAACCGCGACAGGCTCACCATCGGCCCGGGCATCATCGGCCACGCCGCCGCTGAAGGGGGGTTCTACGCCCTCATCGTGTACGCGGTCCTGATGGGCATGATCGTGCGCTTTCTTGACGAGCTTGTCCTGAAGAATCCGTACACGCCATTCGTCGTGCTTCCGGTCGGCTGCGCGCTCGGACAGGTTCTCGGCATGCCGCGCGGAGAGACCAGCGTCTTCATGTTCATCCTCCTCTTTTCCGTCGTCGGCAGTTACCTCGTCATGCAGGTGCTTGTGAAACTCATCGGTTCCAGCGGCATGGTGCGGGCGGAGGCCTCGGCCGCAGACGCTGCGGGCTGGGGCGGCGCAAGCCCCTCCTACGCAACTTGGGATGGGTACGCCGAGGAGCAGTACGACCACACCTACGGTGAGGGGTACGAAGAGTCTCCGGGCGATGATGGCTACGCTCAGCCCCAGGGCCATCCCGACACGGCCTGAACACCGACGGACCGGGATGGCGACCAGATGCAGGCACCCGCATGGCGAGGGAGCTGAAACGAGCCACCGTCCGCGTCGTCTCGAACTACGCGCGCCTGTTCATCACCGTCGTCCTCGGTGTGACGATGGTGCCCATCGTCCTCGGGGGCGTAGGCGAGATCGGCTTCGGCCTCTGGAGCCTGCTCGGCGCGACGATCGGCCTCGGCGACATGTTCCGGGAGATCGTCCGCTCCAGCATGAACCGCGAGCTGGGCGCAGCGTACCACGACCCTGACAAGTCCCGTTTCCCGGTCGTCTACAACGCCGCGGTCGTCGTGGCCGCCATGGCCGCCCTTGCTGCCGGGGCTGTCTACGTCGCCCTCTACTGGCTCATCCATCTCCTGAACGTCGAGCCCGACTGGATCGCCGCCGCGCGGTGGGTCATCGTCGCGCAGGGTTTCTACTCCGTTGTCGTTGTCCTCTGTGCACCGCAGGTGAACATGCACCTGGTCTCGGAGCGTCTCCTCTGGCACAACCTCTTTCGGTCCATGGACCGCTTCTCGTACTTCGCAGGCGCGATCCTCGTCTTCTGGATCCTCAAGCCCGTCGACCAGCGCACCGGCCTCGTCTGGTTCGTCTTTGCCGGGTCGGGGCTGGCCGTGCTCTTCGTCTTGCTCTCCGTCGCGAACATCGCCAGGCTCGAAAGGGGGCTTGCCCTCCGTCCCTCGCTCGCGTCCTGGAAGGAGATCCGCGGCGTCCTGGGCACCAGCGGTTGGAACGGGGCGATGAGCCTTGCGCTCAACCTTCACATCCGGCTCGACCAGATCATCGTCAACATCTTCTTCGGGACCATCGCCAATGCCGCCTTCTCCGTCGGCGTGCGACTCACCGCCTACATACGCATGCTCGCCGTTGGCATGACCGACGGTCTCGACGTTGTCGGCGCCAGGCTGACCAGCAACGAAGACCACAAGGCCCTCGGCGCTGTCCTCCGCAACTCCACGCGTGCGCACGCCTACGTTGCGCTCCCCGCGTGCGCGGTCGTCCTCGCCCTCGCGGATCCGCTCGTGCGTCTCTGGGTCGGCCGCCACCTCCAGCCAGACAGCATTTCGCGAGCCGTCCTGTCATCGCAGATCCTCGTCCTCGGGTTTACGGCGCGCGGCATCTCCGACGGGTGGATCAGGCTCCTCTACGGCGCTGGGCACGTCCGTCGATACGCCCCCGTCGTCCTCGCCGGCGGACTCCTCAACCCAATCTTGGCCGTCGGACTCATCCATGTCCTCCCCGGCGATTGGTCCTTCACCGGACCTGCGTGGTCGTTCACCGCCATCTTCCTGACCTTCCACGCCGTCGCGCTGCCGTGGGTAGGCGCTCGCTGTCTCCGCGTGCCCTGCTGGCACATGGTCCGACCCATGCAGCGCCCGATCGCCGCCACGGCCCTCGCCAGTCCGCTGCTGGTCGTCATGCCCTGGCTCATTTCGCCCGCGTCGCCGATCGGGCTGCTCGTGAACCTCGGCGCGTTCGGCGCGGCGTACCTCGCGCTCACGCCGATCCTCGTCCTCCGTCAGCACGAACGAAGACGCGCGTGGTCGCTCATCCGCAGGCGTTTACTCGGACGCAGCCGAGACGGGGATGACGAGTCGGATCAGAACGGGGGCATGATCGGACCCGGCACCTTCGAGCGTCCGCCATCCAGTGACGCCGACGCCCGCTGAGACCAACGCGTCATCGATCGCGAGCGAGAACGGCCATCGCCATCCACCCGGGTAGGTGCCGGCCGGGACGAGCAGCGGCTTGGCCGACCTCAGCCCGGTCCCCTTGCACAACGCACGGACCCGCGCTCCCATAGGCGGCGAGTTCAAGTCTCCCGCCACAACGACCGGCAACCCCGTCGGCACGAGTCGATCTCGCACGCGAGCCGCTGCGTCCTCGACCGTCTGGTTACCCGTTCTCCATCGCTCGTGCGATCGGGGCGAATCGGGATGAATCGCGAGCAGCGCGAACGCGCCTTGAGGACGATCGACGAGCATCTCCCGCGTTCCACGGACGACCGTCGCCGCCGGCCCCTCGTCCCAGTCTCGCCCCGCTCGCTGCGGCCAGGCCGAGAGCACGACCATGAACCCCGGGCCTGCACGGTCCGGCAGCCACCGGTGCGGCAGCCGGCGACGCAACACTTCGTCGCTCCGCAACGCGTCGAGCAGCGTAGCGGACGGTTCGAGCAGAACGACCACGTCGGCTTGCGTATCGAGCAGCAAGGCGTGGGCACGCTCCGGAGTTGCGTTCTCCACGCGGGCGTTGAAAACCAGCAGTGCCACCGTTTCTGCTGCCCCGTTCGCGCTGACCGACAGGGAGCGGCCCGGAAGCGTCCCCACGAGCCCCGAGAGGGCACCCGCGGCGCAGATCATCGCAGCGACGAACCGACGCCGAACCACGAACCACGCCGCGATCGCTCCGCAGAGCACGGCGAAGTGCGGCGTCATGGACGCGAGCAGATCGAACGGCCACGCGAACGGCGCGAGAACCCACCCGAACGCTGGCGCAGCACACGCGCACGCCGCCGCGCGGGCGATCCTGCCTCTACGCCGTGGCCTTGAACGATCTTCCACCGTGAGAACCTCGGGCGTGCGGCGTGAACCCTGCAAGGCGAGGGACGGTATGGATTCATATGCGGACCCCGACCGTGCGGGCTGTGCGGGTCGTTCCGGCTGGGCAATCGCGGGAAGCCGATCCGACGGCGCAGCGGCGTGTCCGAGCGGTGAACGGTTGGTACGGTTGGTCGAGATGGGAGTAGGAGAGTCTCGAGCGGCCTGAATGAGGCAGGAGGTCCACACCATGCTCTCGCGTACCGGTTGGGGTTGGCGTAGCGGTCTCGGAACGATCGGCGCGGCGGTTGTGGCATCGTTCGCCGCCGCGGTCGCCGGAGATCACACCGTTGACGTCTTCCAGGAGAACGGCGTTTACCTGATGCGTGACCGCGCCTCGCATCGCATCATCTACGACCAGCGCAAACTCCTGATGTACGACACCCGGAAGGACGCGTCTTACCTCGAACCCCAGGTCGAGGTCGTTCCGCAATCCGAAGGCATCGACTTCGTCTACACGTTCACCAACGATGGCGGCAAGCAGCGACGCATGGCCGACCTGCGCATGGGAACCTTCGTCCTCGACGACACCATCAGCTACCGTGACGTCCGCGCATTCTGCGAGGAGTTCTCCGTCGCGCACGGGAAAAGCCCGCCCCCGACCTACACCTACCCCGGCACCATGTACGCGCCGGTCTATCTCCTCGCCGACAAGTACGGCACCTTCGGCATCAGCCTCCAGTACCCGCTCCTCGAATACCAGCACGACGTGAACTTCCGCGTCCGCAGCGCACCGATGCCCAAGACCGAGGGCGTCCTCCGCGGGTGGATCCTCGACATCCGGATCTCGCTCAAGGACGGCGACGACTCCGGCGGCGGCAACATCAACTACCCAGGGTTCATCCAGCCCGGCGAGACTCGGACCTACGTTGTCAACGTCCGCTATACCCCCAACAACGACAACTGGATGCAGACCCTTCTCCCCTACCGCGATTACTTCCGATCCGTCTACGGCGGCGTCCACTACCAGCGCGAGAACGGGCCTATCAAGGGTGTCACCACCGGCGGTCTCAGCGACACCACCGACGACAACCCCTACGGGTTCACACCCGAGAAGTTCCGCCCAGACCTCTACGGCTTCGCGCAGTGGGTGGACATGTCGCTCGGTCACCGCGACTGGCCCGAGATCATGATCTTCAAACCCTCGGGCAACTACCACCGCGCCAAGGAATGGAACTTCCCTTTCCTCTACATGTCCCACCTCCTCACCGATCCGAAGCTCGCTACCGCGTATGACACAGAGACCGGCATCGCGAGCATCCCACGCCGAGGCGTCAAACTCGGGCTTTGGTGGGGCCGTGCCATTCAGGTCGCGAAGACCTGGGAGCCGGTCACCAGCTACCCCCTCGACCCGAACGACCCCGAGCACGTCTCGCTCGCATTCAATGAACTCGACCTCTCCGTGTACGCCGGCGCGACCACCATCGGTCTCGACACCTATTCGCACCGCGTCGTGCCCACCTGGATCACCTACGACTGGCTGCGCCGCATGCGCGCCCGTCACCCCGGCGTGAAGTTCGTCATCGAGCCGATCGCCACCGACGTCATGCACACCCTTGCCGCCATGTGGCTCCGCGGCTGGGACGAGTCCTCCTCCGTCGAAAAGCCAGAGGACGTCGTCCGCATCAAGAACCCGCACTACGTCGCGGACTTCCTCCTCCCCGGGCACGAGACCTGGGGCACGCTCCGCTACGCGTATGTCAAGGCCCGATTCGGGATCGACGTTCCCGAAGAGCAGGCCATGAAGGACGTCGCCTACTACGCCTCGATGGGCTATCGCCCGGTCCTCTTCGGACACTACGGCCTGCTCCACCCCGTCGTAGCCGTCGAATCCTGGCTCACCACGGTTCCTGCACACCTGCAGATCCCGCGCGACCAGTGGGTTCTCATCCGCGATCCCTACAACCCCGACGCCGAGCCGGAACCCCCCCCCCCTCATGACGACCGTGACGGCAAGGCAGGGGACAGCGGGGGTGGCGGTAGCGGTGGCGGCCAGGATGCCCCTCCCCCCTTCGGCGGCAGTGGGAAGGCCGGCGGCGGCGGCAGCCACCACGGTGGCGGATCCTTCACCGGAGGAGGAGGCCGAGTCAGCAAGCCCGAGTTCGACCCTGACGACGTCGCCGAGGCCGCACGGCGCGCCCGCAACCGCGGCGGCGACCGGGTCGAGCGGCCCTGACCGCTACGCACGACCTTCCAGCCGAGATTTCTCGCACGGCCCGGGCACACCCGCCCGGGCCGTGTGCTTGGCGAGCAACTCGCCCTCGTCCCACAGCAGCACGCCGCCGGCGCCGGCCAACGACGAGATCGCCCGCATCTCGTCCCGCAGTGAGTCCAGAATGAACCGCACCGTCTCCGGAGTCGGCGGCGCGGGACGAGGGGGGGGCTTCCCGTGCAGCAGTCGGCGGACCCGGTCGCGGACCTCCTGGCCCACGAGAGGGCGTACCAGACCCCGGTATGCCCTGGAGTTCGTGATCCACGCCAGACGGCCGGCGCGCCCCGGCTTCGACTCCGCCGCGTTGAAGACTCGGTCGGGATCGATCAGGTCCGGCCTCGGATCGAGTCCGAGAAAGGCGCAGAGGTCCGAGGTCACTCCCCTCCGGTCACGGACATATCGCTCGAAGGGAACGATCTTCACGTTCGCCGCGCCGAAGGCGTCGATCCACGGGCGGACCTGCGTTGCATAGCGGGTGTAGTCGAGGTAGCGTGCCGTTTGGCGCACTGCTTCGTTGATGTCCGGGATCACCTCGAGTCGGCCGACCGTCAACTCGTGGTGGTGCTGGCTGATGATGCGCGCTATCGGATCGCGCACGAGGTAGATCGCCTTCAGCCCCGGCCCGAGCAGCGATCGCGCCCGCTCCGCCGCGCCCGTGTACACCGGCATCTTCGTGTACGCCGTCGAGGCCTCGCCGCACACCTGGTCCGCGCGGGCCCGACGGAAATGCGCCGCGTAGTCCGCCCGCCCCTCCGGCGTCAGCACGCGGTCGTCGCACAGGTTCCCCGGCTCCTTGTCCAGCGGGAAATACACCCGCGGGTGCGTCTGCAGGTCGCGGTAGAGCGTCGTCGTCCCCGCCTTCATCGCGCCGATGATGAGGAAGTCGGGCAGTCGCCCTCCAGCCGCCGATGACCGCACACTCTCGGTTGCCTGTCCGCCCACGCGCGAGCCACTCCGTCCAGCCCACCGAGCGGCACAACCACCACGTCGGCGAGACGCCCATCCTATGTCACGCGCCGGCTAACGCACCCTCCCTCAGCACCCCCCCGCGTACGCGTTCAGAAACGCCAGCACGTCCAGCGTGTTGATCACCGTGTCGCCGTTGAAGTCCGCCCGCGGATCTCCCGCGGAGTACGCGTTCAGGAACGCCAGCACGTCCAGCGTGTTCACCACCGTGTCCCCGCTGAAGTCCGCCGGGCAGTCGTTCATGGGCGTGAGCAGCACGGCGCAAATCGGGCCGTTCGCGCCGTCCCGGGCCGCGGCGACGATCTGGCGCGAGTTGTTGATCCCGTTCGCCCCGCCGTACTGCACGTACCACTCCCCCTGCGAGGCGTCGATCAGGCTCCCGATCGGGAAGTAGCCCTCGGGATTGAAGTGGACGCCGGAGGTCGTCATGTAGTAGTAGAGCAGCGCGTCGCCGCGGTCATTGATCGCCGTCGCGCTGGTCGTCGTCGCGCACCCCCCGAGGAACTCCCACCCCACGCCCTGCCGGTACCGCATCGGGAACGTGCTGCAACCGGAGTACCCGACGATGTAGCCGCAGAAGTCGTTGCCGTTGTTGAGCGCAGCGCCTGCGAAGCCCTGCCAGTTGCCCGGGGGCAGCGGCGTCTCCACGACCTGGCCGGTGTCCAGGTCCAGCAGCCGAGCGCCCGTCAGCACGACCCGCTCGTCGTTGACGTCCACGCCGATCATCCCCTCCGGCAACGCCTCGGGTCCATCCTCCCCGAACAGCGTCCCCGACGTCAGGCTCCACCCGAAGTACCCGGACCCACCCACGATGTCGCCCAGGTTGTTGATCGCATACGCCGCGCTGTAGGGCAGTCCGGGCAGCGTGCCCAGCACCTCCACCGTGTACCCCCCCGCGCCCGGCCTCCACACCGCCGCGATCGGCTGCGTGATGACGTACTGGTTCGGGCAGACCGCCCCGACGATCACGCCCGCGTCGTTGATGTCGTGCGCGCGCGACGTCTGCATCCCCTCGGGTAGAGGAAGAAACTCGAACGGCAGCCCGCCGCGCGACACCCCCGCCAGCACCGACGTGCCGTCCGGCGAGACGTTCCCGCACACCTCGCCGGATTCGTTGATCCCGGTGCCCGTCCACCCCGCGCCCAGGCAGTCCACCCGGTACGTGCCGACATCGCCGCCGAACGCCGCGGCGCTCACCGACGCCACCATCACCATCGTCAGACGCGCAAGCATGATCTGGTCCTTTCTCTGAGTCCCACCGTCCAGGCGCAACAATCGTGATCGTCCCCGGGCGGTCATCCTCCGCATCCGGCCGCAAAGGCGTTCAGAAACGCCAGCACGTCCAGCGTGTTGATCACCGTGTCGCCGTTGAAGTCCGCCCTCGCATCGCCGGACGTGAACGCGTTCAGGAACGCCAGCACGTCCAGCGTGTTCACCGCACCGTCGCCGTTGAAGTCGGCCGCGCAGCCCCCCGGTGTCAGCCTCTCAGCCAGGGTCCGCTGCACGACGCCGTCCGACCACGCGCCCACCGACCACGACTCGCACGGCCCGATCGCGGCCAGGCCCCAGCCCCGCAGCACGTACGCCGACCCCGGGATGTCAGGCCCGCCGGCGGGTGTCCATGACGACCCGTCGTAGTGGTAGATCGTCGCGTTGACCGCGCAACTCCCCCAGACATCCGTCGGCCCGGTCGCGGCGAACGCGGCGAACGGGCCGGGGAGGTCCACCCCGGCCGCTTCCCACGACGATCCGTCCCAGTGGATCAGGTGGTCGGCACCGCCGTTGAAGTTGCCCGAAACCCAGACGTCGTTCGGCGCAAACGCGATCACCGCGACGGCATCGCCACCCGCCGGACCCTCGCCCGGATTCGGCACGACGTGCCACGCCGAGCCGTCCCAGCGCACGACGAGGCCCTGGTACGCCTGCGCGATGTTCCGCCAGTACCCGACCGCCCACACGTTGTCCGGCGCGCTCGCAGAGACGCACTCGAGCGCATTGGCCCGATTCCCCGCGATCGGCACGGCGACGTCCACCCAGCCGCTCCCGTCGAAGTGAAGCGCCATCGCGACGCTCGTCGCCGACCCGTCGCCGTACCCCGCCGCCGTGCCGACCACCCACACGTCGTCCGGCGCGACGCCCGCAACGTCCTGCGCGAACCCGCCGCGATCGGCGAACGGGTACGTGTTCTGCTTGCGCAGCGCGGGTGTCCCTACGCGATCCCACCCGCCACCATGCCGACGCATCACCAGCGGCATGTTGTTCGTCGGGTACACCGTCGTCACATTGCCGACGACCCACACGTCGCCGCCGGCCAGACCAACTCCATCGACCTGCGGCCTCGTGCCCAGCCCCGAGGTGTCGGGCAGCCCGAGACCCGACCAGCCCGCGCCGTTCCACTCCTGCACCAGCGGCTGCGGACCCAGACCGCTGTTCCAACTCCCAACCGCCAGCCCTGCCAGCGGCGCCGTGAAGGCCACGTCGTACAGGATGCTGCTCACCGACCCCGGCGAGTCCGTCGGCCACGCGACCCACTCGCCGCACATCGTCTGCGCATGCGACACCGTGCCGACAAGAACCGCCACACTCGCCACAGACCAGCGGAACGCAGCCATCGGAATCCTCCAGGCAGCGGGGCCTAGCACCCCGCCGCGTACGCATTCAGAAACGCCAGCACGTCCTGAGTGTTGATCGCACCGTCGCCGTCGAAGTCGGCGGAGCAAGGGACGGCTGTGGGGACGATGGCGAAGGCGACGGCCGGTCCCCAGAGCGGACCCCAATGCCCGTCGCGGCAGTCCCGATGACCGTACCGACGTTGTTCACGTCGAAGGGCGTGACACGATCGCGATCGCCGCTCTTGAGCGCGGAGCGGAACGTGAAACCTTCGAACTCGTCCCAGAGCCAGGCGACCCCGAACGACCCGTTCCACCCTTCACCAACGACCTGCCCGAGGTTGTTGACGGCGACAGCCTCGGTGATGCCGTAGCCGCCGCCGGTGAGCATGGCGTGAAGATCGATCCACTGGTCGTTGTCGGCACGATAGAGAAGGGCCTCGAAGTCGCCGCAGGAGCCGGAAGAGGTTGCGACACCAACCACTTCGTTTGCGCCATTGACGTCGCGGCCGACCGCGGCAGCAGGAACGACGAACTCGCGGTTGGCCCTCCCGCCAGCGAGAGTCCATGCGATCGCGCGCCGCGCGTAGGTACAGTCACCGTAGGAGCGGTAGGTCAAGGTGCCCGTGACAACACCGACGTTGTTGATGGCTGCTTCGTTGACGGCGAGGTCACCAGGGATCGGATGCATCTTCCCGACGCAGTTGTCGAAGTAATAGAACGTGCTGTGCGCGAGGATGTCGCCCTCGTCGTTGATGCCGGTAGAGCTGGACGGAGTCGGATGAACGCGAGGACCGCCCTCCGGAGCCCACGAGAAACCGTGGTAAGTGGTGTGGTCGTTGCCGCCCGCATCCTCGGTCGTGTACGTCATGAATCCGACGGCGAGGCTGTGGACGTTCAGGTCTCTCGGGTACGACTCAGGGATCCCGTATTGCGAGAGCGCAGGGGTGACATATGCCTGGTACTGCTGCGCCAGCGCGGCCGAGCATGCAGCCAGCACAAGCAGGGTGGCGAGACGGTGCATCGGAGCCTCCCAGGAACGCGGGCACGGACGCCCCGGAGACCCACTCGATTGCAAAAACGATACCAGCCACTGACATCCTGGGAAAGGGATGGATCGGGTCCGCACAGAGCCACTGGTGATCTCTCACGCCACGAAGTGGCCAGCCGTGGCCGAGCGGGACGAACGCCCTCGTTCGCAGTTGACAAGCCCGACCCCGGCAGAGGAGGGCATTCCGTCGTTCCGTTGCATGGCGTCGTGCCCGCTACGCCGCCCTCGCCCCTTCACCTGCGCCGACAGCACGCAGGATAGCGCGGGCACGGTTGACGTATGAGTACCGCTCGGCAAGGGCACGCGCGGCCTCGACGCGGACCGCGGCCTCCTGATCGGACTCGCCCAGCGCGCACCGCACCGCCCGAGCCAGGTCCGCCGGGTCGTCCGGCGTGAACCACCGCACCGCCGGCTCGCGCACCAGTGCGCGCAGCGCGGGCACGTCCGACGCCACGATCGGCCGCCCCGACGCCAGGTACTCGCCCAGTTTCACCGGGCTGGTCCACGCCGCCGACGGGTGCTTCCCGCTCGGCGGCAGCACCAGCACGTCCGCGTGCCACAGGTGCGGCGGGACGCGGCTGAACGCCACGCGCCCGCGCACGTCCACGTTCCGCAAGCCGAGCGACGCCGCCGACCGGCGCGCCGCCAGCACGTCCCCGTCCGTCCCGCCGACGAGGTGCACCGTCACGTCGTCCATCAGCGACGCCGCACGAAGCAGCGTCCCCACGCCCTTGTACGCGTACAGGTGCCCCGCGTACACCGCGTGCGGCCCCGGCCAGGCGTCATAAGGCGACACGCCCACATCCTCCGGCGGACCGAACAACTCCGTGTCCACCGCGTCCGGCACGATGGTCACGCGATCCGCCGCCGCGCCCAGCGAAACGTACTTCTCCGCCAGCACGGGCGAGATCGTCACGCACGCGAGGATCGGCCGCTCGGCCCGCCCCACGGCGCGCAGCGCGGAGATGCCCCCCAGCGCATCGCCGTCGATGTCCAGGTGCGTCTCCAGCACGGTCGGGATGCCCCGCTCGGCGCACGCCAGCGCGCCGCGGCAGTGCCGGGCGTACACGAGGTCGAACCCCTCGCGCGCGATCCGCTCCGCCGCCCACCCCGCGAACTCGCGCAGGTACGCCCCGTTCACCAGCAGTTCGTCGCGCTGGTCCGGCAGGTCGGCGCACTCGAAGCGCACCCGCGGCTCGGCGTAGGCGTTCGCCGCCGACGCCAGGCTCCACCCGCGCTCCGGCACGCGGCAGAAGACGGTCACCTCGTGCCCGAGGCGCACGAACCCGCCGCAGGTCTTCACCACGTTGATCGCGTACGCCCGGTGGCTCCCGGGCGCCAGGTCAGAGATCGCGGCGATCCGCATGGCTGCCTCCATTCGTCGCGTCCGCGCGCCCCGCGCCCTCGACGCGGCACAGCACGGCGTGGCACTGCAACGCGGACCGGTCCGCCAGCCGCAGACGGAACGCCGCCTCGCCGCGAAGGCACGAGCGCACCGGCCGATCGTCCTGGGGCACGAGCCGGCTGCGAACAGGCCGCAGCCCGCGCGAGCGAAGGAACGACAGGAACTCACCCCGCGACCACTCGCGCACGTGCTCTCGCTTCACCGCCTCGCGGCAGCCGCGCCCGCGCACCCGGTCGCGATCCGGCGTCGAGACCAGCACGAGCGTCCGCGGGTGCGCGAACGAGCGGATCATCGCCAGCGCGGGGTCCGGGTCCAGCAGGTGCTCGACCACGTCCGCGAACAGGATGAGATCGAACGTCCGCTGCGCCTCGACCGCCGGGCGTTCGAGGTCCACCGGGCGCAGCCGCGTGTGCCGGCACCGCGTCCGCGCGATCTCGACCGCGCTCGGCTGGTCCATCCCCTCGACGTCGGCGCACACCGGCTCGATCCACTCGGCGAGTTTCGTGCCCGGCCCGCACCCGACGTCCAGCACGCTCCGCAGCCCGCGCCGCAGGATCAGCCCCGCCGCCCAGCGGTAGACGTGCCGCTGGTAGCGTCCGCTCATGGCCAGCCGCGCCGGGTGCCAGTAGTCCGGGTACTCGCCCGTGTGGTCGAGGCTCTCGTTGCGCACGCCCTGCCGGTAGCCGCGCGGCAGGCAGAAGTCGGTCGGGTCGCGCGCCGGCGTGCCCACCTCCACCACCACGGGCTTCGCTCGCGTCATCGTCGTCATGCCGCTTCCTCCGTTGAACCGTCGCGTGCCGCGCGCAGCGAGCGGACCTCGCGTCCGAGGGCGTCGAGGAACGCCGCGCGCCGGTCCGGCGGCAATCGCCCCGCGAAACCGCGCAGGCTGCGCGTCCACGCCTCGGCGCACGCCTCATCGCCGAGCAGTGCGCCGTCCCACCGCACGGGCGGCGGCGCGGCCCTCGCCGAAGGGTCCCCCGCCATCGCCATGCGCGCCGCCTCGATCTCGCGCTCGACCGTCGCCCGCAGCCCCAGCCGCTGGCGCACGCTCGCCGCTGCCGCCGACCCGAGCGACTCGGCCCAGTCCGCGTCCCGCAGCAGTTCGCCGATCGCGTGGGCGAAACTCTCCGCGTCGCCCGGCACGCACAGCCCGGTCACGCCCGTCTCGACGGGCGCATCCAGCCCCGGCGCGGCCGCCACGATCACCGGCGCGCCCGTGCACATCGCCTCGATCACCGTCTTCGGGTGCCCCTCGTACGCCGACGCCTGCGCGTACACCGCGCACCGGCGCATCCGCGCCAGCAGCTCGCGGTGAGACACCCGCGGCTCGAAGCGCACAGGCGCACCGAGGCGCTTCGCCAGCGACCGCAGCGCGCCCTCCTCCGGACCCTCGCCCACCACGTCCAGCCGCACCAGCGGCCCCCGCGGCGCGGCCACCCTCGCCGCCGCTTCGATCAGCACCTCCACACGCTTGCGCGCCACCAACTGCCCCGCGTAGAGCACCGTGCCGCGCGCCCGATCGCCCGCTCGCGCCGGCGGCTCGTCGTCGATCACGAAGTTCGGGATCAGCACGGCCCGCGCCGCCGCCACGCCGTAGCGCCAGCACACCTCGTCCAGCATCAGCGGCGACGTCCCGATCACCACGTCCGCCCCGCGCACGATCTCACCCTCGCGCGACGCCACCTCCGCCGCGATGCGCGACTCCGGCCCGTGCTCCGCCGCCTCGAACCGCGACCACAGGTACCCCCCCCGTGCCGCCAGCCCGACCCGAAGGCCCGCCTCTCGCAGCCGCGCCGCCACCGCGAGCGCCTGCTCGCCCGACGCGAACTGGTTCGTCCGCGCATAGACCGACGCGCACCCGCGGGCCGCCGCCGCCGTCAGCCGCGCCGCCTCGGCCCGCCACGCCGCCCGCTCGACCCCGCCCCGGTTGCACACACACTCGACCGGGCACGGCGACGCCAGCGACCGCGCGATCTCGGCGTCCACCGCCCCGCCGTCGCTCACCACGATCAGCCGTCCGAACGCCCCCGCCAGCCGCTCGACGAGCGTCCACTCGCGCTCGAGCATCCCGAGGTCGCGCCACGCCGACAGCGGCGTCCCCTCGCTGAGCACGAAGACCAGGGCGTCGGCGACTCGGCTCTGCACGGCGTCCTCCGGCGGGGCGGGCGCGCACCCACACCCGTCCTACACGCTTATCGGCCGATCCGCCCCTTGTCTCCCGCCGGATTGCCTTTCTCGCCCACGGGCCGGGCGACACCCGATGACTCCCCCATGCCGCCCGTCAGCGTGCTGCTCCCGGTCGCTACCGACTCTGCCCGGCTCGCCGAGGCCTTCGCCTGCATCGCCCGCCAGACCGTCGCCGACCTCGACATCCTCATCCTCCTCAACGGCTCCGATGCGCCGACCGAGCGGCTGGCCTTCGACCTCGCCGCCTCAGACTCCCGCGCGCGGGCGATCCGCGTCGGCCCGGTCCCGAACCTCGCGGCCGCCCTGAACGCCGGCCTGCTGCACGCCCGCCACCACCTGATCGCCCGCATGGACGCCGACGACGCCTGCCCGCCCAACCGCCTCGCCGTGCAGGTCGCGCGCCTCGAAGCCGAGCCGACTCTGGCTGCCGTGGGCTGCGCGTGGGATCTCACCGACGCGGAGGGGCGCGTCACGGCGACGATCCGTCCCCCGACCGATGCCCTCGAGATGCGCTGGCGGCTGCTGCTCGAAAACCCGCTGGCCCACGGGTCGATGCTCATGCACCGTTCGGCCGTGCTCGCGGCGGGCGGGTACGACCCGCGCCGGACGCGCGCCCAGGACTACGACCTCTGGCTGCGACTCAGCGCGATCGCGCCCATCGCCGCCGTCCCCGAGACGCTCTACACGCACCGCCAGCGAGCAGGCTCATTGGCGTTTGCGTCGTCCAGAGAGCAGGCTCGCGCCGCCGCGGACCTGCTCGCCGCACGCTGGGCCGCGCTGCCCCCCGGCGATCCAGCGTTCGTCGCCGGCGCACTCTCGGACGCCATGTCGCGCACCGACAACCGCGCGCGCGGCGCCGACGCCATCGCCGCCCACCTCCGCGCCGGCGGCCCCACGCGCGACGCCCTGCTCGCCTGGCTCTGGACCGCGTGGCGATTCCCGCCCGCCGAGCGCGCCGCCATCAACGTCTGCCGGCGCAGCCGCGTGCGAGAGGTCGGCGCGACGCTCCGGGCCGCGAGCGTGCGCAGCGTCCACCTCTGGGGCGCGGGCGCGCACACCGCCTGGCTCCTCGCCCACGCCCACGACCTGGGAGTCGAGATCGCCGGCCTCGTGGACGACCGCCTCGCCGGCCGGACCCGCCACGGACTTACCGTCGCCCCCCCCTCCGCGCTCCGACCCGGCGAGCACGCCCTCATCTCCACCGACAGCGCGGAGGACGAGGTCTGGCGCGCCTCGCTCCCGCACAGGCAGCGCGGCGTCATCGTCTGGCGGCTCTACGCCGAGAACGAGTGCGGAGCGGGCACGGCGCACGGCACGAGCGCGTCGCCCTCGCACGCCGCCGCGTAGAGCGGCACCACCGGCCGCTCCCCCGCCCAATCTCCGGCCCGGCGCAGCAGCAGCGGCTCGTGCTCGTCGCTCGAAATCACCACCGCCTCGACGCCCAGCCGCGACGCCTCGCGCGGCGTGACCACCGGCCTGCCGAACAGCGACGCTGGCGGACCGCCCGCCTCCTCCGCGCGGTCGTCGAGGATCGCCACGATCGCGGGCGAACGCTCCACCGCCCGGCGCACGCGCCGCGTGTGCCGGCCCGCGCCGTAGAGCGCGATCCGCCCGACCCCCCCCCGCGTCAGCCGAGCCACGGCATCCAGCACCAGCCGGTCCGCGGCCGTCGGCAGGTCCGGCAGGCGTATCGCGAGCGTCGCTCCGCGCTCCAGTTCGAGGCCGTCCTCGGTCTCCCGCCAGCCGCGAACACTCATGTCCTCCAGCCACGCGCTGGCGAGCGCGCTGAGCGACCGCGCAGGGCAATCTCCGAGCAGTTCGAGCGCGCCGAGCATCCGGCCCCACCGCGAGGCGATCGCGCCGGGCGAGCGCTCCTCCGAGCGGTCCGGCGCACCCGCGGCCTCCTTGAAGAACGCCGCGAACCGCGGCCCGAGCACGCGCGCATCGAGCGACCGAAGCGCGGCCGCGTGCGCCGCGATGCCCATGCGCGCCAGCGCGCCGCGGTCCCGCGCGAGCGAAGCCAGCCGCCCGGCCAACTCGTCCATCGCGCCCACCGGCACGAGCACGCCCTCGACGCCGTCGCGCACGAGTTCCGCCGCCCCGCCGCAACCGGCCGTGATAGCCACCGCGCGGCCCGTCGCCATCGCCTCCATCACGACGATCGGCCATCCCTCGCTCCGGCTGACAAGCACCAGCACATCGTGCGCTCGGTGCAGGTCCGCCATGCGATCCAGCGGCACATGGCCGAGGAGCCGCGCCCGCCTCGCCGCCGCGTGCCCACGCAGCACATCCGTCAGTCCCTGCCGCGACGGCCCGTCGCCAACCACCGTCAACTCGAACGCCACCCCCCGCGCGTGCAGGCCGTCCGCCAGCGCGCCAAGCTCGAGCACGCGCTTGTTCATCCCGTCCAGCCACCCCGCGTAGAGCAGCCGCAGCGGACGAGGCCCGTTCGGCGGCGCGGGCGAGGGAGGCACGTCGATCGGGCACGGCAGCGTGCCCCCCCCCGTGGGGGCGATCGTGCGCGCCACCGACCCGCTCACCGCCCGCCACGAATCCGCCAGCGGCAGGCACCGCTCGTAGAGGTCGCGGGCGAGCAGGTCGTTGCCGTGGCACCACGCCGCGCACCGCACGCCCCGGTGCCGCAACAGCGAGCATGCGACGAACCCCTGCACGAGATCGTTCGGCACGACGACCCGAGCGCCGGCGTGCAGGAGCGCGCCACGCACCGCGACCGTCTGCGCCGCGGGGTCCGCGCCCTGCGGCCACGCGCACAGCGACAACCCCGGCGCGCCCGTCAGCGGCGTCGCGCCCGCGTCCTGCATCGTCACGCCCGCGCCCACGATCATCGGCCGCACCGGGCATGCCGCCAGCCGCGCCAGGCGCGCGCCGCTCACCGTCACGCCGCTCACGCGGTGCGCCCGATGCAGCCCGACGACAGCAGGCGCCCGGCTCATGCCGCGCGCGCTCCGACGCGCACTGTGTCGCGCGCCGTCTCCGCTCCCAGCGAGTCCGCCACCAGCCGCAGCATCCGGCGCGCGAAAACCGCCTGTGTGCAGCGCGCCCGCACGCGCCCGGCCACGAACGCCGACCACGCCGCACGCAGGTCCGGCCGCTCGATGAATGCCCCGACGCGCCGTTCGAGTTCGTCCGCCGACGCGAACCCGAGCGACGCCGGGTCGCCGAGCAGCCACGCCGGGTCCGAC
The DNA here is from genome assembly GCA_026128865.1 of Phycisphaeraceae bacterium. Taxonomy (GTDB): domain Bacteria; phylum Planctomycetota; class Phycisphaerae; order Phycisphaerales; family UBA1924; genus CAADGN01. The sequence continues at coordinate 19,401 of JAHCJE010000001.1, read as the reverse complement.
TCGCGCTCGACCTCGCCCGCCTCGCCGCGCCGCGTGCGGTCCAGTTCGCCGCGTCCGACCCACAGGCACGCCCCCGGCTCCATGCCGATGCGCTGCATGAGCGAGCACGTCGCGAGCGCACCTGGGCTGTCCGTCCAGGCGAACCCCACCGCGTCGTCGCGCTCCGCGATCGGCCGCGCGCCCCGCGCCACCAGTTCCGCTCTCGCCCGCGCCCGCAGCGGCGCGACGGCGTCCCCCGTCATGCGGCAGAGCGCGACGCCCCCCGACAGCGCGCACTCCATCACCCGCTGGTGCACGATCGCACCCGGCGAGACGTGCAGGTGCGCGACCGCCGCCCGGTACGACGCCCGCAGCGCATCGCCGTGCTCGAGTTCGCCCCGCGCAAACCCGCGCAGCGTCGGGTGCCGTTCCCACCCCTTGCCGTAGAGGTGCAGCCGCCACCCGCACCGCGCGCACACCTCCGCCGCCCAGTGCGCCGCCTGGTGCCGCAGGATGCGCTCGGCGATCGGCATCACGTACCGGTGCCGCAGCAGCGCGGCCAGCCGGTCGTCGTCGCGTCCGAAGGTCTCGCGCACCGCCCGCTCGGCGATGAGGCGCAGCGACCGCACCAGGCTGCCCGCCAGCGGGTGCGCCGCCGCCGCGCGCACCATCGGCCACGCCGCCTCGAACAGCCCCGTCGTCACCGCGCCCTCGCGGGACGCCTCCGCCACGAGCCGCGCATGCAGCGCGTCCGGCGGCTCGCTCTGGTGCGTCGCGTAGGCGATCTCGCACTCGTGCTCGCGCAGCAGCGAAGGCTCGATCGGGCCGGAGTGGAACTTCGCCTCGTCCGCCGCCACCGGCGCGGGCAGCGTCCGCTCGCGCGGATACCCGAACTTCTCGACGAAACTCGCATGCACGTGCCCCGCCACGAAGTCCAGCGGCCCCATCGCCTCCCCCACCCGACGGTCGAACAGGTGCCCCAGCGCGTCCTGCACCCAGCAGACCAGCGGCACGTTCGCCGGCAACAGTCCGTCGTACGACGACGACCGCGTGTAGTTGATGATGACGATCAGGTCCGGCTCCAGGTCGCGCACCGCCCGCAGCACGCCCACCGTCGTCAGGACCGAGCACGCATCCGGCTCCGTCAGCACCTCGACCCGGCACCCCTCGTTGCACAGGCACCGCGCCAGCCCCTCGGCCGCGTGGCGCACGAACGTCGTGTACCGGCTCGTCGGGATGAGCACGCGCAGCGGCCGCCCCCCCCCTCGGGTTTCGCCCCAGCGCCGCGCCCACCACGCCACGTCGCGCCCGGCGTACATGCCCTCGACCTCGTCCCGTACGCGCTCGAACGCCGCCGCCTGCGCCCGCGTCAGCCGCGCGAACGCCTCCGTCGGCGCCTCGGCGAACCGCGTGCGCACGACCTGCAACGGCACGAACGCGGGCACCACCTGCACCTCCAGCCGCTCCCCCGCCTCGCGCTCGAACCGCGCCACCCCGTCCGCACCCGCGTACACCGTCACGCGCGGGTCGCTCAGCCGCTCGCGCATGTCGCACACCGACAGCCCGTCGAGCAGTTCCGCCGGGTCCGCCTGGAGCACGCACACGCGCGGCCGATAGCCGACCACGTTCGCCGGCGTCCCGTCGCACACCGCCATGAAGACCCACGGCGGGTCCATCCCCTCCACCGCGAGCGGACGCGGGAACGTCCCGAGATTCGACAACTGCACTTCCGCGAACCGCGCCGCAACCGAACGCTGGTCGCTCAGCCCGACCCACGCCGACGCCCCGCGCGCGTCGCGTAGCCGCCGCACGATGTTGCCGTCGATGGCCCGGAAGCACTCCCAGCGCGGCAGCGATCGCGCCCACTCGTCCAGCGCACCCGCCAGGTCCGTCCCGCGCACCGCCGCCGCGTTCGCCCGGCAGGTCGCCAGCCGCTCCTCGTGCGGCACCCGGTCGTCCGGCAGCGACTCCATCGCCCGCCGCAGGCCCGCCACGTCCGCGTCGCCCTGGGCCGGCTCCGGCAGGGCGTCCAGCATCTCGCGGGCGGGCGTTACCAGCCCGAGGCGCGCGAAGTTCGCCGCTGCCAGAAATCTGATGCCCGCATCGGACGCCACGACGTCGAGCGCCTGGAGAGCGATCGGGAGAAACTCCCACGGGCGTCCGCTCCGCCCCAGCGCGATGACATCGTTGCGTGTGAGGCGGGCCGAGGTCGGATCGGGCGGCATCAGGCGTCTATCGACCCGCCCTGCCGGCCGGACGCAGTTTCCGCGCCGCCGCGCCAGGTTGGCCCGATCCCCCACGCCCGGCCGATACACGCCCCGATGCGCGACGCCACGCCCCGCCTTTCCCCCCGCCCCCCCCACAAGGGCCTCACGCGCGAAGAACTCCTCGCGCGCCGCCAGGCCCTCCGCGCCGCCGGGCGCCGGCTCGTCCACTGCCACGGCTGCTTCGACATCGTGCATCCCGGGCACGTGCGCCACCTCCGCTCCGCCCGCGCCCTGGGCGACGTGCTCCTTGTCTCCATCACCGGCGACTCGGGTGTCTCCAAGGGCGCGGCCCGCCCGCTGATCCCGCAGGAACTCCGCGCCGAGAACCTCGCCGAACTCGACTGCGTGGACTGGGTATACGTGGACCCGCACGCCACCGCGGAGCCCCTCCTCGCCGCCGTGCAGCCAGACGTCTACGTCAAGGGCCGCGAGTACGAGTTCAACGACGACCCCCGCTTCCGCGCCGAGCGCGACGCGGTCGAGCGGGCGGGCGGGCGCGTCGTCTTCACGTCCGGCGACGTGGTCTTCAGTTCGACGGCCCTGATCGAGGCCCTCGCCGCCTCCGCCGACCCGTTCCAAGGGCGGCTCGCCCAACTCTTTTCACGCCCCGAACTCGATGTCGCCGCGCTCACGGGCCTGATGTCCGGCTGGCGCGACAGGCGGCTCGTGGTGGTGGGGGAGACCATCCTCGACACCTACGTCTTCTGCGACCGACCCGAAGTCGCCGGCGAGAGTCCGGTGATGACGCTCCGCCCCGTCGAGCGCCGCACCTACGACGGCGGCGCGGCCGTGATTGCCAGGCACGCCGCCGCCCTCGGCGCGAGACCAACCCTCGTGACCGTCCTGCCGCGCGACAATCCGATAGCGCAAGAACTGCGCGTCCGTCTCGAAGCCGAGGGGGTCGAGGTCCGGTCCATCGACGCCGACGCCCCCATCGCCGAGAAGCAGCGCTTCCTCGTCGGCGTGCAGAAGGTGATGAAACTCGACCTCGTGCCGCAGCCCACGCTCGACGCTCGCCAGCACGACGCCCTGCTCAACCTCGCCACCGAGGCCGCGGCAGAGTCCGGCGGGTGCGACGCGGCCATCATCGCCGACTTCGGCCTCGGTCTGCTCACGCCGCCGATGGTCCGGCGGCTGTGCCGATCCCTCCGTCCGCTCGCCGGTGTACTCGCCGGCGACGTCAGTGGGCGTCGCCACGCGCTGCGCTCGATGCGCCGCCTCGACCTCGCCTGCCCGAGCGAGGCCGAACTGCGCGACGCCTACGCCGTGCACGACGAGGGCCTGCCCGTCGCCGCGTGGCGTCTGCTGCAAGAGACGCGCACCCGCGCCGCCATCGTCACCATGGGGCCGGAGGGGCTGATCGCGTTCGATCGCCTCCCCGACGCCGAGACGCCCGGCGGCGACCCCTACCGCCCGCGCGTCCGCGGCGAGCACGTCCCCGCCATGACGCCCCACGCCATCGACGCGCTCGGCTGCGGCGACGCCCTGCTCACCACCGCCACGCTCGCGCTCTGCGCCGGCGCGCCGCTCATCGGCGCGGCGTTCCTCGGCTCGGCCGCCGCCGCCGTACACGCCCAGCGGCTCGGCAACCCCCCCCTCGCCCTCAGCGACCTGCGGCAGTCCGTCACACGCCTCCTCGCCGCACGCCTCGCCTGGGCCGGCACGGACGCCGTCCGCGTGGTCACGGGCCGAGTTCGCGCGGCGTCGTGAAGCGGAAGTGATCAAACGCGAAGGGCGCAAAGAACTCGAAGGGATCGGAGCGGAACATGCACAGCGCGACCCGGACCACTCCGTCACTCCCTCTCTCCTTCGTCCTCCCCACGCGCGACCGCCACGCCCGCCTGCTGTCCACGCTCGACGCGCTCGGCGCCTTCCCCCCCCCGAGCGCCGGCGGCGAGGTCGTGATCGCCGACAACGACTCCGCTCAGCCCATCCGCGCGCCCCGCACGCTCGCCAACGGCCTGAGCGTCGTCGTGCTCGTGCGCCCCCGAAACGAGGGCGCGGCCGCCCGCAACGCCGGCGTCCGCGCCGCCTCCTCGCCCTGGATCGTCATGCTCGACGACGATTCGCACCCCGACCCCGGCACGGACCTCGACTCGCTCGCCCGCTCGCTCGCCGCCCGCGAAGCCGACACCGCCGCCGTCATGGCCGACATCCACCTGCCCGCGCTCGCGCGCCGCGAGTCCGGCGGGCTGCCCGAGGTCTTCATCGGCTGCGGCGTGGCGATCCGGCGCGACGCCTTCCTGCGCGCCGGCGGCTACGACCACCGCTTCCACTACTACGCCGAGGAGTACGACCTCGCCGCCCGGCTCCTGCTCGCCGGCGCCCGTGTCGAGTTCGACCCCGCCTTCCGCGTGCAGCACCACAAGACCGACGAGGGGCGCGACATGAACGTCATCCTCGCCCGACTCGTGCGCAACACCGCCTGGGTCACGCAGCGCTACGCCCCCGAGCACGAACGCCGCGCCGACCTGCGCCGCATCCGAACGCGCTACCGCGCCATCGCTTGCAAGGAGCGTGCCGAGGCGGGATATGCCGAGGGCCTGCGCGACCTGCGCCGCTCGATCGCCTTCCAGCGGCGCACGCCGATGCCCGTGCCGATCTGGGACCGCTTCATCGGCCTGACGCACGCCCGCGAGGCCCTGCAGGCTGCCTTCGCCGCCCGCCCCTTCCGCACCGCGAGCATCGCGGAGCCGGGCCGCAACGAGTGGGTGGTGCGCCGCGCGCTCGACGAACTCGGCGTGCGCACCATCGATCCGCACGCCGACGCCGAGGCGATCGTGATCGGCACCCTCTCCCCAGGCCCGATGCTCGACGCGGCGGAGACGCTCGAAACAAGCGGGCGGCGCGTGGTCAGTCCGTGGCTCGTCCCCGGCCTGGCCGCGCCCGTGGTTCTCCACCGCGCCACCACGACGAGCGCGGCCGCCTGACCCGCGGTGTACCATGCCCCCGGAGGCCGCGCCATGGCCGTCGAGGACGTCTACGTCCGGACGCCGGATGCCGAACTGCCGGGGCTGCTCACGGTTCCCGACGGCGCGGGCGCACTCGTGATCTTCGCGCACGGCAGCGGCAGTTCGCGCCTCAGCCCGCGCAACGCCGTGGTCGCGGGCACGCTCAGCGACGCCGGCCTCGCCACGCTCCTCTTCGACCTGCTCACGCCCGCCGAGGCCGAGCACCGGCGCCTCGTCTTCGACGTCGGCATGCTCGCGCTCCGCCTCCGCGGCGCGATCGACTGGGCGCGCTGGCTCCGCCTCACCGCCACGCTCCCCGTCGGCCTCTTCGGCGCGAGCACCGGCGCTGCCGCCGCGCTCATCGCCGCCGCCGAGGAGCGCCGCGTCGGCGCGGTCGTCTCGCGCGGCGGCCGCCCCGACCTCGCGGGCCACGCCCTCGCACGCGTTCGCGCCCCCACGCTCCTCATCGTCGGCTCGCTCGACGACGCCTGCATCCCACTCAACGAGATCGCCTACGCCTCGCTCCACTGCGAGAAACGCCTGGAGATCGTCCCCCGCGCGACGCACCTCTTCGACGAGCCGGGCACGATCGAGACCGTCGCTTCGCTCGCGTGCGACTGGTTCACAAGCCACCTCGTGCGCGCCGGGGAGGCAGGCTGATGCGATTCAGCGACCGGCGCGACGCGGGGCGCGCACTCGCCCGCGAACTCGCCCGCTTCGCCGGCGAGTCGCCCGTCGTGCTCGCCCTGCCGCGCGGCGGCGTGGTCGTCGGCGCGCAGGTCGCCGCCGCGCTCCACGCCCCACTCGACGTCATCGTCGTCCGCAAGATCCCCGCCCCGCGATCCCCCGAACTGGCCCTCGGCGCGGTCTGCGAAATGGGCGGCGAGCACGTCCACCTCGACCCGCGCACCCTCCGCGAGACCGGCGCGCCGGAGGCGTACCTGCGGGCCGAATCGCAGCGGCAACTCGACGAGGTGCGCCGGCGCGAGGCCCTCTACCGCGCAGGACGCCCCGCCGTCCCCATCGCCGGGCGCACCACCATCATCGTGGACGACGGCGTCGCCACCGGCTCGACCGCGCTCGTTGCCCTCCGCGCCGCCCGCCGCGCAGGCGCGGCCCGCGTCGTGCTCGCCGTGCCCGTCGCCTCCCCCGACGCCGTGCGCGCCCTCGCCCGCGACGCGGACGAGGTCATCGCGCTCGCCGCTCCGATCGACTTCTACGCCGTCGGCCAGCACTACGACGACTTCGCCCAGACCACCGACGACGAGGTCGTCCGTCTGCTCGCCGAGGCCGGGACTCGCACGTCGGCATGATCCATCGATTACCTCCCGCGAGCGGCGCTGCCAGGCCCCTTCCGACGACACATTTTACAAAGAGCCAACACTCGCGCCGCGGTCGTGGCCCATCGGAGGATGTACCATCCGCCACGAGCGAGGGCAGTCCATGGTGCGAACCGTCAAAATCGTTGCTTGCGTGTGTCTCGGCATCGCGTCCTACCTTGGCAATGCGCCCAACGTCGCCGCGCAGGGCGAGCGCCACGCCGACGGCTTCGACCACGTGATCGTCATCTCCGTGGACGGCCTGCGCAGCGACGCGATGCTCATCCTCACGCCGCGACAGGCGCCCGCACTCCACCGGCTCATGGCAGCCTCCAGCACGCTCAACGCCCGCACCGACCCGGACTACACCATCACCCTCCCCAACCACACCGCCATGCTCACCGGCCGTCCGACCCTCGGCGAGCGCGGGCACGGCTGGACCGACAACGGCGATCCGCCCGAGGGCGAAACCCTGCACACCCGCAAGGGCGAGTACGTCGCCGGTACCTTCGACGCCGCCGCGGCGGCCTCCGTACGCACAGGCCTCATCGCCAACAAATCCAAGTTCATCCTCTACGCCCGCAGTTGGGGCGCACACGAGGGCGACGAGAGCACCCCCCCTCCGGCGACATCGAGAACCGCGCCACACTCGAACATTACTACCGCTCGAAGACCATCGAGGGCGTCTGCGACGACGCCCTCGCCTTTCTCGCCCGCCACGCAGGCGAGCGGTCGCTCCTCTTCGTCCACTTCTCCCACACCGACGCCGTCGGGCACGACCACGGCTGGGACATGACCGAAGGCAGCCCGTACCTGCGAAGCGTCCGCGAGACCGACGCCCAGATCGCGCGCCTGCTCGACGCCGCCCGCACGCTCGAAGGCCTCGCCGGCCGCACCGCGATCATCCTGACAACCGACCACGGCGGGGGCGCGCCCTTCAAGAGCCACCTGCGCGCCCACATGTGGATCAACTACGTCATCCCCTTCTTCGTCTGGACCGGCGACGACGCCCCGCACGCCGACCTCTACGAACTCAACGCCGGCACCCGCCGCGACCCCGGCCTCGCCCGCCCCGACGCCGACGCCGACCCGCAGCCCGTCCGCAACGCCGACGCCGCCAACCTCGCCCTGAGCCTGCTCGGCCTGCCGCCCGTCCCCGGGTCCGTCTTCGGCGCGGACCACACACTCCGCGTCGCCACGCCCCCCGACCGCCCGTAGCCTTCGGGCGATTCGCACGCACACCCAACCGGGGCACGCCATGAGCGACCAGAGCAGGCTCGCGGAGTTCCGCGCCTTCCGCGAGAAGATGAACGCACGCATCTTCGAGCAGAAGGACACGGTCATCAACCGCTTCTTCGGCCTCGACACGCAGGCCTACAAGCCCGGCGCGCTCGACGCCCGCACGAAGGAGATCGCCGGCCTCGCCGCCTCCCTCGTCCTCCGCTGCGACGACTGCATCGCCTACCACGTCATCCGCTGCAAGGAAGAAGGCGTCTCCGACCGCGAGATCTGGGACGTCCTCGGCATCGGCCTGATCGTCGGCGGCTCGATCGTCATCCCGCACCTCCGCCGCGCCGTGGCGCTGCTCGATGAGATCAACGCCGAGACGCCGGGCGGGGCGCCCGGCGCGTAACGCCCCTCACTCCACCAGCGCGAGCCGGCACATCATCTCGACGCCGGTCGCGATCGCCCCGTCGTTGAAGTCGAACTCCGGCTGGTGCAGCAGCGGCACGGCGGCCGGGTCCGCGCCGGGCGCGAGCAGCCCCAGCATGAAAAAGCACGCGGGCACGTGCCGACCGTAGTAACTGAAGTCCTCGCCGCCCATCACCGGCTCGGGCGCGACCGCGACGCGCTCCGACCCCAGCCCGTCGCGGGCCACCGCGAAGAACCGCTCTGTCAGCGCGGCGTCGTTCACCGTGGCGGGGTACCCGTCCTGCCAGTCGATCTCGGCCCGGCACCCGAACGCCGCCGCCGTCGCCTCGGCGATGCCGAAGAACCGCTCGCGGGCCAGGCGCCGCGTCTCGGCCCGCAGCGTGCGCACCGTGCCGACCAGTTCGACCTCCGGCGGGATGACGTTGTTCGCGCTCCCGCCCGCGATGCGCCCGACGGTGCAGACGACCGAGTCCAGCGGGCTGGCGTTGCGCGAGGCGAGCGTCTGGAGGGCGGTGACGACGTGCGCCGCCGCCACCACCGGGTCGCGGGCCAGGTGCGGGAACGCCGCGTGCCCGCCCACGCCGCGGACCTTCACCACGAAGTCGTCCGTCGCCGCCAGCAGCGGGCCGGGTCGCGTCGCCACGACGCCCAGCGGCAACTGCGGCCAGCCGTGCAGCCCGAAGATCGACCCCACGCGAGCGCCCAGGCCCCCCCCCTCGTCGCCCAGCAGCGCGCCCTCGTCGCACATCCGCTCGCCGCCGGCCCCTCCTTCCTCCGCGGGCTGGAAGAGGAACGTCACCGGGTTCGGGCGACGCGCCATGCGGCTCAGCGCCCGCGCCACGCCGATCAGGATCGTCGTGTGCCCGTCGTGCCCGCAGGCGTGCATCACGCCGGGGCGGCAGGACGCGTAGGGCCGGCCCGTCGCCTCGACGATCGGGAGCGCGTCCATGTCCGCTCGGAGCGCGACTGCGGGCCTGGCGGTGCGTTCCGTCGCCGGCAGGTGCGCCACCACGCCAGTCCGGGCCACGCCCGCCTTGAAGGTCACGCCCGCGGCCTTCAGTTCTCGCTGCACAACACCGCTCGTGCGCTCTTCCTCGTAGCTCAGCTCCGGGTAGCGGTGCAGGTCATGGCGGATCGCCACGAGTTCGGAGAGTTCCGCGGCGATCTGGTCACGCAACGAGGTCTGGCTCATGGCGGATCGTAGGGAGCGACGGTTTCGATAGTCGTATGTACCACACTGTGACTACGAACGGCAGCACGCCAACCCGGACCGTCACGGCATTCCCGACGGACCCCCTCGCCCAGCCGCACCCATCCGTGCATACACCCGCTCCAGCTCCTCGACCATCTGTTCTGCGCTGAACTCCACGCGACAGAACTCTCGCCCGCGCTCCGCCAGCGCGCGCCGCTCCTCGGGATGCTCGTGCAGCCGCACGACACCGGACCGCAGCGCACCGAGATCGCGCAGCGGCACGAGCACCCCCGTCTCGCCAGGGCGGCAGACCTCCCGCGTCCCGTCCACGTCGTACGCCACCGGCGCGACGCCGCACAGCAGCGCCTGCGGCACCGTCCGCGGCAGCCCCTCGCGGGAGGACGGGTGCACCAGCAGGTCCATCGCCCGCATCATCGCGGGCGCGCGCTCCTGCGGCACCAGGCCGGTCGTGACGACGCGGTCGCGCAGCCCCATCGCCTCGACGCGCGCCAGCAGCCGATCCCGCCACCACCCGTCGCCGACCCAGAGCAACTTCCAGTCGGGGTGCGCGCGCAGGTCGTCGCCCAGCGCGTCGAGAATGTCATCGTGCCCCTTGTGCTCCGCGAGGCGGGCGACGGTACCGATCACGAAGTCGCCCGGCGCGAGGCCGAGTTCGCGCCGGACCTCCTCGCGCGTCTCTCCGGGCCGCGCGTGCAGGAACGACTCGACCTCCATCCCCGACCGCACCGTCACGTACTGCTCCGGGCGGCCGATCCGGTGCGAGAGGAAGAGCGCGGTCATCGCGTCGGCGACAGAGATGATCACGTCGCACCGTCGCGCGGCGTACCGCTCGGCGAGCACGTACATCAGGTTCGCCATCCGCACCTTCGCCCTGCGCACCGGCGACCCCTCCACCGGCATGAACGGCGGCCCGTGAATGGTGTGGCAAATGACACCGCACGTTCCTCTTTGCTCTCCTCGCTCTCCCCTTCCCATTCCCGGACTTGCTAACTCCTCATTTGCCACTTGCTTATTTGCCATTTGCCCATTTCTCACCCGCCCCGCGGCCCACGCCGCCGCTCTCCCCAGGATGCCCGCCTTGGACGAGTGCGTGTGCACCACGTCCGGCCGCAGCGAAGCGATCAGCCGCTTCAAATCGCCGTAGCACCGCGCGTCGGCGATCGGTCGCACCTCCCGCACGAGGTTCGGCACGACGTGCACGCCGATCGGCCGGCACGCCTCTCCCGACGCCGTCCGCTCCTCGCCGCGCGCGCACCGCTCGTTGAACGCCTCGACGCGCCCGAGGAGCGATCCCTCCGGCCCGTAGATCGGCCCGAAGGCCAGGTGCACCTCGTGACCCAGCCGCGCCTGCCCCTCGCACGAGAGCACGGTGTTCTCCTGCGAGCCGCCAAGAATCAGACGCGTTGAGATGTGGAGGATTCTCAATCCCACGCGCGAAGCGTACCGCCCACGCCGATCAGGTGCCGTCCTCGCCGTGCGTCGCGGGTGCGCCTCCCTCCCCCGCCAGCGACAGCGCCCACGCCGGCCCCGTCACCACCTGCGACTGCCCGTCGATCCGCACCTTCGCGTACATCCGGCCCGGACGACCCTCCGCCCGAACCGCCCGCCACGGCACGCTCGCGGGCTTCATGCCCGACCAGCGCATCAGCAGCGTCGGCATGAGGTGCAGGTGCGCCGAGTCCGCCGCGACGTGCACGCTGAACCCGAAGTTCGCCATGCCGACCTTGAAACTCTGGAAGTTCCGGCGCACGGCGTCGGGCAACGGCTCCACCGCCGGGTAGCGCGCCGAGATCGGCCCCCACGACGACGCCACAAACGCCCGCAGGATCAGCGGCACCAGGATCAGGTCCACCGCCACGATCACCAGCACGACGATCAGCACCACATGTCCCGGCACCGCAATCTCCCGCCGAACGGCTCCACACTCCGGCATGCACCCTTGACACACCCCCCACCGCCGTGCCACACTGTACCCAACGACGCGCCCGGGCCGACCCGCAAGCCCCGACGGGGTGGGCGCCAGTGCCACCCGCCGCCGACGCCGGCGGGCACAGCCACCGCGGCGTGCTCCCACGGGCCTCGCCGCGCGGAGGTCGCTCCTCATGCAACGCACTCGCCGCGACGCTCGCGCTCTGCACACCGCGTTCGCCTCCGAGCGTCTCGAACCCCGCGTCCTCCTCGCGGCATGGACGCAGGAGGACATCGCGGAGCGGTTCCTCGCCGCACGCTCCGCGCCCTTCGGCGCGCCAGACGGCGTCGAGGTCGCGGGCTTCGGCTGGGCGATCGCCGTGCTCGGCGACGTGAACGGCGACGGCATCGACGACTACGCCGTCTCCGCCCCAGGCACGCACTCCATCCCCGGCTTTGTGGCCGTCTACTCCGGCGCGGGCGGTGCGACTCCGCTCTGGAGCGCGACCGGCACATCCGGCGGCTTCGGGGTCGCCCTCGCCCGTATCGCCGACCTCGACGACGACGGAACGGACGACCTCATCATCGGCGCACCGGGCGTCGGCGACAGCCCGGGCCGGGTCGAGGTCCGCTCCGGTTCGACAAGCCTCGTCATCCTCACCGTCGCCGGCGAGAGTCTCGGCGCGCTCGCGGGCGCGGGATTCGGCGCCAGCGTCGTCGGCACGAGCGACACCAACGACGACGGCCTCCCCGACCTGCTCGTCGGCGCGCCGTTCGACGGAGCGACCGGCGCGGGCCGCGTGTATCTTCTCTCCGGCAGCGACGGCTCTCTCATCCGCACCTTCGATGGCGAGCAGCCGGGCGAGCGCTTCGGCTGGGCCGTCGCCGCGGGACCAGGTGTCGAAGGCGTTGAGTTGGCGATCGGAGCGCCGGCGTACGACGGCGACGCGGGTTCCGATGCCGGACGCATCCTGCGCATCACCCCCGAAGGCGCGCCGGTCCATGCCAAGTACGGCAGCACGCCGGGCGGTCTCTTCGGCTTCGCCCTGCACGCCTTCAGCGTCTTCGGGCCGGAGGCGTTCCATCTTGCCGTCGGCGCGCCGCTCGACGATGTCGTCGTCAACGGCGTCCGACTCGTCCGCGCGGCCGGTACGGTGACCGTGTTCGACTGGGAAGGCGTGCCCTTCACCACCCTCGCCGGCAAGGAGTCCGACGGCCTGTTCGGCTACGCGATCGCGCACATGGACCGAAGCAACGTGTTCGAAGGCCATCCTCTGCTCGCCATCGGCTCGCCGGGCGCGAACGGAGGGCTGGTCAGCGTTTTCACGCTCTTGGCAGACGAACTCCTCGTCCCACGGATGAACATCGGACTCGCGCACGCCGTCCGCGCCCCCGACCGACCGAACTTCGGCGCGAGCGTCGCTTTCGCCCGCCTCACTGGGCATGAGTTTTCCGACCTGCTCGTCGGCGATGGCACGCCCCGGTTCCCCGGAGCGGACGTGCCCGCCGAAACGGGCGGAACCGTGGAGGCGATCCTGCGGGTCGATCCCTCGCCCGAAATCCTGATCAACGGCCTCTCGCGCAACCTTGAGTGGATCGCATTTCGCAGGCCGTCCGTCGACGCGCTCTTCCTGTTCGGGCCCGGCGGGCTGACACGCTACCCCGCGCCATCGCAGACGCCTGTGGAGTTCTTTCGGATTGTCGAGGTCGGCGATGACGGCGCGGTGCTCGCAAGCGCGTCGGTGTTCCCGGACGGCAACCGAACCGAAGCGGCCTTCCTCGCGCTCGGAAGCGACTGGATCAACGTCGGTGAGACCGTTGCACACTTCGACGGAGCGCCCGACGGCATGATCTTCACGCCGGATATGCGCGCCCTCGGCCTCGCACCGGACGGCGGCGTGATCGTCGGCCGCCTCGACGAGGCCACAGCGCACACACCCGCGGGGCACTCCGTCTGGCGTATCCACGGCGACACGGCCGAGTACCTCTGGACCGGCACCTTCGTCGCCGCGAGCGAGGCGGGCATCCTCGGGCGACGTTACGACAGCCTCGACATCGGCACCGGCGAACCCTTCTACACCACCGCCCTGTGGCGGCCCGGCACGGGCGTCGAACTCATCCCCGACCTCCAGAACCCCGGCGGCATCACCGCCGACGGCCGCATCGTCGGCGTCCTCTTCGACACGCGCGAGGTCGCGGTTCGCTCTCTCGACGGCGTCGTCACACCGCTCTTCACCGTCGATGCCGAGCACCCCGTCACGATCCGCCCGGTGGACATCGACGGCGACGGCCGCGTCCTCTGGATCAGAACCAGACTCACAAGCCCGCTCTTCCAGCCGCACCCGGCCTCATGGAGCGAGGGGGACTTGCGGCTGTTCGACCCCGCGCTCGGGTTCAACGGCGTGCTCGAGGAGCACGTCCTCGGCGGGCCGGACCACGAGATGCTGCCCGGCCGGATCAGCAGCGTCAATCGGTTGACGCCGGACGGAGGCTTCGTCGTCGGCTGGGGCGGCTGGAACCTGCCCGGCGGCCTCCGGCACTACTCGCCCGGCATCGACGAGCGGCTCCTTCGAGTCGCGACCTTCGCGTCGCCCGTTGTTCTCTCCGGTCCGGGTTCGACCTGGAGCGCGTTCGTCAACGAAGTCGGCGGCATCACGATCCTCGAACAACTCCCCGGCGACGAGTGGCGCGCGTGGACCGCCCGAAACCTGCCGACCCGAGAGCCATTCGGCGGCGGAGTCGCGTGGATCGGGCCTCTCGACGGCGAGACCCATTTCTTCCTCCAGGGCGCGCACGTGACGAGCCACCGCGATCGGCCCGACGGTGCCCGGTATTGGGCCACGCAGACCGTTTCTTTCTATACCACCGACAACGCGGTCTTGATCCGCCCGGATGGCCTCGTCATCGTGGCCACGCGAACCGAGGCGGGCGAGGTCGTGATCTACGGCGAAATCGCCGAGACCGTCGGCTCGGGGTCGTCGCTCACCAGATTCGACAACCTCTATGAATCTCAACTCCGCCCCAAGGGCCTGCCCACCCCGATGCTCGTCGGCGCCATCGGCGCGTATGCCACCCCGTGGGGCGGGCACAACATCATCGGCATCGACGAGCACGGCGACGCCTGGGCCATCTGGAACAGCCACGAGACGAACGGCTGGGTCATCACCAACCTCAGCGAGTGGATCGGCAATGTCCCGCCCTTCCGCGCCGTGACCGCCTTCATCACCGCGTGGAACGCCTTCAACATCACCGGCCTCAACGACGACGGCGAACTGTTCACCCTCTGGTGGGCGCCGGAACTCGGGCACGGCAACTGGCGCACCGACTTCATCGGCCTCGGCGCGACCCGCTTCTTGCTCGACGCAGCCATCGACTCCTGGCACAACACCGTCGAAGGCTCGCTGAACTTCGTGGGCGTCGGCGAGAGCGGCGCCACAGTCGTCTACACCTGGAGCGTCGCCAACCAGACCTGGCGCGCCGAGATCGTCCAGAGCGCGGGAGCCGAAGACCCCGCCCGAGGCCACGCCGCCGACCCGCACGGCTCCGGCCCGCACGCCCGCACTCTTGCAGCACGGACCGACGACGGCGCGCCCGTCGCCTTCGTCCGCCACGCCGAGAACGACTGGCTCAGGCTGAACCTGGTCGAGATGCTCTGAGCGAGCGTCATGCGCCAAGCGCGGCCGCCGCGCGCACACCGGCCGCGAACGCCGCCAGTTCGCTCATCGACTTGCCCACGAACAAGCCCGGCATGCCCGGGGTGGGCAGTGGGGGCATGGCGCGGCCGCCCAGCGCGACCTTCGCCCCCCCCTCCGACACCGCGTGCGCGAACGCCGCCAGTTCCCGTCCGCTCGGGCGCGAGCGACCCTGCGACGACAGGCTCAGCCACACGAGCGACGCGCGGTACTCCCGCGCCGCCGCGGCCAGCACGTCCAGCGGCGTGTCCGGGCCGAGGTTCACCGCGCGGAACCCCTCTTCGGCCAGCGTCGCCGCGGCCGTCAGCGAGCCGAGCACATAAGGATCGCCCGGTGCGCCTCCCCCCACCGCCACCGGCGCGCCCTCAGGCGTTCGGATCAGGGACCGAATCTGGCTCACGGTCTGGATGCAGGTGTCCGTCGCGCGGTGCTCGACCATGATCCCCGCCGAGCCGTGCTTCCACAGCCCGCCCAACTCCTCCATCGCCGGGTGGATCAACTCATCCGCGATGCGAGCGATGGGTGTGCCCAAGAGGTACGCCGCGAGCAGCATCCCCCGAGCCGGCGCGTGATCATCCGCCCTCAGCGCCTCGGCGAGGGCACGCCAGCCGGACCCCTCCACCCGGCCGGCATGCCCCGAGGCCTCCGCCATGCCCAGCACCGCGGGGTCCACCACCGGGTGCCGCGAATGCCGGATGAAACGAACCGCTTCCTCCAGCGGGATGCGCCGATGACCGCCCAAAGTCCGAACGGCCCTGATCTCGCCCCGATCCACCCACCGCTTCAGGGACGATTCGCTCACCCCGATCGCGCGGGCCAAGTCGTTTGGGGATAGCAGGGTCTGCGTCGCCTCCATCGGTCAAGTCCTTAATGTACACGCGTTTACAGATCGTCCAGACCGGTCCCGGCAGTCCCTCTCTGAACCACCGACGGGAAGTGTACCGATATTCTGGCCCGATGTCGAACGATTTGCTTGATTTGGACGATTTGACCGTTTATACTGCTCCCAATCCCGGTCAGCAACGGCCCGTGCGGGTCGCTCCGGCCGGACAACAGGAGGTGGTCGAATGAACCGCAGCACGTCGATCGTCGGTGGGTTGGTCGCTCTCGCCGCCCTGGCCGGACAGGCCTGGGGCCAGTGCTCAACACAGCAAGCCTGCGAAACGACGAAGGAGCAGCCGCCGCAGGCCCGGCTCGCGTCGTACACCGTCGCCGCGGACGACATCGTGAGCGTCGCGGCCGGCGCGGGCAAGTTCACGACGCTGCTCGCCGCCGCCGAGGCCGCGGGACTCGTCGATGCGCTCCGATCCACCGGTCCGATCACCGTCTTCGCCCCGACGGACGAGGCGTTCGCGAAACTCCCCGCTGGGACGGTGGAGTCGCTCCTCCGCCCGGAGAACCGCGCGGCGCTCGCGGGCATTCTCACCTACCACGTCGTACCCGGCGCGATCCCGGCGTCGCGCGTCGCCCGGCTGAGCGGCGCGACCACGCTCAACGGCCAGCGCATCGAGTTCACGCGCGGCACGGACGGCGTTCGCGTCGATGGCGCGGCCGTCATCGCCGCGGACATCGAGGCCTCCAACGGGATCATCCACGTCATCGATCGCGTGATCCTGCCCGCGGACGGCACGGTCGTCGCCATCGCGTCGAAGGCGGGCACCTTCGGCACGCTGCTGGCCGCCGCCAAGGCTGCGGGACTCGCCGATGCGCTCGCCGGCGAAGGGCCTTTCACCGTCCTCGCCCCGACCGACGAGGCCTTCGCGAAACTCCCGGCGGGCACGGTCGAATCGCTCCTCAAGCCGGAGAACAAGGACAAACTCGCCTCCATCCTCAAGTACCACGTCATCCCGGGGCGCGTCTACGCCGCTCAGGCCCTCGCGCTCGGCGCGGCCGCCACGCTCCAGGGCAACAAGGTCGTCTTCGATCTCGCCAACGGCTCGCTCATCGCCGACGGCGTCCGCGTCGTTCGCACCGACATCGACGCCTCGAACGGCGTGATCCACGTCATCGACGCCGTCATCCTGCCTCAGTGACCGGCACACCGAACAACGCCGGGCCGACGCCCGGAAGGAGCAGCACCGTGAAGATACTCGACATCGTCAGTCTCGTCCTGATCATCGTCGGCGGCCTGAACTGGGGCCTGTGGGGCGCGTTCCAGTTCGACCTCGTCGCCTTCCTCCTCGGAGGCAACACCGCCGTGCTCGCACGCGTCGTCTACGTCCTCGTGGGCCTCTCTGCGGTCTTCCAGGCCGTGAACCTCCGCACCCTGCCGCAGCGCCTCGCCGCCGGATCGCGCCGGCCCGCGATGGCCTGACCCGATCGAGCGACCCCGGCCCGGCGCGGCGGAGACGCTGCGTCGGGCTTTCACGCCAGGAGCGACCCATGCTCGCCACGACCGCCAATGCCTCGCTCGCGCACGGCCACGACCGTCCGGCTGTGCTCGGCGCAAAGCGCCGACCCGACCCACACACCCTGCACACGCTCCGCACCGAGACGCTCTCGCCTCTCCCCATCGAGCGCGTCTTCGCGTTCTTCGCAGACCCGTTCAACCTCGATGCGCTCACGCCGCCGTGGCTTCGGTTCCGCGTGCTCACGCCGCCCCCCATCGCGATGCGCGAGGGGCTGGCGCTCGACTACCGTCTGCGCGTGCGCGGGCTTGCGATGCGTTGGCAGTCCGTCATTCTCGCCTGGGAGCCGCCCGACCGGTTCGTGGACGCCCAGTCCGTCGGCCCGTACGCGTGGTGGTGGCACGAGCACCGCTTCGAGCAAGTCCCCGGCGGCGGCACGCGCATCACCGACACCGTCGAGCACGCCGCACCCGGCGGAAGGCTCCTGCACGATGTCCTCGTCCGCCCGGATCTCGAACGGATCTTCGCCTACCGGAGCGTGCGCATGCGGGAACTCCTCGGCGGCTGAGCCTCACTCGTCCTCGAACCACTCGGCCGCGTCCGTGCGCGCCTCGACCGCGGCGTCCACCGCGCTCTCGCCCGGCTCTTCCGCGCGCTCGCCGCGCTTGCGCGCCCGCACGAGCAGCCGGATCGGTACCTCCTCGAACGGCAGTTCCTCGCGGAATCGGTTGAGCAGGAACCGTTCGTAGTTGGCCGTGAAGAGCTCCGGGTGGTTCACCACCAGCGCGATCGTCGGCGGGTTCGTGCGCACCTGGGCGACGTAGAACAACTTGACCCGCGTCCCGACCTTGCTCGTCGGCCCGCGCGTGTCGAGGATGCCGCGGACCAGCCGGTTCAGTTCGCCCGTCGTCACGCGCCGCCCGGCCTGCTCGTGCAGGTCGAAGGCCACGTCGATCAGCCCGCGCAGGTTCTTGCTCTCGGTCGCGGACGTGAACGCGACCGGCGCGAACGTCAGGCCCTTGAGTTCGCGGCGGAGGTACTCCTCGTAGTCCTCGGTCGTGACGCGACGCCCCTTCGCGCCCTGCCGACCCTCGGCCAGGTCCCACTTGTTCACCACGATGACGACCGGCTTGTACGCCTTCTGCGCCAGCATCGCCAGTTGCTGGTCCACCTGGCTCACCGGCTCGGTCGCGTCGATGAGGAGCAGCACCACGTCCGCTCGCTCCACCGCGCGCTTCGCCCGGTCGAAGGCGTACCACTCCACCTGCCCCTGGAAACTCCGCTTGCGGCGCAACCCGGCCGTGTCGATCGCCACGATCGCCCGCCCGTCCATCTCGAACCGGACGTCCACCGCGTCGCGCGTCGTGCCCGCGATCTCCGACACGATCACCCGCGGCTCGCCCGCCAGCGCGTTGACCAGCGAACTCTTCCCGGAGTTTCGCTTGCCGATGATCGCCACACGCAGGTCCGCGGGCGGCGGCGCGGCCTCCTCGGTCGCCGGCGGGAGCATCCCGTACAACGCATCCAGGAAGTCTCGCCGAAAGTAGTTGCTCTTCGCGCTCACCATCAGCGGCTCGCCGAAGCCGAGCGACGCCAACTCGTGCGCGTGCGATTCCCAACTCGGGCCGTCTACCTTCGTCGCCACCACGCGGACGCGGGGCGAAGCAACGGAGTGACGGAGTGACGGGGTGACGGGGCCTGCATCTCCCTCCGCGTCTCCGCGCCTCTGCGCGAGCCGCTTCTCCGTCCGCCGCGAGACGAACCGCCCCTCGCGCAGCATCCGCCCGATCTCCTCGTCCTGCGGCGTGACGCCGGCCTGCACGTCCACCGCGAAGAGGACGAGGTCCGCGCTCGCCACGGCCTCGCCAATCTGCCGCTCAATCTCGGGCGTCAGGCGCGACAGGTCCGCCCCGACCTCGTCGTACCGCGCCCCCTCGGCCGCGTACACGCCGTACCCGCCCGTATCGACGAACTCGACCGCCCGCTCCGGCTCCGAGCCGTCCGGCGAGGGCAGGTCCACCACCACGCTCACCCGGTCGCGCGTCACGCCGGGCGTCGGGTCCACGATCGA